>JACMRA010000006.1 GCA_014376695.1 Minisyncoccota bacterium | reverse complement strand
TCAATTTCAATCTCCGGTTTTTTTAATCTGGGACTCTCCATAAAGCTTTTATAATTTCCAATAATTAAAATTTATTGATTCACTATCCGCGACTTGAATTGCAATTTACTTGCAATTGTTCCGTTTCAAGATACATACCCATTACAGCATAAAATAAACATCTTGTCAAAAAATAATGTCAGTTTTATCATATAGCCATTAGATTTTATCTTATAAAATAATAAGATTATTCAAGCTCGATTTGCTAGCGGGTCTAACACTATTTTGGATTAAACTATAATCTTTTTGATAGTTACTCTTGTGAGTTCTGTCTATAGTTCACCGACAAACCATTTTTCTACCCCTCCTCGCTCTTAAACGGCTTGCCAAAAACTGGTTTGAGATCTCTCCACAATTGATCCGTAATATCTCGGCCGTCAATTAGCCCGAATAGGTATTTGGCATCTTGCGGGTAACAGTTGGCAATAACTTTGGCTAGGGATTTGCGATCCGCTGACTTGTCTAATCCTTGGATAATCGCCTCTAATTGGGTGATTTTTTGTTGATATTGAGTTTGGAGCTTTAGTTTGGTGCTTTTTAGCCAGGTGTAGAATTCGTCGGGGACTCGCTCCAGTAATTCATCGAACTCACGTCCCTCGCGTAAATATTCCCACACGGTTCGGTTGGTCACGTTGGTCAGTATCTTGTGAAGTCTCTTGTATTCTGAAAACTTGAACTTAGCCCGATGTCCATTCCTAAACCGTATCACAAAGCCCTCGCCATGGTGATTTTCTAGTGATTTAATCTGGTCAAAGTCTGCTAATCCCTGGTATAACTTGGCCTTGTCAGGGTAATTTACAGTCCTAATATCTATCTCTTGACCGCTAGCTGTATCAATAACCCCGAGCAAAACTAGTCGCCGGCTATCAGCGTAATCAACCACAATCCGATTACTTGGGTAAATAATCTCCATAATATAAGTCAGGCGCGTATCAAAATCCTTGATATAATCGGCATAAATTGGCATTAAATTATCAGAAGCAAAAATCGCCTGTTCGGAGGCAAATGACCCGCGGGTCGCAATATTCCATTGGTTATCCCAGTAGAACATAATCCCAAGCGAGCCATCTAACTTCTCATACACCTCAAAGCCCTCCTCGATAATTTGACCACTCGGCATTCCACCAACTTGATCCGTATTAAAAAACTTTGGCAGTGGCCTAGCGATAATATTACCCTTCATATCCAGTACTAAACCTCGAGTCATCATTGTAATCTCATCCCACTTGGCTTCGTATTGAACTTTTTGGGTGTAGTTATAGATGAACAAATCATACTCAGGGTGTTTTTGGACGGCGATGTATTTGTTGTCTAGGTAGGGTTGAAGCTGGAGCTTGAGACTATTTTTCGGCATAACTTCTTTCGATAAACTCTTCAATCCACTCGATATCGGGGCTAAATTTGTTGTGATTTTGTTGATAGGCCTCAGCTAATTTGATTTGATACTGGGAGAATAGTCGCACCAATTCGGGAATTAAATCCCCAAAGTTTGTATAGTCATAGTACTTAACCTTGTACAAAAACTCCCGGGTTTCCCCCGTAATCTGGCAGGGTAATTCTCCAATTCTAAGTAGCGCCTCGGTCTGCCACAAAGTCCGTAAATAGGCAACTGCGAATTTGGGAGTGCGTTTGTCCGGCTCGAATAAATTCATTTTGTTGTACTGATTGTGGGCGTAACCCTTACAAGCCTCAAAAATCTTAGAACTATCCAAAAACTTATGTCGATTAGCTCGCAGTTCCTCCATCTCAGGGGTTATTTCTTTGATTTGATTACTAAAGAGAACCTCGAGAATGCTAGGATTACCGACAACCGCAAGCTTACAAAAATCAATTAATTCATAACTAGTATTATCCTCATCGCCCTCAATCCAAATAGTATTCTTATTTTTGGCAAAGGGGGAAAGTATGGATTTGAGACTGGAGATATGCACGCCGCGATAATCCCAATCTGACTGCTGATTATAAAGATTATGCAAACGAGAACCAACGACAAATTTGCCGAGAATTTTGTAGGATTGGGCGGGTTGATTAGTCATAAGGTTAGTCATATGTAGTTATTAAAAAATACTTACTTTAGATTCTAGGTAATTTGATATTGGAATTTAAATTCATTAATCGGAGTCCTTAGATACTCGAGATAATCAAGGTGGTGAAAAGGCTTAGCTCGCAATCCTCGAAAATAGCTTTTTATAAAAAGGGTCCATTTATCGGGATAGAATAGGGTCCCAGATAATATCACCATACACAAATATGGGCTGATTTTTTTGTTGGCAAGTAAATAATATTGTAGGGCCACCTCTTCTGGAACTGCTATCCCAATATTGGCAAGTATGTGAAAAATATCGTGATTTTCTAATTTTGTCTCGACTCCAAAGTTATGCTTATTTAGGAATTCCCCCAGGCTATGCCCCAATGAATTAACCGGTAGCATTAGCAAATCTTCAACTTGGATATTCCAGGGTATATTTTTTTTGAAATGATTTTGATAAATATTCTTGGTCAAGTAATAGAGCTTTTCAATATTATAACTTCGCACGTAAAAACTCATAAAAAATTATATTAATTTGAATTATAAGAGTATAATCTATAATATTAAGTAATTAGTCAACCAATCAGTTTCGAATCAATTGGCATTACAAGTTCCAAAAATTCCACAAAATTTATAGCGTTCTGGCCACCGGATAATTGATCCGCGGTAATTGAAGGTTTCCTGCCTATCAAGACAAACTTGGCCAGCTTTTTGTTTTTGTTATAGGCGTATTTAGAATTGCTAATATATTTTTCCAAGGTTGAGCGATCCGCTCCAAATTTGCCTGTGATCGAGATACTTTTGAGGTCGATTTCAAGTTTTGTTGCCCTGTCAGTTTCCTTGGCACGCTCTTCTAAATATTGCAAATATAGTTGCCAATTGGGTATATTTAAATTTCGCTCGGTCAAATAATCTGAGACTATTTTAATATTTCGCTCGGTGCTTGGAAGTTTAGACTCCAAAAAAAGCTGAAGAATAATCAGAGAAACTGGTCTAGTTTTGTTCTCGCTTTGGCCCTTCATAGAATTTATAACACTCTCGAAATCACTATTGATTATAGAATCAACGATGGCAGTATGGTCGGTGATTGCTTTGGTTTTTATATAATAATTCACACCCTCCAAATTTGACTCTTGGATAGTTTTTAAATCAACTTTATTTGATGTATGGGCTGTAATTTGAGACGACCAGGCCTTATAAATTATTTTGAAATGGGCGATGCTTTCTTGCTTATCTTTTAGCTCATTCCAATCGTCCAAATATTTAAATCCGTCTAACAAAGCCAGTTCCAGTTGGTTTAGTAATTGGTTGTACAGTTTCCAAGAGTTTTCATCGTCTTGTGAGATTGAGTATTTGTCGGCCTCGATGATTTCTTGAAATAGTTCAAATGTGACAATTTGACCGTTAGACCCATCTAACTCTCCGGCCGTTTTGAGGAGCTTATTGATATGTTTTAGGGTCTGCTCATAATTGTTATCCATTGTATCCCATCCAGAGTCGGACCCACTATGTAATAATTCCCAATAACTTGTGTCCGGCATAACTGATTGATTAATCAAAACTATTTGGTAATTTATACATCTATTATAAGCCTCAAAAAATTATCTAGTCAACCACGGAGAAGGCTACCAATCCAAATTAGATATTCAGCCATAAATCAATAGTAAGTAGAATTTGGTTAATTATAGGTCGCTAGTATATAGACACTATAACAAAGTTAAATTATAATAAGATTACTGACAGATTAATATTTAGAGCAAACCCAATTATATGAACAATCAAAATAGAATACAACGAAACATTTTTTGCTTGGGCGATAGCGTTACTTATGGAGTAGGCGGATCGCTTGAGGCGGGCATAATCGGTTGGCCCGAGATTTTAAAAAAAGAATCGGCTTATAGGGTGTACAATCTTGGTATCCCTGGTAATACCACTGACGACCTGGTCAAACGCCTACAAGAAGGAATCGCACGAGTCAAAAAAAACAAACCAAGCCTGTTTATAATTTCCTTCGGTCTCAATGACTTAGCCCAAAATACAACGACCCAAGAATATTATGTGGACTCGGAGCAGTTTGTAACAAATATTAACAAAGCAATCGATACTTATAGCCAATTGGGTACAGTGCTTTTGCTCGAAGTTACTCCAATAGCTGATATTTTGGGTGTTGAACCTGATAAATATGGATACATTCGCAAATCTGAGGATGTAAAAATTTATAACCAATTACTCCAAAAAATTAGTATTCAGCGACAAGTAGATTACCTGGCATTCCCAGGGTTTGAACCCAGAATGATTGGCGATGATGGACTGCATCCGAATAAATTAGGCTACGAATATTTAGCTCAAATAATAGACCTCAAATTAGAAAGTCTTGAGATTTAAACTGACTTGCAGGTGTGAACTTCTCACCCAACCATCTGGCAACTCGCGGAGACGTATGTAATTAAACTTTTTGGTGCAATTGACTTGACAAATATTATTATGCATTACATAGTACTAGGTGTAACCAACTATATGTTACAACATAATACCTATGATTAGTCAAAATAACACCATTGAATCCCAGCTGAGACGAGGTATGTTGGAGATTTTCACTTTACTCATAATAAATGAGCAAGAGCTTTATCCCTTTCAAATTATCGAAAAAGCCAAATCAGCGGATCTAATCTTAGTAGAAGGAACTCTATATCCTCTACTGGCCAGACTCAAAGCCGAAAAAAAACTCGACTCAAAATGGGTTGAATCTCCTACTGGGCCGCCTCGTAAATACTATTTTATGACTCCGTTTGGCCGCCAAATACTAAATCAAAGTATATCTTTTGTTAATAAGCTTAACCTAACCTTCAATCAATTACAATCTATCACCGAATAATTCACGATATGTCTATTTTTACTTTATCATCTAATCGCAAATTCACCCTACCAATTAGCAAACAATCTATCTGGATTTCAAACAAAATATTAACCAATGTCAAAAATTACCTAGCTAATCAAAGCTTACAATACAAAAACAGCCCCGAATCCGACGAGATTTTGTCTAATTACGAAATTGACTTAGTTCAAACTTTTTTTCCTAAGGGGTCATCCAAGGATAATCCAATCCAATTAGAAGACTGGAAAACATCGACATTTATCAAAAATCAAAATTACAAAGTGGCTGGCTTGTATAGAGTAAAGCCTGGTTTAACCCCAGGAGTATTTAATGGATTAGCAGATAAATTCCAGAAACAACCCTGGGTTTTGACCTTATGTGCAATATTATTTGCGGTCGGACTATTTTTTAATCCGGTGGTTGTAATTTTGGTTTATGTCTTTTTGGGATTTTTACTACCAGAAAAATATGAATTAAACGACTATTTAGAATTTAGCCAAGATAATTCGAGTTGGGTTGATACATATTTAATTCCAGCCTTTTATAAATGCCTTGGGGTAATTGTGATGATACTGGCTTTCGGGCAATTTATCTATTATACTTATCTCACTGCAGGCATTACTCTGATACGATATTTCAATTGGCCAGCAAATTATATCTCCTCGAATCTATTAATCAGACCAAATAGCCTAGGCAGGGATATAGTTTTGTTTGGATTGTTGACCTCATCTCTGATAATTGCCTACTGCGTTATTAATCTGGCTCGATTGAGCTACGGGCTAAAACTATTGACTTCAAAAGCCAAAAATACAATCAAACCACTAATAATCTTTGGAGTTATCTATTTACTATTAACAACTGTCGGATCTCCAAGTCTCGTAAATTTTTATAATAATACAGAACCAACCAAGAAAACATTCAAAATTAGCCAAATGAAAGGCTTTTCTTCTGGGTACAGCTTTGGCTTAGCGTCTCTAAACCCTGCAAAACCGAACCTGGCTTTCAAAAAATCAGACAAATCGCAAGTCACAATCTTTGGGGATCAGAGTACCGTTAATAATATTGTAATCCATAATCTTGGCACAAATAGCCCTACCGAATACCAACTAACTTATAACTACCCATTCCAAATTTGTTTTTTGTGTAACACACCGACAACCATAATTATAGAAACTCCAGATCTCAGCCTAATCAAACTAGACTACGATTATAATTTGGTCACGGTCGAAGGTTATCTGGAGTCACAGATTAAGATTGAGAACACCAAAACCATCAAGACTAAAGTCCAATTTATATAAATACCCCTCACCCAATCATCTGGCAACTCGCGGAGGCGTCGGTAATTATATCGGGGCTTAACCTAAGGCCCATACCGCCGGCTTCCCATTGGTTGGATACCTTGTAGACAAATACCTCCAAAGTGGCTTTTTGATTACCAAAGAGTTTGCTTGCCCATAATGGCTGATAGATACAGTCCTGATTATTATAATACTCATCACTAAGATCTCCCCAAAACTTGCGAAAATCCACCGACCCAAAAACCCCCGTGCCGTGCCGTCCCCAGATAGGTTTGGCAATCCAATTGGAGTTGGAGCCTTGAGTGGTTAGCAATTCTGACTCCGTATAATAACTGTCGCTAACGTAATTTTGAACATTTTTGGGCCAGAGATCCTCGGCCTGCATAAAGACTAAATAATTCTTATTCTGCACAACAAAGGACTCAATCCCATTAAAAATCGCCACTCGATTGGAATTTATGCCATTATCAAGCAATCGGGCAAAGCTCTCCCCGCTACCAAAACTCTCTTTGACGCCCCATTCAAGCGGATACCAATTAAACAGTATATCATATCTAGTATTTGTCAAATTACCACAGCAATAACCCTCACTATCAAAACCAAAAGTCAGATTAGTAACCACTTCGCAGCTTTTGCCAAGATTTTGTTCGATGATTAAATTTTTGTAGTAATTCATTTGGTAAATATCTTCTGGACTATCACAAGTTAGAAGTCCAATATTGCACTCCTCAAGTGGTTTTCCAAGCTGATTTGCCAGATTATGAAGTTGACTAGATAGGCAGTTTGCCAAATCTTCAATAGATATTTGAGCTGATTCGGGGGCAAGTTTTTGCATTAGCACGGTCCCTGATTCTAACTCGTAATTGAGACTTGGGGTTTGGCTATTGACTTCGATAAGAACCGGCAAATTATCCTCGCGATTGATCACAAAACTTAGCCGCATCAGCGATAGGTTATTAGTAGATACTTGCGAGATTAAATTGATAGATTCGAGTAGATAGCCGTATTCGGCGATTTTGGACTTCGGGAGATTTATGATTTTATTTATCCCACTATCCAAAGCCTGGGCAATACCGCAAGCAGCCTTATCAAATTCGGACCTATCGATAGCTAGGCCAAGATTGGTGTAACTCATAACCTCGGGCAAAATATATTTTTGACTTCCGATATTCATATAAGGAAAGCCTGATTGATTGTAAAATTGTTCCAAAAGTGCTGTCATAAGATTAGAATTTTAGGAGGTGCCAGTTGTGCCGCCACTACCAAAGCCGCCAGTTGTGCCGCTACCGCTACCAGACCCTGCTTTGCCAGAAGTACCTGATTTTCCTGACGATGTGTTTGGAGTCTTGGTAATTGAGGTCCCGCTACCGCTACCGCTTCGCCCCCCGTTGCCGCCAGTTCGCCCGGTATTACCTACCGAAGAATTGGTTTGAGCACCGGTTGCATTCCCAAAGTCGTATCTATCTCCCCGAGCATTACTAAAACCGTTTTGGCCATTGTTATAATATGGGCTGTAACCATTGTTCTTGAGATAGGTATTCCCGCCAAAAAACCGACCAAATATTACTGAACTGGCTACTGCTCCAACTGTCCCACCAACAACTCCACCAAGCCACGAATTGGGAATAAACATACTCCGGGATTCAAAATTTTGACGATTTATGGTGTCAACGCAGGTCAACATATTTTTGGATTCATCGTATGTGCTGATCTTATCCCCGACTTGACAAGTATTGGACGTATTCAATGGTAATTCAAATTTTTGACCATTATCGAAAGTGTAGATTGTGTTTTTGGAGGTGTCATCTTGAGTGACGGCAACGATTTTTTGACCTAGAATTTCGGAGGTTTTGGAAATGGCCTCCATAGCTTGACCTTCTACTTTTTTCTCCTCAGTGGTTAATTCAGTCGCCACCTCATCAGATGATTCAATCTTGGAACTAATCGACTTAATCATATTAATCGTTGGAAAAGCTAGGCTAACCAAACTAATCACAACCAGAACCCCAATACTAATGATAGCAACTTTGGATTTAGGCATAAGCTTATTTGAGGAAAATTGCCGAAGCGATAGCAAACCCAGCTGACAAAATGGCCAAAGAAATCGAATACTGATATTTGTGATTATCCTTAATGTTCTTAAGATCCTCAAAATCAATTGTATCCATCAAAAAATCAAATGTTGAAACGGTGGCCGCAGTTGCAAACGGCAAATATACAATCCACAAAAACTCAAAGGTGAAAGTGAAATCCATCCAAACGAAATTCCTCTTAGCACAGAAACCAAGTAAAAAAGTAGCTACGTAATAATAAAAAATCTTGTTGAAAAAGAAATTCTTTAGTAGAACTGGTACTTGATTAGAATTATCTGAAGTGGCCATAGGATTATATAGACGAATAAAAAAGAGTGTTGTTCTATTCATTGAAATTAAGAACTAATAAGTTGTCAAATTAAAATTCGTATTAGCCAGCTTGAGTTTGTCGATTATGCTCTGGATTAGGGTGATTTCTTGATTGAATTTGGCTAATTGTTCGGGGTGGGTGACTGGAATATTGACATTAGGCTCAAGTAAATCCAGATTAAAAATCGCTATATGAACACAAGAGCTGCGAAAAGATAGATAAATATTTTTTTGGATTAAGGCTTGTAATTGATTTAAACTATCCATAATATCGGTTGATAGGGCGAGTCGACTGCCTAGCTGGCTACTGCTATACACTCGCCAATTCTTAGTAAAAACCGGACTCTCGAGCTTTACTTGCTCCAGCCTAAATATACGCGAATTATTTATACCTTGGCCAAAAGCCCTATTGTTCGGAATCAAAAAAGTCTCTCCCTCAAACGTATTCGAAAACTCTGCCGTGATATAAAGCCCGTCAAAATCTACAACGGTATTAGGCTGGTCTTTGGTATTTTTTGTGGTGTGAGTTAGTTTGACTTCGCCGAGTTGAAAGTTGTTATAGGCTTTATTGATTAGTAAATCTTGGCTTCGAAATGTGTAACTTGCGTCAAAACTAAACAAGTCCGAGCGGGCAAAAACTGACTTTGATATTGATGACTCCGGTAAATATTCGAAGCCTTGGTCATGATTTGAGAGCCATTGTCTGATTAGAACTATTTTAAAGGCTGAGGTGAAGCGTTTTTTCTCGTCCACAAATCTCACGCCACTCCAAATGCCAAGGCAAGCAATGGCAAGTAGTAAGCCTTGATAAAGCAAAGTCGAATAATTACCCAATAGGTCGTACCCGAGGCGAGCGACGGCGAAATAAAACAGTGGCAGCACAAAGGTGGCAAGTATTAATCCGATAATCGAACTAAGCATAATTCTTAAGTTTTGATTGGCTTTTATTCGAAGAAACTCTAATTGATCAAGGCTAAATAACTGATTCATACTTCAAATCTACAATCAATCTCAAATCTCGTCAAACAAAACTACCTAAATTGATGTAGCAAAAAAAGATTGATGGAAAGGGCAGTTTTATCTTGCCAATATCCAAAAATTAACTCAAAATCAACCAGTTATAACCTTGAGTACAATATTTCGATGACCAACCCTCGTAAACCAGTCAAAATAGATTTGCAAAAACCCGGCCAAAATTTTGGTGGAACAACCAAAACGCCGACCCCGATCGTCCCAACTAGCTTTGGTCAGGCCAATCTAGATCTCGGAACTAATCTCCAAAACAACTCTGATGTCAAGGGTAGTTATGGCAATTGGGATAACAAATCACAGGGCAATCCCCAACCAGCTAATCAGCATATAAGCCATGGTACGGCCTCAGCTCTCCAGTCTAATCCCTCAACCGTTGTCGGCACGATAACCCCGCCGCCAAATATGGCCACCCAAAATATCAAAATTCAAAGCCCCGACGAGGACTTAATCAATCAAATGATTAATAACAGCAACCCGCAACCAACTCAAATCAACAACATACCACTGGTTCGCCAAACTAATTTTGATCAACCAATTAATTCAGGGCACCAGCAACAGAGGCCTCAAACTCTTAATTCGTCTCAAGGAGCTACCACTCGGCCAGAATTTCTTAGCCGCCAAGATAATCAAACTAGCGTTCAAGTTAAGGCTATCCCAATCGACGAGGGGGATCAATACCATCCAATCCCCCACTCAATTCCGACCTCTGTTACGCCTGATCTTGTGGCAATACCTGAAGCCGAGGACCACCCCGAATACATATCACTTTCAAGTCAGTATAACCCTCTTAGCTCGCGCGATAGGCTCAGGCACCTAATCGAGTCTAATCAACACAAAATCCAAGACGCCAGCCTCAAAGGAATAAGTTCTGGTATTATTAACCCCCAAATAGTAGGTCCAGGTCAGTTGATTCGCGAGCAAGTAGCCAGTCCCTTGAGCAGTCCAGTCAGTCAACCTATTGTCACCAAAACCGAGCAAGTTGCCAGTCCCTCCAACCCAGCTCTTACATCGACTAGCCCAGCAGTCCTCAACGCCAAAACAATTAACACCAAGAAACCAGGATTTTTTGACGCACTATTCGGTAATGCCCGCCGAACTGGACCAAAAACCTCCACCACGGCTGTCAAAGTTTTATCCAAACCTATCCCGGTCTTAGACAAAAATTCGCCCGAATTCCTCAAAACCCTAAACCCGTCTGAACTCCGAAAAGAGGTTATCAAGACCGAAATCGAAATTCAAAAAGCCCTTATCGAAACCGAAAAATCCTACCGAGAAGGCATTACTAATATTCGAGACCTAATTTCTCCCTCAGCAATCAGTATCAACAACAGTTTTATTCAGGTGAACACCAAACTGGTTCGCTCGTTTTTTGTACTGGTTTATCCTCGTGTAATTGTCTCTGGATGGTTAGAAGGGCTAGTCAATGCCGATATGGAACTAGATATAAGTATCTTTGTTTATCCGCGGGACAGTAGCGATGTGCTTCGCGAACTCAAGGGTAAGGTTGGTAAAATCCAAGCCAGTCTTCAGCTTAACAGCGAACAAGGCAAAGCCCGGGACCCGCAACTAGAAACTGCCTACCGCGATGTTGAAGGGCTTCGAGACGCAATCCAACAAGGAGTCGAAAAATTCTTCCGCGTAGGCGTCTACATTCAGATTTATGCCAACACTCAAGATGAAATGGAAAAAATCTCCCAAACTATCGAGGGAATTCTTAGCCAACAAAATATCTTGATTAAGCGCTCAGCTCTCCAGATGGACGACGGTTTCAATTCCTGTTTACCAATTTTGATGGACAATCTTGATGTCGTCTCGAATATGAATACATCGCCGTTATCGGCCTGCTTCCCTTTTGTGTCGTCAGATTTGTCTTCGGATGGAGGTATTTTATATGGAATTAATCGCCATAACAGCTCATTGATAATCTTCGATCGCTTTGAACTCGAAAATGCTAATTCTCTGGTCTTTGCGACCTCTGGAGCCGGTAAGTCGTTTGCCGTCAAACTCGAGATTTTGCGTAGTCGTATGCTTGGCGTGGCCGTCATCGTCATCGATCCCGAACAAGAATATAAGGTGCTGGCCGATTCGCTTGGCGGAGTATTTGTCAACTTTAGCCTTAACTCAAGTAACCGTATCAATCCATTCGATCTGCCCAAACCCCTACCTGGCGAAAGCGTGGCCGACATTATTCGCTCCGCTATTATTGATTTGATGGGACTTATGAACCTTATGCTTGGTAAGCTTAATCCAACTGAGGTAAGTATTATGGAAAAGGCCATTCAAGAATCTTATAACAAAAAAGATATCACCAGCGAGTGCAATCTCGATACGGTCGTTCCGCCAACGATGTCAGATCTAGTAGAAATTCTTCAAGGAATTGTCGGTGGCGACAGTCTGGCTCAGCGTCTATATCGGTACACCGAAGGAACCTTTGCTGGTATTTTTAATAAGCCGACCAATTTGAATATTGATAATGATTTTATTGTCTTTAGTATTCGCGACCTTCAAGAGACTCTGCGGCCTATTGCTATGTATATCCTGCTCAAATACGTCTGGACAGAAATTAGATCCAATCTCAAAAAACGCATTCTAGCCATTGATGAAGCTTGGATTCTGATGCAATATGAGGACAGTGCCAGATTCTTGTACGGATTAGCCAAGCGAGCGCGTAAGTACTACCTTGGTATTACTACAATTTCCCAAGACGTTACCGACTTTTTGTCCTCGCCTTTGGGCAAGCCTATTGTAACCAATGCGGCGATGAAGCTCCTGCTCAAGCAATCTAGTGCGGCCATCGATCAAGTAGCCGACACTTTTGCATTAACTAGCGGAGAAAAGCAAGTCCTGTTGCAATCCGAAGTCGGTCAGGGAATCTTTTTTGCTGGGCCTCGCCACGTTGCTATTGAGATTATTTCCTTTCCTCGAGAGTACAACATTATCACAACCAACCCTAAGGACATTCTTCAACAAGAACTAAATGCCAAACAATAAAGTCAAAAACACCAAATTACCCAAAAGTAAAGGCGTTTAGTCGTACATTCGGGCTAACTTTCAAATTGATGACCTGGTCTTTTAATTGGCTATTTATTTGATCTGCAGGAGTTAAATCAGCGATACTCGAGTCGTATATAGTGTATAGCTGCTCATCGCTAACTTCGATTATTTTGGATTTACCGTTGACAGATATTTCTATTGTTCCTTTGGAATCGCTACCAGCCACCAAGAAGACTTTTTTACCCGTAACTTTGATACTCAAAGTATTATTGTCGCCTGGTTTGGATTCTATATTTTCATTATTTACCACCCAATTACCACTAAGACTAAACATATTTGGCAGCAGCTCCTTGTCTTTTGCAGGCGTGTAAGTACCTACCTGATTATACTTTATTTGATCTACTTGAGCAAAATATTCGTTTCGCGCCCATCCAAGGTAGGTTTCTTTTGAGATTGCGACGCCCCCAGGAGTGCCTACATTAGCTGTGCTTTTGTTATTTATTACCTGATTTTGGGTTGCTGGGCTTGGATTAAATTTTAGATTTTGGTTACTTTCTTGAAGTAGTGTTTGGATATTTTTTTCTGTAATATCGTAATCTCCCTCGCCAAAATGCGTGTATCTCACAAGTCCATTTGAATCAATCAAAACTTTATATGGCCACCCCTTGACCCCAAACTTATTCCATGTTGCGTAATCATTATCGAGGGCTACTGGATATTTAATCGAGGCTTTGGAAACGGCTTTTTGGACATTTTCTAGCTTTTTTTCGAAGGCAAATTCAGGAGCGTGCAAGCCCAAAATAGTCAAGCCTTTGTCTTTGTAACTATCGTACCAACTATTAAGATAAGGTTGAGTTCGCTGACAATTGATGCAAGAATAAGTCCAAAAATCAATCAAAACTACCTTGCCCTTAAGATCTTTGAGGGTTGTGGGGTTAGAATTTATCCAATCTTGAAGACCGACCAATCCTGGAGCTGGGACAGCTTTTTCTTTGCTAATTAGATTATTATTAGATTTGTCCAAATTTGTATCTGGAGTTGTGTTTAAGGCAGTATCAAGTAACCGCTTATCAAGCTTAGTAACGCTAAAAAGAGTATTTCCATCAGCAAACTTTTGGATTTCTTTGTCAATTCCAAGTATAATAAACAGGCCAAGAATTATAAAGATGATGGCAATAACTTTTTTGAAGATCCCGTCGGGATTAGCTACCCATTTTAATCTTTTGATTACATTCTGCCCCAAAATTCCAATCAAAAGCATAACCGTGGCAAGTCCCAGAACGTAACTGATTATATTGATAATTCCCGATTGAAGATCTCCTTGAAGAGCCGTGGCAAGGGCAAAAGCGTAAGTTGGTGAACAGCTTGAGAACACAGGACCAAGAGCCAATCCAGTCATAACCGCACCTAACATGTCGTCGCGTTTGGAAAACTTTTGCATGAAGCCGTTACTGCTGTTGGTTAGATTTAGACGGGAAGAAATTTTGTCCCAAAGCTGTGGAAACAACGATGTTACTCCAAGAGCGATTAGGATAGTACCTGATAATCCAGTCCAAATAACCGGATCAATATTGATAAAAAGGGTGCTTATTTTGAGGAGTAAAGTAAATGCCAGTAGTGAAATAACAAGTGAAAAAGTAATAATATAAGGCCTAAACTTATTGCTATTTCCTGCGCTTCCGCCAATTATGACAGGTAAAAATGGTAAAGTACAAGGTGCAAGTACGGTAAGAAAACCTGCCAAGAATGATAGAAGTGTGAGAGTCATAGTTTTAAGTTTAGAGTTATATTACAATATAAAAGGTTATTATTTAGTATCTATAGAATTTTTTATTGGGGCATTAAGACTGAATCAATAACGTGAGCAACGCCATTGGATTGAATTACATCACTTTGTGTGATAGTTACAGTATTTCCAGTTGAGGATTTTAACATAATTTTGTCATTCATCCTTGAAACTGTAAGGGTTTGACCTTGAACGGTAGTTAATACTTGTCCATCTTTTAGAGAAGAGGCTAAATATTTTCCTGAAACGACGTGATAAGTTAAGATTTTGGTTAGCGTATCTTTGCTTTCTGGTTTGACAAGTGTTTCAACAGTTCCAGCAGGAAGTTTGGCAAAGGCGTTATTATCAGGTGCAAAGACTGTAAATGGTCCAGGTCCTTGTAATGTTTCGACTAAACCGGCGGCTTTGACAGCGGTTACAAGAGTTGATAGGTTAGTTGCCTTGGAAGCGTTTGTTACAACATTTTGAGTTCGAACCATTGCACTTCCACCAACTGTTACTTCTGAGGGAGGTAGTAATACTTTTTTGATTACGTGGGCAACTCCATTGGATTGGATAACGTCGCCTGTTTCGATTTCGGCTCCGTTGATCATTACTTGACCGTTAGTTTTGGTAACTTTTAGCATTTCGCCTTGTACAGTTGAGAGCATTTGACCATCTTTAAGGTCGCTGATAAGGAATTTACCTGGAACAACGTGGTATTTCAAAATCTCTTGAAGATTAACTTTGCCTTCTGGTCGAAGCAATGTGTCAACAGTTCCGTTTGGTAGAGCTGCAAAGGCATCGTTATTTGGCCCAAACACGGTAAATGGTCCGGCGCTTTTTAGTGTATCTACCAAATCAGCAGCTTTGACAGCGGTTACAAGAGTTGATAAATTAGAGGCGTTGACCACATTGTCAATAATATTTTTTGAGGGATACATTGCGGCTCCGCCAACATTTACAGTTTTTTCCATCATACTTGAGGATCGCATTTTGTCAGCATTATTTTTCATATCGCCACCGCTCATTGCGCCGATTGCAATTGCGCCGATAACTAAGACAGCAAGGATTCCAATTATAATTGGGGTGTAGTTTATTTTGTTGGTTGGGTTGTTTGGAGTGTTTGGGTTGGTCATATATTTATTAGATACTTGTTTGAAGTACTATTTTCAGAGTGCATTGTTTTTTTTATCTTGTCAACCCCTAGGGGTATGGGTATGCCTTTACATTCGATTAATAAAGCAATAATTGAAATAATATATGACATTCTATTTGACATTACCTAATAATAGAGTAATTATATAATAGTACAATCATTAATTATAATACTCATCTAAACTACTATGGTATCCAAGACTATAAAACTAACCGACGACCAAGCAAAAAGTATGGTAATCTCCTGCAAAAAAATCATAGGTCAGTTGCAAACTATCCAAACCAAAATCGAATCTAAAAATCTCGACGCCTCAATTTTTACCCAATTATTAGCTGTAAAAGGCGGAGCTAGCCGAGTCTGTAAAGATATAATTGCCAAGGGTATTTTAACCCAACTGCACAAATACAATCAACAAGAATTAGAACACGCCCTCGATATCATTCTAAAACTAGATAAATAAAATAGGCTTAACTCACAAGGTTATCCTACATCTTATTCCTAAATTGCAAGGCCTGGTTAAAGTGGGTCAAAAAAGCTATTCTAAATGTGGCTTTACTCGAATGACCCCGCACCTTAGTGCGAATTATTAAAATTACAAATTAAGAGCCTCATTTATTTCATCATAAGTGACTATTTTTTCGGGTACAATTCTTGCTCTATTTAGCATTTCAGAAATTTTTAGGTACATTGGACCATATTCCTGGATTAATGGTGTGCCGCCCATCCTTGTAATTCTATTTGCAGTTCTGGTACTACCGCTTTCTATAAATTCTGGTACTTGATCATTTATAAAACGACTTATCTCAAACCCTCTACCCATTTGCGTTGTTTCATCACACTGAGTAACACCGTCAAAAGGGAACCAAACCCCCGGTAAGTTCGAATCAGTGCCAGATGACCTATAAAAAGGCTGGCGTATTGTTTCGCCTTTAATTTCAATTGTTACAGTTAAAAAGTCTCTGATTATTGAAACTCGAGATTTCTCACCTGAACTAACAAATCGAAATGACTCAGCTGGGTCGAACGAAATTCTGGTTTCATTACCTTCAGGGTGGTTTGCTGATTGTAATACTGGTTAGGCCGTTAAGTTATAATCTATTATTTCGGTAGTCAATACAAAGTTATTTCCATCAACACTATCGTATAATACAATCGCTTTCCCATTTGTATCAATAACTATAATCGTACCTTCCGATATATCAGGTCTTTCAGCTCCAAAATGGTACAAACTTTCAGGTTTGCGTTGTAAAAAAACTCGCAGGAATTTGTGCGATTTTAGTAAGTCTAGATTTATTTGTAAATGTCTAGCCAAAATATGTACATCTGAAATGGGAGAATAACCGACCTCGAAAATACTTTTCAAACAGTTTGCAACTTCCTCTCTATCTAATTCACATTTCGCTTCAGCTACTTTTTGTTCAAGATCCTGGCGTGATTGTCGATTAGTTCCTTGTGATACTGTCTCCATGTTAAATTCCAAATTAATAATTGTTAACCGAATAATAGGTAGAAAACATATTTTTGACAAGTAGTTATTATTAATACAGGCTTTCTGGCTCTCCCTCTACATCTTATTCCTAAATTGCAAGGCCTCGCTAAGATGAGCGAAACACACCAGGAAAATACCCAAATTCACTGATGAGTTGGTTGTGTTGGGTACTAATTATGCTTTGACGAATATTGGTTTGAGATTTATGGTACGAGAAGTCTATTTCTGTATGTACATCGACCCTAGTATAATCAAGCTAATCACCGATAATCTTCTAAACGGGGCTGCAACAACCGTCGGCGGGGCTATTGTTACAAGTGTAATTGGCAAAATAAAACAAGTATTTTCGCAAGACAAACTAGATCCAAAATTACTCACCCCAAAAGAACTACAAGATCAAATTAGTCGCCTAATATTAGAAAACGACGAGCTGGCTGAGGATGTTAAAACTATCCAAAACGACAAAAATCTAATGTCGTAAATTACTAATAATTCCACAAACAACTACAATCGAAGCAATAATACCTATCATGACAATTCAAAACGCACTGAAATTGCAAATTACGGAATAATAAATTTTAATAACATTATCTTAGATTCGGTTGACTACAAAAAATTACACCAAAAACGAGAAGAATTAGAAAATAAAATTACCAACGCAAGCGCTAACCCGCAATTCGAGTATCACCTAAAGACTGAATTAATAAAACTGAATGAAGAAATCGAAAAGTTCATAACCATTTTAAATCAATTATACTGGGAAATCCAAAAATTAGATCTTAACTCACCATACGCAAAACATTTAAACAAACTATTTAGCCATGGTAGCTTTGAAGAGGTTAAAGCATATTTCCTCCAAGAAAAAGCAGGCTTATTCAAGGGTTACAACCAAAAAATACAACGGATGGGAAAGTTGCAAAAAGAACTCGAAAACCTAAAAGCCTCAGCCAAAAGAGATATTGAGAGTATCCAAATTTCTATCAGCACCTTTGGTTTGGATTATAGTAACCCGAATAGAATAACCGATACAATTGACGAATATGAGCAAGCCTACCAACAAACAAATAATGTCGAAATATTATTTAAGTACGCACTTTTCCTTGGCGAAAATAATCAATTTATACCTGCAATTGAAAAATTTTTACTCGCCTTAGGTCATTATAAGCTGCTTGCAAAATTTAACCCGCAAGTGTATTTACCGCGCGTTGCTGATATACTAGTTCCTTGGGGGTTTTACAAAATGATAACAACCAATTAGACGAAGCTCAGCATTTATATACTGAAGCACTACTAATTAGGCAGGAGCTTGCCAAATCAAACCCCGGAGCTAGCTTGCAATATGATGCTGACATACTAAATTGTCTCGGTGTTTTACAAATGGATCGCCGTCAATTAGATATGGCTGAGGAATCATTTACTGAAGCCTTGTCAATTAGAGAGCAGCTTGCCAAATCAAACTCTCAACTTAACTTACCGTTTATTGCTGATATATTAAATAATCTAGGTAACGTATATTTAGAAAAGTCACATGTAATTAAAGCCATAGAGTGCTATACCAAAGTTTTACAAATCAGACAAGATTTAGCTAAAATTGATCCTGATTTACATTTGCAATTCGTTGCAGGCGTGCTAAATAACCTAGGAATTTTACAAAGGAGAAGTGGCCAACTATACACATCATCCGACTCATTTACTCAAGCCTTGGGGATATATAGAAAATTAGCAGAAGTTGACCCACAGGTGTATTTACCAAATGTTGCCTGTGTGTTGACGAATTTAGTTGTATTGGAAATTGCAAAAAATGATAAACATAAAGCTCAGAAATATTTACAAGAATGCGTAATCAGTATCAGGTAACACAAAAAATTATTATGATTCGGCTGTAAGATTTGGCTTAAACAGTTTAGGCATGAGCCGTAGCGATTTTGAAATTTAATCCAGAAACCTGATTAACCCCTACATCTTATTCCTAAATTGCAGGGCCTCGCTGAGATGAGCAAAAAGAATATTGCCACCCGTATTATTACCGTCCAAATCAGCAATTGTCCGAGAAAGTTTGAGGATACGCATATAACTTCGAGCTGAGAGTTTGAACTTGTCTATGGCCTTGGACATTAACTCTTCGGTTGGCTTGTCTAATTGGCAAAATTCTTGAATTTGTTGAAGATTCATTTCGGAATTGCAGGTAACAGCCGATCGCTCGCCAAATCTAGCTATCTGAATATCTCGAGCTTGTTGAACTCGGGTGGCTATTTGGTAGGAGCTTTCGCTCAATGTTTTGGACTGTAATTCGTCTTTGGACGGGCGGTTGACCTGCACAAAAATATCAATCCTATCCATAATCGGCCCCGAGAACTTGGCTTGATACCTAGCAATAGCTTTGGGACTAGCTGACTTAGTTGTAGCCAAAGCATCTCCCGATTCAAAACCGCTAGGCGTGGGATTAGCGGCCGCCAAAAAACAAAACTTAGCCGGATATTGCACACTACCAACCGCGCGGCTAATCTGAACAACCCCGTCCTCTAACGGTTGGCGAAGAGCCTCCAGCGTATCCCGCCCAAACTCAGGAAATTCATCCAAAAAAAGCACCCCTCGATGAGATAAACTAACCTCCCCTGGTCGAAGTTTTAGCCCGCCGCCTATCATACTAATATGGCTGGCCGTGTGGTGCGGGGAACGAAATGGCCGCTTGGTCATTATTTGATTAGCGTCAAGCAGTCCCGCAATGGAATAAACTTGAGTAACTTCCAAGATTTCTTGCTCGCTCATCATTGGCAAAATTGTCCCAAAACTTTTGGCAAGTAGGGTTTTGCCGCTGCCCGGTTGTCCGACAAACATCGCGTTATGACCACCGCTGGCTGCAATTTCAAGCGCACGTTTGGCTACTGTTTGACCCTTAATATAGGCCATATCATTGGGATGAATTGTATTTTCGGGCGACTTGAGTAGCGTCTTAAAGTCAATTGGCTCGACAGGCACCAATTCCAGAGTTCCATTAAAGAACCCAACTAGCTCAGACAATCTCTCAATCGCAAAAACCTTTATTCCTTGTATCATTCGAGCTTCGTTAAGATTAGATTTTGGGACGAATAGATATTCGAAGTTATTTTGGACTGCGTATAACCCAATACTTAGCACCCCGTTGACGCTCCTAAGACTCCCATCGAGCGATAATTCCCCCGCAAAGATGCTCTTATCCCAAAAATTTTCTAGCAAAGTACCCGATTTTGTAGTGGTTTTAGCTTTGATGTAACCGGCTTGTTTGAGGATACCAACGGCAATTGGCAAGTCGAATTGAGTTCCAGCCTTGATTAAATTAGCCGGGGCTAAATTGACCGTAATCTTGCCCATCGGGAACTCAAAGCCCGATTGGGCAATTGCGGTCTTGACCCGCTCACGACTCTCTTGGACAGCCTTGTCAGGTAGGCCTACTATTAGCATCGTTGGGATACTGGGGCTGATATCAATTTCAATCTCGATTAGTTGACTGCGTAGACCGCTTAGAGTGGTGGAATAGATCTTTTGAACCATATGATTTGTACTAAACTTAGTTAATATATCAAGTAGGTGATAGTTACTAATGTTTGTCAAATCCAAAAATCTTTTAATTGAATTAGTAAGGAAAAATATCTTGCTCCAGTTCTTTATAAGCCGCGGTTCCCGGTGTAATTAATTTGGCCAGCACCTCGACTGAGAACTTGTGAACACTTGTAAATTCGTCAACTGGGACATTGTATTTGTAGCGTCTCATCACCTCGGCAAAGGCAAGCTTGAGTTCCTCCTTGTAACTATTACCCTCGATTCCACGTTCAGCCTCGAGCTGAATAACTCGGCTTAAATTATCTAATTGCTGGCGGTCGCTATGCTGGATGTTGGCACCAAGCGTCTTGATTAGGGCCGCTGCCGTCTCAGAATTGTAGAGATAACACTCAATAGCCCGCCTACGCAGGACCCGCCTATCAGGATAGGATTGGCAATACCTAGCAATAGACTCAGCTGTTGGAAACTCATGGTCGCGATCCCTCAGCATTAGTAATACAAAGTTAGCACTCAAACTATTCTTAATCTGCCGAAAAATATCAAAAGCCGTCGAAAGTTCGTGCGTCCCCTGACATGAAATAAACAAGGTTGCCCGCCCGCGATAAGTCCCAAAAACCTGATTATAAATCAGCGCATCGGCCTCGCTACTAAACCCTTCACACAGCACTAGAATTGGTGCGTCGGCTGTAATCGTTCGCTCGTCCAAGAGAGATTCCTTAAATAGTCCACTCGAGAGCATTTGACTGGCGATAAAATTGGCTTTTTTGCCCCAGTATCCATAGCGACCTTTTGGTTGATTGTCGATATCCAGCTTGAGTTCGAGATCCTTTGAAGCGACTTGATTATGCTTGAGAATATAAACTTTTTGGGAGGGCCAGAATTCGTACTTACTACAATCGCATTGACTTTTTTCATACTCAGATAGTTCACCCATAGCCGAGATTACAAACGGCGAATTGGTAGCCACAAAAATCTGAAAATGCTTATTCCGCCTGAATTTGTCAAGGTAAGATGGGATTAATTTTTGGATACTTGGGTCTTGACCATCTTCTGGGTTGCGGATAATTAGGATCCGGTCGTCCTTGCTAATTGGGATTTGCTCACCGTTGATTATGGCTTCTATCTCGGTATAGCTTAGTTCTCGGGCTTGCTGGCTGTATTTGTCAAGGATCAAATCCAAAATGGCTTTTTTTTCACTTTGGTCTTTGGCTACTAAATAATTAATATCAGTCAAAGCCTTGAGTTCGGCGCCGGGAAGGTTTCTGGCTGGATCTTGCCAGATGGAGAGATTATGAAGCATAAAAATGTGCGATTACTATTCGCTGAAGTTACCCTACCATTTTTTTTCATCCTGCGACCGACATATGTCTGAACGAATGCGTGGATTTCTTAAATCCATAACCCGCAGGGTTGAGTTTATGGCGGTCTTAGTTATTTTTGGAACAAAAATGACGTCGCAGGATATTTTTGGTTCGTTTTTGGATCAAGCTAAAAATGAACAGAAACTAACCTCATTACAGTAAGCTTATCAAAGGTAAAAAGAATTTGACAAACCGAATTTGACACTAGATTATATCACAGTTACTAGAGCTGGGCAAGGATAGTGGAGTGGTTAATTGTAGAGTGGTAATATATCTTGGCAGCGTCGGTACTATGGACAGTTTTCCAATCCGCCTGATTCAGGTAATTCCTGTCTAACTCAGCAAAATAATCACTCAAACTTCGATTTTCTTTTGAGTCAATACTTTGGACTATTCCCAAAAATATCTTGGTGGCTTTTTTGATATTTTCTATATTCCGTTCCCTTAATGGTGGATATTGCAACATACCTATATTATTCTTGTTGGTAACTCCCTCGAAGGCAATATTTTTGATTGTCATTTTGTCATCGGTGATACAGACAAGATTTAATCTATTTTTGCAAACTGGCATAAAACCATCTAAAAGTTCCAAAAATGAACCGTAATCAGGATATTGAGCCTTGATAAAATACCCCTCCTCGTTCAAAAAAATCTGATTATGTAGTCCAGAATAAGTTACCAAATCATCACTTTGGCAAAAAAGCAACCCCACATAAAAATCAGGTAAAAGTTGTATAGAAGCAAATATAGTGGCCATAAAGAAATATTTTTTCTTAGAGTATATATTTAAGATTTGACAACTATATATATATGTCAAGTTTGGGGTGTTGGCCCAAAAACTAACAAGGCATTGCATCTACTTCAGTAATAACACAGTTTTCCATGGAGATAATCAATGAGTTACAATGCAGGATCTGGTACCGTAAACAACGGAGATGGAACTCAAACGAGAACCACCTCTAACGGTGACACTTTCACTTCCCCAGTAGGCGAGCGAATGCCTCATGTGCACAAAATTGGAGATTCGTCCTCTGATTGGGTTGCAAGAGACGCTAGCGGAGTAGCAATCAGAAGTGACGAAGTCAATCCAATCATAGCGGTGGCGGCATCAATCGCTTCTGGACTGTTTGGAAGCGCTGACGATGCTCCTTCACCTCTCCGCCAAGGCAAGTAACATCCTTTTTCTAATCTTTTTGATTAGGTCGCTAATCGCAGAAATGTAATTAGTCACAAACACCCTAGTCAATTTGATTTAGGGTGTTTTTTATTTGACACGAACATAATAATATATTTATAAAAGCTTATATGACTCCAGAACAACATCAAGAATTTATTCTAGAAAGTAATCAACATAATTTCAAGCATCTTGTAAATAATATGTATATTGCAGGTGGTATTGGTGGCAACTCAAGTCAATCTACCCTTGAAATAGGCGTTGACTTCTTGGTCAAAAAATTTGAAATTGGGACTTTGAATATCGATAATCAGACCAAAAGTGAAATTATTCAACTTATAAATACTACTCTAAAAGACTTAGCCACGACAATTAAATTTTCATATCCAGAGACTCTTAATATCACGCTTGCTGACTATATTAAATATATACTAAAAAAAGATTAATTTACCCCTTCGCCGCATCTCCAAGCTCAATCATCAGAATATAACTGGCTACGAACTGGACATTTGGTAAGTTTTCGGCAATTACTACCGGGCTTAATTCCATGCCGTATTGAATATTATCTCGACCGGCTAAGGACTTTTGATAATAGCCAAAATCAGTTGAATAGACAAAGTACTTGCTGTAATACTTGGATTTGTAGAATATTGGTATTTCGAGCGAATTAACCGGCCTAAGCCTGAGAACCTTGCTAAAATAGCCGTGCCACTTGACTGCCTCCTCTTGTACCGTGACCATATAATCCTTGTAACTTTCCACTGCTTTATCATCAACAAACATACTTTCGAGATCGAAGACAGCATCAGGAATAGCCAATTCCAAGCTATCTCGATACAGACTTTCTAGTTCTAGCTTAACTTGATTGTAATCAACTTTTTTGCGATTGACGACTTTGCGGAGATCTTTTGGTTCATTGCTAAACATAGCATCCATAATCCCCGTAAAAGTAGCTGTTAAATTGACTGCTCCCTCTTTTTTACGAAGTAGTACTAGGTATTTATCAAGCAAATTGTAATAAATATTCTGGCTGTCTTTGAGATGATATTCTAGCACGCTACTGGCCCGCGTCTCGATATAGATGGCCAAAAACCACGGTCTCGGCCTAAATTCCCCTGCTATATCTACTTCCCGAAGATGCCTAGCCAAAAAATCACCGCCCATATTAAAAATCA
Source organism: Minisyncoccota bacterium (assembly GCA_014376695.1). Lineage (GTDB taxonomy): Bacteria > Patescibacteriota > JACMRA01 > JACMRA01 > JACMRA01 > JACMRA01. The sequence goes on along the minus strand of JACMRA010000006.1, from coordinate 9,806 downwards.
CCGAACCAAGCCTAAGTCGAGTCAAGACTTCGTAGTTTTGGGGAGTGATTACGCCGGTTGGAAAAAGTATAATTGTCTTAATATCCATGCTGTTAGCCAGTTGCATCTGCTCAATAATCTCATCGGATAAACCGCTGTGGCAAATTAGGATTATATGATCTATTGGCTTTTTGAGGGTTTTGTGCTTGATAATATTTAGCTTCAGAAAGCTTGTGGTCAAATTTAGGGTCGATTTGTCGATGTCTTGTGTGCTAATCAAAGCGCCTAGATTTTCAAGATAGCTAACCATTTCCCCATCCAAAAGCGGATGAATTAAAACGTGATTACTCTTGCCAAGATTATGCTTGGTGATAATATTTTTGAAGCTAGAAAGTAGAGTATTATGAGCATAAGCCGAATAACGCCCAGATTGCAAACTGCTAGATAACTCAATATTGTACCGATTAACAATGCTGTTATTAAAATATTTCTTGATGGCAAGCCCAGTGTACAGGCCGATGGGATTAACCAGATATTTGTCAAGAAGCTTTATTTTTTTTATGTTTTGATTAATTGGGCTTTGGGTCATTATACTAATTAATATAGCGAGTCAAAAAAGTTGCAAAATAGACCCTTTAAGACACATTCTTTATGCCATCGCCAGATCTTCAAAAAAACAAATCTAACAAGACTAATATCTCTTTGGGTCAAAAATTTAATTTAGGCAAATTGCTTATCACCCAAAAATACACTCAAGCCCCCTACCGTTTTTCGGCAGCTTCTCTTATCAAGCAACTCGAAGAATTAGGTATTGGCCGCCCTAGTACCTACGCTAGCACCATATCGACGCTTCAAGATCGCGGCTATGTTGAAGCCGGCAATACTATGAAACCAACCACCCTTGGCACCAAAGTCGACAAAATCCTAGTTGATAATTTTAGGCGGGTAACTGACAGTCAAATGACTGCCGATATGGAGAGTTCTCTGGACAAAATCTCCGAGGGACAAAGTAGCTACACCGATGTCCTGGACGCCTTTTGGTGGGATTTCAAAAAAGATATCGAGAGTAAATCCGAAGGTATCACGGGGAATCGAGATATGTATCGAAGTACGCCAACTGACTTGCCCTGCCCAACTTGCAATAGCCAAATGGAACTCAAAATTGGGCGTTTTGGTGAGTATTTCCAGTGCCTCGAAACTCGCGAACATCAATTCGCCAAAAACTTTCGTGAGTACAACTTAATGCTCGCCGAGGCACAAGTTCTGTACACCAATCAGTTAGAAGGCAAGATCTGCACCGAGTGCGACAAGCAAATGATAATCCGAGTCAGTAAAGCCTCACTCAAGCCCTACATCGCATGTAGCGAATACCGAGTCGGCAACAAACATACCATTACCAACATAATCCTCCCAGGCCAAGAAGGCAAAGAAACTAAGCCAAAAGGAGCTGGCAAGTTCAGTCGCTTCACCAAAAAAACCGGTGCTAAAGCAGGTACAAAAGCTACCAGCAAAACAGTTCGAAAAGCTAAGACCAAATAGAGACTTAGAGACTATCTTAGACCCCAATCTATCCCTCATCAAATCGACTAAAAAACGGTATCCAAAATTAACCAAACCTCCATTGAATATCAATTTGACCGACACCAATATCGACATAGTGGCACATTATAAATACACTTTTCGTTATGGCTATTTGACAGATATACATATCTATGTTATGTTATGAGTAGTTTACACTGGATAGATACAAATTGAACTGATTTGTGAAAACCTTTGTAAATTTCACGCTTGACAACAAACTTGCTCAAAGAGGGCCTCAATGAAAATTTCAATGAAAATTCAGAGACTGATTCGATTTATCATTTGTTTCCTCCTCCCGATTTACGTTGCCATTCAATTATCCCCAGCGGTTCCTGTGGCAGCGGAAAGTAAAAGGAGCAAAGAATACCTTGTGTATACAAACAAACAATCAGGGTATAGGATGCTGGGTCAGACAACTCAATATACTTGCAATGGCAAAAACGCTGACAAATTGATTGTATTACGAGAATCAGTGACGACCCTCTGCGGGAAATAACTAGTCAAGTTCTGGAGTGAGGAATTAACCCCCTCCTTCAGTTCACATCATTTTTTCAGCCCTAAAGGCTGTTTTTTTGTTTTTAAATCCTTTACAAAAGTAGTTTTCACCTATAAAGTTAAGCTCTTAATCAGGCTATCTACAATTTTTTAATTTGTTCTGGAGAGTTATAAAAACCCACCAATCCTTGACAGATAAACCAAATCTGCTGATCGTTGGGGTAATAAATCCACCCTAAATATGACTGCAATCCCTCCCCTCAATAGCTTTGAAGAGGCTCTCTCCATAGGTCAAAAACTTGCACCAGAAAGTTATGTATCGCTTTTTACCGCACTCTATATTCATGGTATAAATTATCAACTGCCCGACCAAATAGATTATATTAGTACGATCACAAAAATTTATAATATCAACCAAAAAATCTACAATTTTCGCCGTATTAAACCCGATATTTTGTGTAACCTCTTGGGTCTCGAACAAAAAAATGGCTATATGCTAGCCAGTCCAGAGCGGGCAATATGTGATACAATTTACTTATATCCCCAAAGTGGCTTTGATTATCTCGGCAAGATTAACAAAGATAGGCTCTACGACATTGCCAAAGACTATGCCAGCAAATCCCTACTCAAAAAAATAGAAAAACTATGCCAGCCATAAAAGTCGCTAAATTGACTATATGGTAATAAACCATTAGAATCTCCCATATGTCCCAAAACAACCATCCACCCGATTCTAACCCAACCAACCAACCCAAAATTGGTTTCTGGACTGGGCAAGTGATATCAATTTCGATTTCTTTGGTCACTCTGACGATCCTCTCTCTTGTTTACTATGCCCAGATTCGAGGCCTAAATTTAATCCCAAACACTCAACCAATCTTAACCAATATTCAATGGCAAGATGTTGTAGTTGGCCTAACTATTTACCTCAAGACATCGATTGATTTTGCTCTGCTTATTGGCATATTAATGAACAAATTCCCCGGACTCAAATCGCGTTCAATTATTGAAGTTGGCACCAGCCTCGGTAATGCTCTTGGAACAATGGTGGTTTTGGCTATCTGGGTATTTTTCCGTCAGGTGCCGTGGCTACTTGGAATTATGGTAATTCTGGCCTCAATGGTGCTTCTTAAGCTTGCCCAAACCAGCCTCGAACACATCGGTCAAGACAATCACGACACCGATATAGATGATGACACTGAACCAGTCAAGCCAATTTACATCAAAATCAAAAATGGCCTAGAAACCATTATCCGGCCAATAAATAACTTTCTATCTCCAGTTGTTAGTCGTATAACCCCAGATCTCAGCTTCGACACCAAAAAAGAGCTTACAGTAAAAGGCTTGCTACTAACTAGTTTTACTATCCCTTTTATTCTGGGGCTGGACGATTTTGCTGGGTATGTACCGCTATTTAAGCTGGTAAATGTTTTTGGTTTTGGGCTTGGTGTTTTTATCGGTCACTCAATTCTACTAATTTTGATATTCCTCAACCCCAAATTCACTATCAAAGCTATCAAGAATCCCGTAATTGCCATCATTGGCTCAATCGCCTTTGTGGCACTTGCCGTTTGGGGGACTTACGAGGCCTTGCACGCCCTGAATATTGCTTACGGTAGCAATCCAAGCCTCTGGTGGGAACTAATCTCGCAAGGCACGCAGCTGCACACCGATCATTAAAAAATAATTGATATGTTCGACTTTGATTAAGATCCTGGCTTAAACTTTTTTTGGTAGCTAACTTAATCAGACAGAACTTGCGGGCGGTAATCAATTTGCGTATTTGCAAAAGCTATGATATACTGCGATTATTAGCATCCAAAATATATTGGCAAACTAAAACAAAAATAAAAATATAATATGTTCATCAATCTATTCAATAGGGGTGTCAACCTATCAAAACAGTTAGTGCAAATCACTTCCAGTCTAATACTGGGTATTTGTTTGGTATCTACTCTCGTAAGTATTACGGTACTTGCGGCTGAATTCAATTTAACAACATCCGTTATTTATAATTCTTCACCAGTCAGCAGCCCTCTAACAGTTAATACTAGTACTCCATTTACATATTATGTGAATTATACTTGTCAATCAACCGTTGGTAACTGTCAAGGTAATAAGATTGTTCTAGATATCCCAAAAATAGAGCCAATCACTGAAACTCTGCCAGTAGGAATAAGCAAAACCTACGATTCCATCAATAATAAATACACCCTTACTTTCAATAATTCTACACCTTTGAATACCACCGGTCAAATAAGCATCAATATGCAGATTCAGGCAGCTGGTGTGACCCAAGGGGAGTCCCTACCAATTCAAGTTAGTACAGTTAGTGGGACTAACCCCGCCGAGACATACCCTAGCCAAAGTTTTACTTTAATCGCTGGTAATAGTTCACCTGTAAAAGAATTAAAATTTTATTTTAACAAAAGAGTTAATGCCCTAGATCCATCCGCACCTGGTCAAAGTGGAAATGTTGAGATGAGAATAAACAACAATCCAACAGATGCACTGCCACTCATTAACCCTGTTATGTATGATTTGCTCCCAGTAGGTCAAATCTTGGATGAGACAAGCTACACTACACCTTCAACAACCAAAACTTGTGTTTCTTGGTATTGTGTAGACGCTGGTCGCCCTAATTTACCCGCCCCCATTGTAACCAAAACACTTAATTTTAACAATACCGGTAAGACACTTCTAAAGTTCGATTGGAGTGGAACTAGTGCTTTGACACTTGACGGGTCTGCGACTAATCCAGTTGTACCCTACATCACTGATATATTGGTCAATTTCAAAGTCAAGTTTGACAGTACTCTGCCAAAAACAACCTTAGTCAACGAAGGCTTTGCGACAAGTGCAAATACAGAACCAAAAGGTGTTAATTACTGTGTTGGCGACAAAAGAAACGCTGATATATACGACCTTAATCAAAATGGTTCTACTTCAGACATAATGTGTTTGCAACGCTTCAATAATAATATCGTCCCCCCTCAAGGATCCTCAGAGCTAAGCGCAGTCTTATCCGTCAAAGGTGATCTTGATACAACATTCAAACAATACCCAGATCTTGCAAAGGTATCAAGCGGTGGTGATATTGACTACCAATTAGCTATCACTAATCCCGCAGGAGCTATAAAAGATTTGGACATTTATGACATATTTCCATCTGTTGGAGATAGAGGTGTCGTTAGTTCGGAGCCTCGTTACTCAGCCTGGAAACCTACTCTTAAGGCCCCAATTAGTTTGCCAAGCGGCGTTATGGGAACTGTTCTTTATACAACTGTTATGAACCCATGTCGAGACACATTATCTCCAGACGGCACAACACCATTCCCAGCTGATTGTAATCCAGCTTATTGGTCAGCAACACCTCCAACTCTGATTGATACAACCACTGGTGTGCGATTCAACCTCACTGGTTACACAAATTCTAGCTCTTTTAATATTAACTATCGACTTACAGGCATTGCTGGCAATGATTTTAATGGTACAGTTGCCTGGAGTTCCTTTGGCTATGTTTCGACAAGCGTTGCTACCGGCCTCAAATTCTCACCAGTCGAATCTCTGAAAGTTGGGGTCAAATATTTTGCAACCGATTTATTCAGTCTTGGTAACCGAGTATGGGTTGATACTAACAAAGATGGACTTATCAATAACGCAGAAACCGGCATCGACGGCGTTAAAGTTAATTTACTAAATAGCACTGGAGCAGCAGTTTTGAATAGCTCAGGACAACCAACTACTACATTGACAGCCGGCGGTGGATATTACAGGTTTGATAATCTTGCTGGTGGAAACTATATCGCCGAGATTGCGTCAAGTAACTTTGTCTCTAGTGGCATGCTTGTTGGCTACGCTTCTAGCCCAATTGACGAAGCTTTGGCTAATAATGATATTGATGGAAATGACAATGGAATTGGAGAACTTAACACCTCAACAGGTATCAGAAGTTCAATCGTCACCCTTGCTAAGCCAGAAGTTCTAGGCGAAACAGATTTAGTTTCCGGTCTTAATCCACAAGGCGGAACCGATGATTTGGGTAATATGACACTAGACTTTGGTTTTTACGCTTTGCCAACAACGATTAATGGTAAAATCTTTTTAGATACTAATAATTCAGGAATTCAAGAGGCTAGCGAACCAAATACCAGCATCACAAATCCTATCCCAACTGGAACTACAGTTACTATCACAAGTACAACTATACCAGCTAATACCTATTCGGCAATTATCAATTCTGACGGTACTTATACCCAAAATGTTCCTGCTGGAACTTACACAGTAACAGTTGTATCCTCTGGCTACTCCGTCACTGGAAACCCTTTATCTAACCCAACTACAGTTACCGTGGGCGCAGGAGAAACCAAAGATGCAGGTCAAGATGGTCTTTACATGCCGTCCAAGATTATTGGTAAAATCTTTTTGGATTCTAATAACAACGGACTACAAGACGCCAGCGAACCAAATACCACCCTTTCAAATCCTATCCCAACTGGAACTACAGTTACTGTCAAAAGCACAACCACACCAGCTAATACCTTTTCGGCAGTTATTAATACCGACGGTGCTTATACTCAAGATGTTATAGCTGGAACCTACACAGTTACAGTAGTAGCGCCCGCTGGTTATACCATTACTGGAGGCTCTAACCCAACTAGTGTTACAGCAAGTCCAGCCGCTCCAGTAGATGCAGGCTTTGACGGTCTTTATCTTCCAGCAACTATTACAGGTAAGGTCTTTTTGGATAATAATAATTCAGGAATTCAAGAGTCTAGCGAACCAAATACAACCACTACAAATCCTATCCCAACTGGAACTACAGTTACTATAACTGACACTACAACTCCAGCCAATACCTTTGGGGCAGTTATTAAGACTGACGGTACTTATACCCAAAATGTCCCAGCTGGAACTTATTCAGTCACAGTTGTCGCACCTTCTGGTTATACAGTTACTGGAAGTCCTCTATCTAACCCAACTAATGTCACTGTTGTCCCAGGTCAAATTAAGGATGCAGGTCAAGATGGTCTTTACATTCCATCTAAGATTACAGGTAAAGTCTTTTTGGACACTAACAATAACGGATTACAAGATGCTAGTGAGCCAGATGGTACAATTTCAACTCCTATCCCTGAGGGAACTTCAGTTACTATAACTGACACTACAACGCCAGCTAATACCTATTCAGCAGTTATCAATGTTGACGGTACTTATTCCCAAAATGTCCCAGCTGGAACTTACACAGTAACAGTAGTATCCTATGGCTACTCCATCACTGGAAGTCCTTTATCTAATCCAACTACAGTTACAGCAAGTCCTAACGCCCCAGTAAATGCAGGTGCCGATGGTCTCTATCTGCCAACGACTATTACTGGTAAAGTCTATTTGGATCTTAACAAGTCAGGAACTCAAGACATCACTGAACCAAATACTACAGTTGGAAACCCTATCCCAGCCGGAACTACAGTTACTATAACAAGCACTACAGTCCCAGCTAATACCTACACAGCAGTTATTAACACTGACGGTACTTACAGCCAAATTGTCCCAGCTGGAACCTACATAGTTACAGTAGCAGCCCCTTCTGCCTACACCATCACTGGTAATTCTAACCCAACTATGGCTACTGCTATTCTAGGTACAAGTACAAATGCAGGTCAAGATGGTCTTTATACACCTCCAAAAATTATTGGTAAGATCTTTTTGGATAATAATAATAACGGATTGCAAGACGCTAGCGAGCCAAATGCTACAACCATAAACCCTATTCCAATGGGTACCACAGTTACCATAACTGATACTACCTCGCCCGCTATTACCTTTACCTCTGTTATCAATACCGACGGTACTTACAGCCAAGATGTCCCCGCTGGAACTTATGCAGTTGCCGTCGTAGCTCCAGCTGGTTATACCGTTACTGGCAGCCCCTTATCTAACCCAACTAGTGTCACTGCTGTTCTAGGTGCAACTACAAATGCCGGGCAAGATGGTCTATACACCCCGTCTAAGATTACAGGTAAAATCTTTTTGGATAACAACAATAATGGAACTCAAGACGCTAACGAACCAAATACCTCAGTTGGAAATCCTATCCCAGCCGGAACTACGGTTACTATAACTGATACCGCCTCGCAAGCTAATACCTCTACAGTAGCTATTGGTTTTGACGGTGGTTACACCCATTATATCGCTGCCGGTACTTACACAGTTACAGTAGCAGTGCCCGCTGGTTATATCATTACTGGAAATCCTCTATCTAACCCAACTACAGTTACAGCAAGTCCTACTGCGCCAGTAGATGCCGGTATGGACGGTCTATATCGCCCAGCTACAATTACTGGTAAGATCTTTTTGGACACTAATAACAACGGTCTCCAAGATGGCACTGAACCAAATACTACCGCCGCAAACCCTATCCCAGCAGGAACTAAAGTTACTATAACTGATACTACAACACCAGCTAATACCTTTGTAGCTGTTATTAATACCGACGGTAGTTACACTCAAGACGTCCCCGGTGGTACTTACACAGTTACAGTAGCAGCTCCTTCTGCTTACACCGTCACTGGAAACCCCTTGTCTAATCCAACTACTGTTACTCTTGTCCCATGGGAAATCAAGGACGCTGGTCAAGACGGTCTTTATACCCCTCCTATGATTACAGGTAAAATCTTTTTGGATACCAATAATAATGGAACTCAAGACGCTAGCGAACCAAATACAACCACTACAAACCCTATCCCAGCTGGAACTACAGTTACTATAACTGACACTACAACGCCAGCTAATACCTATACCGCTGTTATTAATACTGACGGTATTTACAATAAGATTGTCCCAGCTGGAACTTACACAGTCACAGTCACACCCCCTTCTGGTTCTATCATTACTGGAAGTCCCCTATCTAACCCAACCACTGTCACTGTTAACCTCGGAGCAATTACATACGCAGGTCAAGACGGTCTTTACACTCCGTCCAAGATTACCGGTAAGATCTTTTTGGATACCAATAAGTCAGGTGTTCAGGAAGCTAGTGAACCAAACACTACTCTAGCAAATCCCATCCCAGCCGGAACTACAGTCACTGTCACAAGTACAACTGTCCCAGCTAATACCTTTGCAGTAGTTATCACTACCGATGGTACTTATACCCAAAATGTCCCAGCTGGAACTTACACCGTTACAGTAGTTGCCCCTTCTGGTTATACCATTACTGGAAGTCCCCTTTCTAACCCAACTACAGTTACAGCAAGCCCTACCGCTCCAGTAGATGCAGGCTTCGACGGTCTCTATCTACCAGCAACTATCACCGGTAAAGTCTTTTTGGATCTTAATAATAACGGAACTCAAGACGCTACCGAACCAAACACGTCTACTTCCTCGCCTCTTCCATCTGGAACCACTGTTACTATAACCAATACAACAACTGCTACTACCTTTGCAGCGGTTATCAATACTGATGGTACTTACACCCAAAATGTCCCTGCTGGAACTTATACAGTTACAGTCGCATCACCTTCTGGTTATACAGTCACTGGCGGTTCTAACCCAACCAGCATCACTGTTGTCCCAGGTCAAAGTAAGGACGCAGGTCCAGACGGGATCCATTCAAACACCTTCACCCCAGCAACTCTAAACCTCAAACTCAATCTCCAGGGAGCCTTCGATGTAACTGCAGGAGCGATGAAAACTAGTCTAAGAACCAAAAACCTTATCCCAGCAGCTCAACCATATAACAATACCGCCTT
>JACMRA010000001.1 GCA_014376695.1 Minisyncoccota bacterium | reverse complement strand
TGCCAACACCTTCTAACGCTGATCTTGCTATTTTTGTATTATCTAAATATTCGTTTAGTTTCTCTACAGTTGGATACTTATTAATTAAGATATCAATGTTAAGACGATCAGTGCTGCTTACCTGTCCTGGTGCGAATTTGCCAAGACTTTCTAACGCTGATCTTGCTATTTTTTCCCTATTTTCAGGTGTATCATTTTGTTGTGCAATTTTCTTTTTTTCCAGAAATGCTCTAAATACTGTAATAGCGCTGTCTTGTTGTAATGTGTCGATTATAGCCATTAGTTTTCTACCAATCTCTTCCAGTTTTGCCATACTAGTGGCTAATTCTGCCTCTGTTTGATTTTCTTTAATGATTGATTGGTAGTCAGCTTTGGTGAAACCTTTTGCAATATAACCACCTAACAATTCAGCTCCTGTATCAGATTTTCCGTCTCGTTGGAGTGAACCAGTCATATTTCCAAGTATCGACAATCCAGCTGCTGCAACATTATTGCTTTTTACAAGACCTAAGATTACAGGGTTATATCCTTCCATATGCCCAAAGTTGGCACCTTTATTTATATAGCTCACATAATCTAAAATTGAACTTCCCTCAGTTGTTTTGTTACTATCTGCGAAATATTTTTTAGCTATTTTGTGCGCATCGCCTTGCGCCTCAAGCGTACTTAAATCTTCCAGCCCTTGGGCTTTTGTAAGTGGGCTAGACTCTTGACCAGGTAGGAGTTGGTTTAATAATGATTCTTTTTCGGCTAGTTGTTTTTTTAAAGCATCCATTTGTTCTTTTAAATCAGAGATTTTTGATTCTGGATTTTGTACTTGTTTTCCTTCGATAGTGCTTGTTGGATTCATATATGAATATATTATTGATTTATAGTTTTGAATTGTTCTAAGTACTTATCTATAATTATTGAAAAATCGGGAAAAGTTAATTCTACTGTTTCAACCCCATATTTTAATGCACTGCTAAAACGTATAGCCTCCTTCGTTCCTAAATCTTTTGTAATATTGTACTTCATAAATGCTATAAAGTAATCGTAGGCTGCAAGTTGCAACTCTAAGAATTTTTGGTCATCTACAGTAGTTTTATCTACACCGAATAAGAATTTTACGAGACTTGTCTTGAATTTATCAGTATTAATCATAAACCTGTACTAACATCCGTAGTATTACACATTATTTAATATTTGTAAAGTATATGGAAACCTATTTTAAAACTCTCTTTCTTTTGGCAAGGGTCAAAGGTGAGGGCAATTACTATATCTGAACGACCACTGGAATAATAATCGGGGTCTTCTCTGTGTATTCAAAGATCACGTCAGTTGTGATATTTTTGATACTGTTTCGAAGGTCCGTAAAATAGGTTGGCGAATTAGGATCTAGTTTGAGGGTTGCAAAACGAGTCTTAACCGATTCCTTAATCATCTCAAATAGGGGCTTTCCGCTCTGAGCAAAAACAAATCCGCGGCTAATAATTTCTGGGCCAGCCACAAGTTGTTTATTCTTGTTAATTGTTGTGACTAAGACCACAGTTCCTTGCTGGGCCATTTGACGCCTTTCTTCAAGGACTGCTTCTGATACGAGACCGACGCTTGTTCCGTCAACGAGTAAGTAGCCATCATTGACCATTTGATCTGTAACCACAATTTCGGTAGCGCGCATCTCGGTGATACGACCGTTTTCTCCGATTAGACAATGTTCAAATGGAATACCCATTCCCATTCCCAGTTCAGCAGTCTTTCGTATAATGAAATGGTTACCGTGGATTGGTTGTAGGTAGTCGGGCCGAGTCAAAGCAAATAACAATTGCAAATCATCTTGACAGGCGTGTCCAGAAACGTGGGTGCTAAATTGCTTTGGCGAATAGACATCAACTCCTTTTCGAGACAGCTTGGCGATCAAGTCTTCAACGGCGGCTTCATTTCCTTCGATTGGGCGAGAGGAGAAGATAACAGAATCTCCAGCCTGGAGCTTAACAATATCATGCTCATCTCTTGCAAGTCGAGACAGGGCGGCCATATCCTCATTCTGGGAACCAGTCATAAGCATACAGACATTCTCGGACGGTAAATTAGCCAGTTCCTTAAGATCGACTACGAGTCCTTTTGGTACTTTGATATAACCAAGTTGGAAACAAATATTAAAGTTATTAACCATTGAGCGACCAACTAACCCAAGCTTTCGATTGTATTTTTCGCAGGCATCGATGGTGAATTGCATACGTGGAATAGTCGAGGCAAAAGCCGTAACGATAACCCGTTCCTTGCAGTCCTTGATAATTCCAAACATTGTCTTTTTGACATCAGCCTCCGAAATACTCTTACCTGGCTTGAGAACTCCCAAACTGTCCGTCATCAAGAGTCGAACTCCTTCGTGACCGTATTGGGCTAATTTATCATATTCTGAGAGAATTCCGTCATACGGTGTATTATCAAATTTCCAATCAGTAGTGTAAATAGTTCGACCCATTGGACTATCAATACAGAGACCAATCACATCGTTAATCGAGTGGTTAAGCCGGAAAAATTGAATAGAGAAACATCCAAGTACAAGCGGATTTTTGAGATCAATAACCTTGGCAATGAACTTAACATCTAGTTCGAATTCAGCCATTCGGTTCTTAAGAAGAGCTAAAGTAAGTGGCATCGAATAGATTGGGATTGAACCAAGTTTTGGGAGGACGTAAGGCGCTGCTCCAATGTGGTCAAGATGTCCGTGAGTATAAATAAGACCCCGAATTTTGTGCCGATTTTGCTCTAGGTAAGTAGTGTCTGGAACGATAAAATCAACCCCAGGAAAGTTCTTATCATCACTAAAGCCGATACCTGTGTCAATGATAAAAATATCGTTATCGCATTCAAAAGCCGTCATATTAAGACCAACTTCGTTGGAGCCGCCAATTGGGATAATTTTGACTACTGGCCCATCGGGGAAAGTGGAGGGAGCCATAGTGTTGAGGCTTGGGCCGTCAATTAATGCTGGATTAAGATGATTGATAGCAAGGTTACCCCGTTCAATTCCAGTTCCGCGAATGTTTCGAATACTCTCGATGTTGCTTAATGCACCGATGATACCGTTGTTATTATCCATATCTGGAGTTCGCCTCATAAGGGCTGGGCGGGCGCTGTGGGTGGCGTTGGTTCGTGGTTGACCTGTCGCAGAAGAGCTAAAAGAACCTGGGCGTTCGTTACGTCGAAAGCCGCCGCTTGATCGGTTGTTTGAATTTGCTCGTGGGCGGAAACTTTGGCCCGAATTACTGCTTCTAGTGTTAGAATTTGTGCTGTTCATATAGATATATGTATTAAAATGTGTAAATTTTTTGTAAATTTTTGAGTTGGAAAGCTTATTTTGTCGTTTAATATATGCGTTTGTCTGGGCGAAGTAAATAGCACCGAGATAAAAGTCGCAAGTCTATTAAAATTTCAAGGCGAAATCTTTTTAATCAAGCTAAATTAAAAATCTAAATCAACTGCAATAAATACTTATACAATTAGCTTAGATTGATAATCTAGGTGTATCAATGGTTCGGAGACAGGGAATCGAACCCCGGTTAAGAGCTCCAAAGGCTCCGGTCCTACCGCTAGACGATCTCCGAATAAAAAGCAACCTATACAAATTATTATTTCTATAATCGACTAATCACTACTTTCAAAAATTCACAAATCCTTAACTTCTAGAATCAAAAGTTCATTGCTTTTGGCTACTTTTATTATACAAGTTTCGATACTAATTCACTTTTTGTCAAACTGGTAACGGAAATATTTTGACAAAATAGGATTAAAATCAAGAATTTGCCATTATAAAACTTATTAATCAAGGTTGTAAATATCACTTTAATTCCCCAACCAAGATATGAAAAATCCATTTGAAAATTCTTCAATTCGCTACGCCGTCGTAATCCAGAATATATTATTTGGGATACTTGGTTTGAGTCTGGGTATTTTGCCTATACTAGGACTCATGGTTGACCCACTGGAGTTCGGGCAAGTGGTCTGGATTTTTTGGGTTCTGATATGGTTAGTTAGTTTTTGTGTGATCAGTTACATACAGTTTTGGTGGTTCTTTAGCTACAAAGCCCAGCTAATATACACCGATAACGTCCATCAAATGCTTCTTCGAGCGGCCGTCTGGTCAAGTATGTTAATCTACCTTGGGGTACTACTTCAAACTAGTCAGTTCAATTTGCTAAATATTCTAGTTCTTTTGCTTTTAAGTGCATTTTATGCTATGTATTCGGGCAAAAGCTAGTCTTTGATATGTCCAATAATCGCGGGTAGTACTACCCAAGCTTAATCAAATCTTCGATTGACGCTCTTGACTGTTGCATAGTATCTCGGTGCCTTAAGGTTACTGTTCCGTCCTCCAAACTCTGATAATCCACACAAACACAAACTAATGTTCCATTCTCATCTTGCCGGCGGTAGCGCTTGCCAATAGATCCCGACTCATCGTAATCACAGGACAAACCAGCTTTTCGAAGCGTCTTATAAATTTCTTGGGCTTTGTCGCCTAGTCCATCTTTTTTCATCAGGGGGAGAATTGCCAGTTTGAATGGAGCTAAGTTAATCGGGAGATTAAGCACAGTTCTCAGATCTGGTTTGTCGACGGTTCCAACTTCTTCGGTCTTATAATGCTCAAACATTGTGGCCAGAAAGATCCGATTAAACCCTGCAGAAACCTCAATAATATACGGATTGTATTTTTCGTTAGTCACCGCATCAAAGTAACTCAAATCTTGACCGCTAAACTTGCTGTGCTGATCAGTATCGTAGCTTGTTCGGTTGTGAACGCCGCAGATTTCTTTCCAACCCATTTTTCCAAAATGATATTCAATATCCCAAGCGTCTTTAGCATAAAAAGCCCTCTCGTCCTCTTCGTGCTGTCTCCACCTAAGATTATTTGGATTGACTCCTAATTCATTAACAAAAAAATCCCAAGTATATTGCTTCCAATAATCGAACCAAGTATCCTCTTCTCCAGGTTTAACAAAATATTGAACATCCATCTGCTCGAATTCCCGCGTCCGGAACATATATTGCTTGACCGTAATTTCGTTGCGAAAGGCTTTGCCAATTTGCCCAATCCCAAAGGGAAGTTTTCGGCGGGTGGTTTCTTGAATTGCTTTCCAATTAAGGTAGATATTTTGACAGCTCTCGCCCTTGAGATAAGCAACCGATGTCTCGTCTTCTACTGGACCGAGGTGAGTTTTGACAAGTAAATTGAACTTTTTGGAGTTGGATAGCGGGTGTCCATCTATTGATTTGAGGTTGTGCTGGCTAATTATTTTGTCGGTTTCTTCTGGTGAGAGAGCTCCGGCGTTCTCCATAATCCCAGCCTCTTCAATCAGGTGATCAGCTCGGTATCGCTTGTGTGTAACTGTATCTTCGACCAGTAAATCGCTAAAGCCGCCAATATGCCCGCTAGCTTCCCAGATTTTTGGATGCATAAAAATCGCTCCTTCTATCTCAACCATATCGGTCCGGGTCAAGATATTGTGCATACGCCAACTGTGTTCGATATTTTTTTTGAGAGGCATTCCAAGTGGCCCAAAATCGTAGGTAGCCGCAAATCCGCCGTATATCTCGGAAGATGCGAACACGAAGCCCTTGCGCCGGCAAAAATCAACTATTGTCTTGAGTTCTAGGTTTTGATTGGTAGGTGTAGTCATAATAAAATTCTAGGGTTAAAGCTTATTGATATTCACTAATTAGCTGTTCAAGCGTATCAAGATCTTGTTTAGTTGGGGTGGTTTTATAGTCGGTGACACGAACTGTTATGTTGAGTTTGTCAGTTGTCTGGTCGACCTCAAATCGCTCATTGCCTCGAACGCTGATTATTTTATCGCTCTCCGTATAACTTGATTGAATTGAATTAACCAAGTCCGTATAGCTCAAAAGTTTGGGGATTGTTAGACTGTAATCACGGGACAAAACGGGGTAGTCAGACATATCCCGAAATCGCTTATAGGTCTTCAAATCCCAATCTCCACCTTGGCTTAAATCTACACTAATAATCCAGATAGTTCGATTAAGAGGTATATCAAAGTCTTTTTTGACTCGATTAGTTATCTGAATAAGGCTGATATTCAAGTTTTTGTAGACGTATTTATAACCAACGCCAAAGCTTACCGCCTCAATTGGCTCGGTTTTGTAATCTCCCCCATCGCAAAGGCCGCCGATAGCCTGAACTAGCGTTGTCCCCAAATATGGATTGGTCGAGTCCCAGACAAAAGAAAACTCGGTTGTATTCTTGGGCTGGTTATTTTGCAAAGAATAGGTTTGATTAATCTCAAAAAGTCTGGGCTGTTTCTCGCCTTTAACAAGGTTTTTTTGGTAGATATCAAGTAATGACAAACCTAGATTGTCTCGTACATAAGGCTCGAGATCCGAGTAAGGGTTGAGTAATTGAATTGAGTTATCTGTGCTTATCATAGCTTTTTTGGACACGAACGGCCTGGTAATAACTTCGTCGAAACCAAACTTAGTGGCACAAGTTCGAAGCAAATTAAGATTGTCATATTGCTTATTGTAACTCGGGTTAGTTGACAGCTCAAGATTTTGAGGGGCCAGAGCATTAAAGCCAACCATTCGGATAATCTCGCAAAGTAAGTTATCTTGAGTACTAATAGCTTGGTAAAAACGATTAAAAGTTAGTATTTGAGTTTTGGAATTATAATTGCCCAAAAATGCAAGTTTAGCCTCGATAATTGGCTGCCAATGCTCCAGTCCCTGATTATCAAGTTTTCGACTAAGGTGATTTAAATCTACTTTAATTGAGTTAACTTTGGGTTTTTGGTCAGTTTTTGTGTATCGACTAATTAGACTCCAGTCAAAGCTATTCCCAAGCTCTTGGTTTAAGCGAACTATCATAAGCTTAGTCAGATCTGGCGAAGGGTCTTCGGCGTAAATCTTGCTAGCATCGCTTCGATATCCAAGCCTAAAGCTATTTCTAGCAACCTCTTGAGCATCGAAATTAGCAACCTCCAGAATTATGGTTGAGGAATTACTATCCAAGGCCGTTTGAGAACCACCACTCACACCAGGGACTGCCAAGATCTGCTCCCCGCAAAGTAGTACTCGCGCGTCGACTGGGAGTGCGGTGTTTTTTAGACCCCCCAGACCTGCAAATTTGGTTTGAGTTGTCAGGCTTTTAATTGTCCATTGAGTCATAGTTAATTCCTATTCTACAATTGTCCATCCGTCAATAATGTCATACGAACTGCCTCTCATCGCCCGATCAAAAGCCATATCTTGGTACTGTTCGGTAGGTAGATCCTTTGGCACGTTGTATTGCTCAGACTTGGTTTCCATGTCTTTGGCCAGCTTTTCAATATCTTCTTGAGACGGCTTGTTAGTCACAAAATCTTCGTAGACTTTTCTAAGAATCCACATTAGTCGCATTTCATTTTTAACGTAGTGGGTAACGATTTCTTTGAGTTCTTTTTCGGTTTTGGCTACAATTCCCTTTGGATTTGGCATTCCGATAATTTCAACGATCTCAGCAATCGATTTACCATTTTCCTTGACGTCTTCTAGTACCGATTTGGTAATTCGCTCAATTTCACTCTCAACCACCTTGTCTTGCAGTTCGAATTCAGGCGTCAGATCCAATAAAGTTTGGATAACTCGAGTCTGTCTGATATTTTTTTTGACTTGGAGCTTTTCGGTTTCCCAAGTTTTTGTGTAAGTCTCGTCAAAGGCAGTTTCGTCGCCAAAGATTTGCCCGTACAGTGGGTTAACTTCGGCAATTTCTTCGAATTTGGTGGCCAATTTTTCTGGAGCTTTACCAGTTTCATCGACTTGATTAACCATTTCTAGGAGCTTGATTTTGCGATCCGCCAAGTAGTTTTGGACAGTCGGGAAATTGGCAGGAATGTCTTTATCTACTACTTCTTTTATCTTGATGACAGTATCATTAGCTAATTGAATATCTGGCAAAGTAGTCGCAGTCAACTCAAAAGTATAACCAGCGTCGCTCAAACCAAGTCCGTCGCCATTAACACTTATATCAAAGCCAATGCCGTGTTTGCTCAAAGCTTTTAGTTCAGTGACAAAGTTCATAATTGAGGTATTGCCAAATTTTTGGATAGTTTCTTGCTCGACGGTGGCATTGACCTTATCTTGGTCTAATTGCTCATCGGCCATATTTGCTGGTACCTTGCCAGGGCGAAAGCCGGGAACACTCACAGTTGCCCGAAGCTGATCAATAATCCTGTCTCGGAATTTGTTATATTCAGCCAAAGGAACAGTTTGCAGGCCTTTAGCGGTGTAAGCATCGACAATTTTAATTTCAATTTTTGGATTTTGAGTTGAGAGTACTGGGGTTTTTGTAGTGTCAGCAGAAGTTTTCTTGGCCATATATATACTTTAATTTAATTGGGAGCGTTTAATTTTGTGAGAATTAATTTCAATACCTATATATTGATATGAGTTGATTTATTTTGTCAAGGGTTACTTCGCCATAAGTGCGAATAGATCTTTTTTTTATTTTTTGGGATTAAATGCAGTTATTATTAGTATTTTTTCTTATAGCTATAAGCTTATATGCCAATTTATGATTCAACGGATTATTTTTGGATTTGACCAAACTAATATATATCGGCTAGAATCTAGATATCCAATCAGTGATTTTTTTGATTTTTAATATATGTCTGTCTATAGTCAACAAGCCTCCAATGTCCGTCGTACCTGGTTTTTAATGATAATATTCGTTAGTTTAATTAGTGGGCTTTTCTATGCCTTGGCTACTGTTCTTAAGCAACCGTCACTGATTTTTGTTGGGTTGGCTATCTCAATCGGCCAATCTTTTGTTGGTTACTTTTTTGGTGAAGGGATAGCTATTTCAATGGCAGGAGGTCAAGAAATCACCGAAGCCAGTAATCCCCAAATCTATAACTTAGTCGAAAATTTAAGTCGAACTGGAGGCATTCCCATTCCAAAGATTTTTGTTTCGCCAGATCCTTCGGCTAACGCTTTTGCCTGCGGTCGAGATCCCAAACACGCTAGTATTTGCCTTAACCAAGGCTTAATAGATCTTTTGGACAAGAACCAAATAGAGGGAGTTATCGCCCACGAATTGTCGCATATCAAAAATCGGGACACCCTGATTATGACTATGGTTGCCATTCTTGCTGGGGTGATTACTTTTGTCACGGATTTTGGTTTTCGGGCTATAATGTGGGGCGGCGATGACAACGATAATAAGTCGCCACTGGTTTTTGTATTTTACATTATACTTAGCATTTTAGCTCCAATTGCCGCAAGTTTAATTGCCATGTCGGTCTCTCGTGAGCGAGAATTTTTGGCCGATGCAACTGCTGTCACTATGACCCGCTACCCAGAAGGGCTAATAACAGCCCTCGAAAAGCTCTATATTTCCCCTGTGCCGACCGAGCATTACTCAGCTTCGACCAATCATTTCTATATAGCGCCGCCAAAACAGTCCTTTGGAGCAAATATTCAAGGCTGGTTTAGTACTCACCCAAAAATCGAAGAACGAGTCGAGGCTTTACGAAAAATGTAATTTTATTTAGACTAAGTAAATACACTGTTAGCCGTTGATTATTAATTGATTAATTCAGCCTCAAAACTAAGACAATACCAAAACTAATGATATGCTATTTCACAAATTTGTAATAATTGGAGCCGGTAAAACCGGTCTAGATGTCTGCCAAAGACTTGCCTCACAAGGCCTCGATGTTCTTCTTGTAGAAGCTAATGATATTGGTGGTTCCTACCTTTTTTCGTATGACTACCCAAAAGAGATTTTGAGTAGCGAGGCCAAACAATATGTCCAAGTCAATCAGACATATCCAAATCTCAATCTAGATAAGGATCAAACCGTTGATTTTTTGAGTCAAAGGGTCAAAAAGCGAGTCTCTTACCGCTATCGAAAACTAAAAAATATCCTTAGCAAATACGAAAATCTAGAAATAATTTATGGGCGGGCTAAATTTAACACCAAAAATATCCTATCAATAGCCCAAAAAGACGGCCAAGAAGTTAACGTGGCCTTCGAGCATTGCCTAATCTGCGCTGGTAAAAGCGAGATGACACTCCCAAATTACAAAGGTATTGAAAATGTAAATCTTCTACATCAACATAATAGTTTTTTTGGGGAGGTTATTCCTGAATCGCTGGCTATACTTGGAGTCAGTAAGCAAAATCTAGAAATTGCCGAAATATTTACGAACCTTGGAACTGCCGTAACAATTTTTGACTCGGGGGCTCCAGAGCAAATTCTACCCAATCAAGACACGACTGGAATTAACTACATCCTCCAAAACCTACTACGTAAGGGCATTGAGTTCTATTTCAACCTCGGTATCCGCAAAATCAGTAATGTTAAATCAGAGCCTGGTCAAATTACCGATGACAAAGAGGTCACTGAAGACCCATTGAGCCAAACACCTGCTCAAACAACGACCCTAATCCAGATTGAAGACGACGAAGAAAACAACTACACCTTTAGTCATCTTTACGCCGAAGCTATTGAGAGTTATAGCGAAAGTTTAGGGCTCGAATTAGTCGGTGTCAAATTTAGTGATAAGGGGATTTATTGCACTAGTACGGGCCAAACTACCCAAAAAAATATCTGGACATTTGGTTCGGCCAGCAACAGTTTTCGCAAGGTAAGCATGGATCAGCAACTCCATAACTTCGTCGAAAAATACAAGTCAAACAACGCCCTCGAGGCCAATCTATCCAGATCGCTTGTAATGCTTAACCCTGTCAACAACCAAAACGCGACCGAAATTATTGATTTTAGTTTTGACTATGAATATATCAATCTAAATCGCCCAGTCGTTACAGTCGGTCTCCCTTACAAAAAAGCGGTTGGTAAATACGGCCCTATTATCCGTTTTAATATAATTTTTAACGACGACAAAGAGGGATTTGTCAAAGTAATATACAATGAACATAACAAGCAAATTTTGGGTTTTGTTGGAACTGGTGAGGTTTGCGACGAGTTGTACACGGTATTCGTGAGCTCGCTTATTAAGACTACAACTATCAAAGACTTCGAGAATTTAATTTTTAATCTTGGATACAAGCGATAGGAGGTAGGCCTCTTAGTCTACAACTCATTTAAGACTCTAATCCTGAGAAGGCTCAAACATACTCCTAAGTGATTCTTGAGTAATTCGCACATAGTTAACATTGAGGCTTTGCGACTTGGATCTGTTTCGGTGCTTACCGAATGTTTGGCGTACCAGTTGTTAATCATCGTTGAGACTTCGTATAAGTGATTAGTTAAGAGATGGACTTTATAGTTCTTGGTGATCTTACTAACCGTGTCGTTGAGATAGATAGTTTTGGTGAGTAATTGCTTTTCTAGCTCATTAAGCTTAGATACATCAAATTTAGATATATCAACAAATTCCTCATCTTGGCCTCTGCACTGATAATTATTCTTAGTTAGAATGCTATTTAGACGCGCATAAGTATACAATTGATAAACTCCCGTATTACCCTCAAATTTAAGAATAGTCTGCATATCCAATATTGATTCGCCTGCGATATCTCGACTGAGATTGAACCATTTGATCGCGGATAGGGCAATGGCTTGAGTCCGAGTTTCTAGTGTCTCTGGATCTATCTGTGGGTTCCCCAACTCAATTTGCTTAGTCTCGATTACCCGCCTGGCTTCGGCTTCTAGTGTATCGAGTATGTCGTTGGCTGTAATGAACTTACCTTCTCGGGTCTTCATTTTACCAGATGGGAGGGTCACCATCCCGTTATATATGGTCTCTAAATTACCATTTTTGGTTGCTTTTTTGGCCGTTTTGCCAAACTCAGTCTCAAAATCAGGCAATAAATTCATATAATCCAATATACCATAAACCTGTCTAAAATGGTGAATTTGCTCATTGCCAACAAAGGTAATATATTTATCATAATTGAAATTCTCGGCAAACATTATTTTGGCGCAAATATCTCGAAGGGCGTAAGTCGTGTAACCATCTTTGGACTGGACCAGATAACAACGACCAAAATTCGGTATCTCCACGCCTTTACTCACAAAAAAATCACTATCCACATACCAACCTAGTCCATCGGCCGTACCTATATTATTAGCTTTGATGTAATTGAGAACTTGGGGGATAATCGGCTCCACGGAACTCTCCGAAAGATTATAATCAAATTTTGGGATATCTAGTCGCTTAATTGTAGCTTCCACGGCCACCTTAGAATCCTCAAAGAATTTGTTCCGCAGTTCTCGATTTGTCGCATCTCCGCTCTCCAGGGCTTTATGTTCCTGCCTAACTAAATCTTTCCAATTCTCGACCTTTTCTTTTTGATTAGATCCCCAGACATAGAGCTTGACCAAGGTCATAACCGGATCTGTATCGTACTGGCTAATATCTAGGCTTTCTTCTACGCCGTTGATACTAACTTTGACCACTTGACCTTGGAGTCTTTTCCAAGCCCAAATTAAAATACCGAATTGCACACCCCAATCTCCCCAATAATTATTGGTAAGTACGGCCCTTCGAGCGTGCATCGCCCTAAAAGACATCATCATAATCTGCTGAAGGGCAATTGCGTAATTTGCTTGTAATAAGTGACCCGCATGCAGGGGTTTGGCGATATTGGGACAGATATATTCAAGTATCAATTTTTGAGATTGGTGTGGCTGGGATATCTTATTAACTCCCGTTCCAAGGTACTGAGTCAGTCCCAAATCAGTTAGCTGGAGATTAACATATGGCCCTGATTGCACGGCCACTAGATAATTAAGCTTTGAGGCAGTAAGCTTCGAGTTTAGATATACAGTAAGCTCTAAGGCAATTTGATTAGGGTTGGCTTTTTTTTCTTTGGCAGTTACAAAGGCCGAGTTGGTGGACCAGCATCCAAGGCTCAAATTTGGCGCAGGTTGCCAATTATAGTCTGCACCGAGAATAGTTTCTAGTGAATCAAAAAATTGGTAGTCAAAGTTGAGAGTTGTCATAATGTACTGTTTATTAGACTAAGTGGCTTATTTTTTGTTAGATTTGGACTTCTTTTTTTGAATTTTGGTTGTTGCTTTGATAGATTGAATATTTGGGGTGGTCAATCTATGACAAACTAGACTAAGTGAGTAATGAAGGATCTGTCGATATATTCGCCGAACAAAATCACCTTTAAGACCGAGGCCTTTGGCCTGCGAGTAAAATTGAGTCTGCGGCACCATCAAAATATTGTGCAGCTCCAGTAAATTAGTTACTGGCCAATTTGCTAGTTCGGTACTTTTTAGTCCTTCTAGTAGGTTTGAGCGCTGGGCCAAAAGCTTGATCATTTGAAAATCAATCAAAGCCAGTTTGCCAGTCATCTCTGACAAGTCAACGGGATTACTCAAGTCTTTGGTAGTCATAAATAATAATCGGGGGGGGTTATTTCACTTGATCCAGTACCTTATTGACTAATGCATCGGCAAGCTTATTGTATTCTCTAAATATATGTTGATATTCCACTCGACCTATCTTAACCAAAATTTCTTTTGCTTGGCTAGCTAGCGGCTTAAGATGATCTTGCTTGATTTGCCATTTGCCTCGGGCTTGCTCGATAACTAATTTGGAATCAAGAACTATTTGAAGATGTATTTGAGATAGTTCATAGTTACTAGCAATCCACTCTAACCCATGAATCAGCCCTTGCCACTCAGCGACATTGTTGGTAGCTATCCCAATATACTCGGCATCCGACCAAGTAGAGTCGCAGGCACAAACGGTTTGGTAAGAGCTAGCCTCAATCACACTATTAGATATAACGAAATGACCGCCAGTCCAAACTAAGACCCCAAAAGCAGCTTTGCCGGGGTTGCCTCGTGAGCCACCATCAGCCATTAAAATTAGTTTAGTCATAATTGATTGAATCTGTTCCATTTGATACCCGTCCCATTGCCAACTGTCATTCCTACAGCTCTGAATAATTTCTGTAACTTGATCTGTAGAATAGTCGTATAGGGATTATATGCTTTTAGGCCTTGGCTGCTTGAACTCCTCGAGCGATACCTGTAGGAATTTCCTTAATTGCCATGGCAATCTTGGCAGTGATTTGATTAATGGTTCCGGCAATCATAGCCATAGAATCATCAAAACTTAGTACCTTCGATAGTGCAATTGTTGAAGCTTTGTCATAGAACTCTCCATTGACCACGGATCCAATAATATCAAAATTATCTTTGAAGTCTTTTTCTACGGCTTTGGCGATGACTTTTGGTCCGGTTACTTCGTCGCTTTTAGCTCCGTCTGTCATAAAGACTAGGTAGGTTTGTCCGGTCAAATCTTTGACTGCTGGGAAGGCAACTTGAATTAGGGAATTCTTGACTACTTGGACAGATAAGCCCTGGTCGTAGCAGTTTTTTCGAAAGGCAAAGTTCTGGTCGGCGTTGACAGTGGCCTCTGTATCACGAGTCGTGATTAATACAACTGCTTTTTGGGTAGCAACATTATCGTTTAAATAACTTACAATATCGTGTTTTTGAATTTTGGTAATAGCCATAATCTTATATCTCAGGTCGTTTTAGGTTTTCGAAAATAATTATTCGAAATAATATCATAATGATAATTAAAAATATACTCTTTTGTCAATATTTGAATACTGATTAGACCGCGCGCCATTGACAAAGCCTCGAGAATATTATTAGATTGGAGTATAAACAACAGAATTCTATGATTATTAATAACACTCCTTTTTTGATTAATTACATCAAATCTTTTAGCGATAGCCCTGAGATCAAGAAATATCTTGACCAAATTCAACAAGGCAAAGATATCGATGTCGTCTGCGAAAAAATCCGAACCGTCTTACAGTCAGGGATTGAGTCCAAGTTACCGATTTTTAGTGACCAAATTAATAATAGCAACACCCGGGAGTTCTACTTTCCAGATGGTATTTTGAGTTATCTGCAAGAATTGACCTATCGAGACACTAAGATTACCCCAATTATTCGGGTTCATGGTGGTGATAGTAAGTTTCAATTAGATTGTTCGATTTGCTACGCTTCAGATTATTCCGAAAAGTTTTTTGCCTTTACTAACGGTATCATCAACCCAGAAGGCGGAGCCCACGTGACTGGATTTCGAACCGCTTTGGTCAAATTAATCAATAATGTCTGCATCGCCAAAGGAATATTCAAAAAAGAAACTGATAAATTTAGCTTTGATGATCTTAAGGAAGGTCTAAGAGTGGTACTTAGTATTAAGATGGTTGATCCACAATTCACTTCCCAATCCAAAGTCAAACTTGGCTCCACAAGTGCTAGAACCAGTACCGATAAGCTAATTTTCGACAAACTCGGTATTTATTTTGAGGAGAATCCACAAGTCGTCAGTCAAATAGTCTCAAAAGCCCAACTAGCGATGAAAGCTCGGCTGGCTGCCAAAGCCGCTCGGGACTCGGTGCTTCGAAAATCGGTATTAGAAAGCACTTCTCTGCCCGGTAAGTTAGCTGACTGTAGCTCAAAAAATCCCGAAAATTCAGAAATTTATATTGTTGAGGGGGATTCTGCTGGAGGCAGTGCAAAGCAAGGTCGTGACCGCAAGACTCAGGCTATTTTACCGCTTAGGGGCAAGGTTCTCAATACCGAAAAAGCCACCCTGGATCGTATAATGAATTACGAGGGTATTCGGAATATGATTACGGCCTTTGGGACTGGGATTGGTGAGCGGTTTGATATCGAAAAGCTCCGGTATCATAAAATAATCTTAATGACCGATGCTGATGTAGACGGCGCCCATATCTCGACTTTGCTACTTACGTTCTTGTACCGATATATGCCCGAACTAATTGACGGCGGTTTTATTTATATGGCCTGCCCGCCTCTTTACGGTATTACCTATAAGAAAAAAATTAGGTACGCCTTCGATGAAACTGAACGAGATAGTATCTTGGCTGAAATTACCAAAATTGACCCAAATCTAACCCTTCAACTCGAAATTGACGATGAAGAAATTGAGACTGGGAACGAGCTAACCGCCGAACTTGAAACCGGTAGCAAAATTATCAAACCAAAAGGGCCAGCTTACAAAATCCAGCGGTACAAGGGGCTTGGAGAAATGAACCCAGAAGAACTCTGGACTACCACAATGGATCCATCAACTAGAACCCTATACCAAATTACCGTTGGAGATGCAGTCGTTGCTTCCCAAGTATTTGATCATCTTATGGGGTCTGAAGTGGCTCCCCGTAAGGAGTTTATCGAACGCAACGCCGTGTACGCTGAGATTGATATGATATAAAACTCACTCTCAAAAAAGTACCAAAAATATGAATAAAAATATAAAATCTATAGGACTAGCTGTTCTTGTAGTAGTTGTAAATATTGCTATAATTGCTGGTATGGTGGTTGCTGCTGGGTTTTATTACGTCCACAGCTTGAACGAAATTGTTAAAGCAAACCGGGAGTCCGAGAGTTCCAATGCCGTGGTGTCAAACCCTGTCTCAGTCGCCAGTAATACTCAAATTCTTTCCTGTCCAAGTTTCGAGATTGGCTTTAATGCCTCGAAATATCAATTAGGGTATGAGAAGGTTTCCCAAGAGTATGCGGTCGGGCGACCGAAGCTTTTGGAAGAGGCAAAAGCTCAGGTGGAAATAAGTCAAAAGATAAATTGCGAAAAAGAAAATCCTCTCGTATTAGCTCTTATAGAAAAAAATCAGCAGGGTTGCTATGGATGCTCAGGTATAGACACATCAGCGATAGCGATAGGTAGAACTCCAGTTACAACTGAAGATTACGATAAAATTGAGGATATAAACCTTAAATCTGAAAAGCTGAATCAAAGCATTATTGTCACAAAGTACCTACGAAAATCTAAAATAAATACAAATAATCAGGCTACAATAATGTATTTAGCTAGTTTCAAACTACAAGATACCTTATATTACCTTTTGGCGAGTCGAAACTCCGCAAACCTGCCTGAAAACGAAGTCTTACTCAAGGATACTTTGGAACTATTTAATAGTATTAAGACTAAATAGTTAGTCTAAGTATCCTGATACAATTATTAAACACCTCGCAAGAGGTTCTTTTGTTGTTTGACAATTTGCAATAAACTTGTTTATAGTTCAACTGACTGTTATTAACCTTAACACCTACTTTTTCTAATCACAATGAGAATTCTTACTAAACTTTTAATAATTTAGCGAAGATATTCGACTTACCCTTTTCTAAAGAAGATTATATTTTTATGGCCAAATTTGATGCGAAAAACCCACCTATTTTTTTTGATGCTAGTGGTAGACGCTGGCTTTTTACTAAGATCATTACTGCGATTATTTTGATAAACTTGCTATTACTTGGCACATTAGTTACAAATTACTATAACCAATCCGGTGCGCTTGAAGGGGTTAAAGGCTCATTTAAATCTCTAATTTATCCCATCTCTAATGCCAAGGCTAATACTATCACTGACGGTAATCACTTAACCTATAGTATAATCAGCCCGGTTGAATATGGAAATTATTCCCAAGTGCGAGATAAGATAGCAAATTTGGATTATGTCTTGTGCGAATGTTACACCATAAAAGGTGGCAAGCTTATAGATAATGCCAAATCTAATAGTGACCTTAAATTAAGTTTAAGCTATCTTGTTAATAATCCAGACAATAAAATTGTTCCAGTATATCAATACATTAAGCTAGCTACCGAAAA
Organism: Minisyncoccota bacterium; assembly: GCA_014376695.1. Classification (GTDB taxonomy): domain Bacteria; phylum Patescibacteriota; class JACMRA01; order JACMRA01; family JACMRA01; genus JACMRA01. Next base: position 54,868 of record JACMRA010000001.1, on the reverse strand, counting down.
TCTTGGCGATCTTGACCTTTTATATAGTATCTCGGCTTCTAGAATTGTGATCGACCTTAACAAAAATAGTATCGATTTGAATCAGCTAAATACGCAAAAGCTCGAACAACTAAACAATAATTTAACCAAAAAAGGTATTCAATTGGACTTCGTAGCAGGGACAAATCAAAGCTTAAAGACCCTATCTTGGCTCAAGAATATTGCGTCTAAATTATATATTGTTCCAATTTCTTTCACTAAAGACGGCAATTTGGACACTAATTACAAACTTGAAATCATCAAAGAATTAGCCAAAAATACCGGATCAAAACCTCTAAATTTACTCTATCCAAGCCTCCCTCTTGACGGTGTTCAAGAAATGTTTGAAAGCCGACAGGTTGATGAAATTAAATTCGATGATAATTTTTTTCCATTTGTTGAGACCGACCAAAAAAATACACGATTAAAAAGGTATCTTACGAATGAATTCTTATTTAATAATTTTGAGCGTCAAATGGCAAAAATTAATATTAATGGCAGATTCAGCAGCGTAGGCACTGACAATTTACTTCAAACTAGTCCGAATGGATTAGCTTTTTTGCAAAGCAATATTAATACTTTTAAAAACAATTTACTCGAAAATAAATTTAGAATTACTGACAAAATTAAGATAGATGGTAGCGGGGAAATATTTGAATTAATCAATGAATCTACACCTGCAAACTTACAACTATCCAGATCAAATGATGGCTCAATCGGCGCAATTAAATTTAAAAATGCTCCGACGCTTTCAAAAGTTAAACAAAGCGGAGTGAAAGAGAAAACGATCGCTATTACTTTTGATGACGGCCCAAATGTCGAATACACTGGCAAGATTTTGGATATTTTAAAAAGGTATAATGTAAAAGCTAGCTTCTTTACCACTGGAGAAAACTTAATTGAAAACCCAGATTTGGCAGAGAGGATTGTCAAAGAAGGGCATTTGATAGGAAATCATACACAGACTCATATCTCAGTCAACAATAGTAGTGACCAAACTATCAAAGAAGAATTGATAAAAACCAACAATCAAATTAATAAATTGACACTTGTGAATCCTTCTTATTTTAGAACACCTTTTAATGACAATAGCACTCGCGAGTATGAAAACGATATACGTACTTTGCGGATTGCCAAAAATATAGGTATGAAGATTGCCGAGTCTGACACAGATACTCATGATTATGAAGGTGTCACTAGTCAGTCAATTGTTGACTATGTTTTTAAAAATACTGGTTCTCAAATAATTATGCACGATAGTGGAGGTAAAACTCGAGTACCTACAATTGAAGCATTACCGATCATTATTGAACGACTACAAACTTCGGGGTATAACATTGTCACGGTAGATAAACTAGATGAAGATGGATACCAAAAAATAGCCTCGCCTGAAATATACAAAATTAAAGATTTGAAACTACCTTTAGTTCTCTCTCAGTTTTTTACAACAGGTAAATATAATATAGATATTAATAAGCGTAGTTTTTATAATCTATTTACAGTCGTTTACTGGATATTGACCGTGTTTCTGTTTATCGCATTGTTAAAATTTGCTATTACAATATTAGGTTTAATTTTTACAAAAAAACACCGTTTCAACAAAGAGTTTTTGGAACACGTTACTGTGCTAGTCCCGGCTTATAATGAAGAGCAAGGAGTCATCAAGACTGTTGAATCCCTTCTGAGATCTACTTACAAAAATCAAACCATAATAGTCATAAATGACGGCTCAACTGACAGTACTTTAGATAACTTAATTGCCAAATATTCCGGTAATCCAACGGTGAGAATTCTGACTAAAACCAATGGTGGTAAAGCCTCGGCACTAAATTTCGGGCTTAAAAACACTTCCGATGAATATATTATTTGCGTCGACGCTGACAGTATCATTGAAAAAAACTCCGTATATAAATTAATGCAACACTTTAATGACCCGAAAGTTGGCGCTGTTGCTGGTAACGTGCAAATTGGTAATGAATACTTTGGTATGAAAGCGAATAATCCCAAAATTAGCTTCTGGGGAAACTTTAATATTTGGACGGGCTTGCAGAGACTAGAGTACACAACTGGGCAAAATTTTATTAAACAAGCTTCTAGTACTTTTAATTCAATCCTTGTAATAGCGGGAGCTATTGGAGCATTTAAAAAATCAATTGTTGATATATCTGGTGGATATAAAACTAATACATTGGCCGAAGATATGGATCTAACAATTGATGTAATACGATCCGGATGGAAAATTAAATACGAACCCGAGGCTTTTTCTATAACCGAAGCTCCTGAGACTATGCACCAACTTTGGAAGCAGCGAATTCGATGGGGGTATGGAGGATATCAAGTCTTTGCTAAAAACACAGATCTACTATTCAAAGGTAAAAACACTATGTTTTCAATGTATGAGCTACCGATGTATCTTTTGAGTCAATGTTTGATGTTGGTCAGCTTCCTGTCCACTCTACCTTTAATTTATTATATAATCCGGTACACAGCGTCTCTGTTTTATCCATCTACCTCGCTCACTAGTGCCGATATCGGTAATTTAACCGGCCACTTATATATGTACTTTGCCTTTATATTTATCGAAGCATTAATAACTCTCTATGCTTTATATCGAGATAAGAGTAAGGGTAAATATCAATTAATGTGGCTATTGCCGATCTCGATTTTTTTGTATAACTACTTCCGAGTTTATGTACAAATTATAGTGTATGTAAAAATATTGAGTGGAAAAGCCCAGGGCTGGAACCATTTACAAAGAACAAATAAAATGGAACTGTTGACAGATTAACTAATATAGCTCTCGGTTAGCTCATAATGGATTAAACCAATTTAACAACGATATGATTAATCTCGTACCACACTCCACCAGCTCAAAACCCCTAGCAATGCAAAGCAGTCTTAAAAACTTAATTTTGATGATTACCATTGGGCTATCTGCAATTTTGCCAGGCGGTCTAGTCGTATCGGCCGAAACAGTCTACAATCAAGCAAGTCTCAAACGGCCGCTGACACGTGAAAGGTATCCTTTGGCATTGTCTAACTGGGACACTTTTCTTGGTTTTGATTATAGTCAAGAGTTTAAGCAAGTTTATACATACAATAACTATGAATCAAGTGCTCAAGGTCTCCTTTTATCAGCTAGGCAAGATTATCCACAAAATCCACTATATGACCCAAATTCAGATGACCCACGAATTAATAAGTCTCAAGCCATCTACTCAGGCGGGCGACTGGAGCTAAAAGAGAAATTTCAATACGGACATATCCAAATCAAAGCCAAACTCCCTAATAACCCAGGGCTTCTACCAGCTATTTGGCTAATTGGGGACGGCAGTCAAGGATACGGTGAGATAGACATCGCAGAAGCCCCAGGTAATGATAATCGTGCCTATGCAACCATTCACTATGGGGATAACCCAACTGACATAACCAGTGCATATAAAGAGAAAACTATAAATAATATCGGAACTAAATTTCATTATTATGACATATACCGTTTTCCTGACCTGGTTGTAATTCTTTATGATGGAATTTTGGTTTATGAGTTCAATCCCGAGATATCTAGACAACCTAATGGCCAAGTACCTCTCAATCAACCAATGACATTAGTTCTCAATGTTGCCGTTCACGAAGGTTGGGCCAAAGCAGTCGACCCAAAGCAACTACCTGGGATTATGGAAGTTTTGGAAATATTTGTCGGGCATTATAATTAAGGGTTTTAGATTTCAAAATATTTAAACATCTCAGCGCGAGGTGTTTTTTTGTGGGTTGACAGGCTATCTTAATCGATTTAGATTTTGATTAAAGACTTAAATTGCCCTATTATGGACTTATCCCTCATCGCTCTTATACTCAGCTTAATTACTCTAGTATCTAGTATCTATATTATCCTAACGCTCAATAATATCCAGCGATCTCAAAGTCAAATTGACACGCAAAGTATCGCCCAAGAAGTCCTTATTGGTCTACTTACCCAAGTCAACAGCGTCCAAGATCGCCAAAGCAGCCTCCTAAATAGTAATCACAACAAGCTCATAGAAGTTTTTAATACCAAGACCCAAGAATCCCAAATCCAAATCCAGGCTAAACTCGATCTTAGTCTCAATAATCTACTCAACAGCACGCAACTTGAACTAGAAAAGATTAATCTAATCACCAAAAATCAACTGGAAATTATCAATCACGATGTCCAAAAACGACTCGATGAAAACTTTGCCCGCAATCTTCAATCCTTTGATAAAGTTAGCCAAAATCTCGGTGAGTTAAGTCAAAAAGCCCAGTCAATGGTCGACTCAACCAAAAGTATCGATAGACTTAATGCGATTTTTAGTCGAACTAGTTCCAAGAGCTTTGGTAGTTTTGCAGAAGATTATCTTGAGAGTATGCTTCGCGATCACTTGACGGCCAGTAGCTGGGAGTCGCAGGTGGGTATCCCTGGTACCTCGGACAAGATTGATTTTGTGATTACGCTTGGGGATCAGCGAATTGGAATTGACTCCAAATTTCCCCTTACCAAATACGAAGATATGCTCGCCAGCCCCGATAGCGACGCCCACAAAAAAGCCCTAAGAAACGGAATTCTAAATATGGCCAAAGAAATGTCGAGCAAATATTACAAGCACAATTACCTAGCCAAAATTATGTTATATATACCGAGTGATTCTATCTATTTAATCTGCCTCGAGGATCAGGAATTTCACCGCAAACTCAACAGTTATAAGATAAGTCTGGTCTCGCCGAACACACTCTATCCTCAACTGGTGTTTATCAAGTCCTATCAATTTAATATTACCGTAAGTAATAATGCCCAAAAGATTATAGACGGACTAAAAGAGATCAGTCGAAATATCAAGAGCTTTAGGGATGAATACACTAAGCTTGGAGATAAGATAAGGCTTGCCCAACAGAACTACGACGCCACAACCAGAAGTCTCGGGCAAATCGAAAATAGCATTTTACTACTCGAGGATAGGTAGCTTTGGTACCGATTTACTTAACTTCGAGCTTGCTTTTGTGGAATAATACTACTGAACCTCGTATCCAATAACTATCGTCTTTAATAAAGACTTCCATTGACCCGGGGCGATTAATGTAAGCTCCTTGGCTGATGATGTAGCGTGTGCGAGGCTGGATAAGGTGGTTGTGCAGGGCAAACTCAATCACAGAAGCTGGAGCAGACCCAGATTGAGGATCCTCCTTGATTCCGAGGCCTGGATAGGTGGCCCGCACCTCAATATCAATTGGCCGACCAAGATAATCTTTTTGGGATTTTAAATTCTGGGAGGCGTTAATAAATACCAAGCCAAGTAAATTACGCTCAGAAATAAATGGCACAAAATCGACCCGTTCAAAATTCATCATCTCGAGGTTATCGTGGTGGATATACATATTTTCGAGTTCGGGATTAATCATTGGCAAGTAAGGAGAATTTATACTTACCCCAAATTTGGTCTGCAGATAGATTTTTTCGGAGACGTTTAGGGTTACTGGGTATAATTTCGGTGGATTGGATTGGATTGATATGTTGACCTTTCCATTTTTGGTCGGTTCGACTACGGCCTTCAATACGCCTTGTTTGGTGTTGAGAGTCCAATTTTTGAATTTTTTGTCGGATTCTAAATAGGCTGAATAAATAGTACCTATAGCCAAATGCCCACAGAAATCTATTTCCGAACCATTGATCGTAAAAAACGAAGCATCGATGGAACAGTTTTTCCCAGTTTGAAGATTGGAGATAAAAACCGTCTCTGGCAAGGCCAGTTCTTGACTTAGTTTGAACATTAATTCATCTTTGAGCGGAGTCTGGCTAAAAACCACGTTCGCTGGATTGCCTCCGAATAATTTATCATAAAAAATATTTAGCCGATAACAGGTTAATTCAGGGAGATTTTTATACATATTGAAATTTTTCTTTTAAGTCTTACGCCTAAAATCTATTATCAAAAAAACAAATTTAGTCAATGACTTATACCCAACTCACCGTCCTGTCTCTAATTTTGGTTCTAATAACTGACCAATACTGGCTAAAAACAAAGGTACTTTTGACTCGCCGCTTTGGCTGGTTTTTGTTGGCTGTTGTAATTCTCCAAACTATTGTCGATAATTATCTCAACGGTCGGTGGCTGGCTAATAATCCAATTGTTGGCCCTTATAATCCAGAATTTTTTAGCGGAATTAAGATTTGGCACACCCCTCTTGAGAATTACGGCTTCGGAATTGCCCTCGTTAGTCTCAATGTTATTATTTTTGAGTTTTTAGAGCGGCGATCAGTTCGGCGGCAATCTTCCCGCTAAAGATAGTTGGGGGAATACCAGGACCAGGTACTGTCATCTGACCGGCGTAGACAAGGTTTGCGACTTTTTTGGAGTGCATTTTGGGCTTAAAAATAGCTGTTTGATCCAGTGTGTTGGCCAAACCGTAAGCATTGCCCTTGTAGGAATTATAGTCGTCTTCGAAATTTTTGACTGAGTAACTCTGCTTGCAAATAATATGTGGTTTAATATCGAAGCCAACTCGCTGACTAATTCGCTTAATAATTTGGCGATAATAATTGTCCCGAATTTCTTCGGTGTCCTCCAAGCCAGGGGCGATCGGGATTAATGCAAACAAGTTTTCGCAGTTCTTTGGCGCAACGGTTCTATCAGTCTTAGAAGTAACGCTGAGATAAAATAAGGGGTCGATTGGATATTCGGGTGTATCGTAAATCTGCTTGGCATGCTGATCAAAATCCGAGTCAAAGAATAAATTGTGATGCTGTAAATTAGGCAGAATTTTGTTAACCCCAATATAAAATATGATGCTTGAGGGGGCCAAAACCCGCTTGTCCCAATAGTCTTCACTATATAATCTGTATCGAGGATCTAATAATGTCTGCTCAACAAAATGATAATCAGCCCCAGCAACAACATAATCGCAGTTTAGATCGTAAAAATCAGTAATACTCATCTTACCAAAGATACCTTCGGGGTCATTTTCTTTTTGATTGAATAGCTCTTGATTAGCCCCTTTTGATATATCATGGACGAAAACTGAGTTAATTACACCTTTCTCGACTTCTAGTTTTTTGACTTGGCACTGCGTATAATACTTAACTCCAAGCTCTTCCCCGAGAGAAACCATTGCCTTAACTATCTGATTCATTCCACCCATCGGATAACTAGTTCCATGAACCAACATCGTGTAAGCCATCATATTGTAGAGATACGGGGTTTTGGCTGGGGTTGCCCCAAGAAATAGAGTTGGAAAATCTAGAATAGTTCTAAGGATCGGGCTTTCGAATAACTTGTGAATTTTCTTTTGGTAACTAGATAATAAACCGCCTTTAATTACCCCAAAAATAAACTCGGGACTCATAAATTCCTTATAACTCAGCGACGGCCTAAGCATATAATCGTTGACTGACTTGGAATAGGTGAACTCACCGTCTTTCATTAACTGAAGGAGCTTGCTTGCCCCCTTGCCATCGGGTTCCTGGGCATCAAAGAAAGCTAGTATGTCCTTGAAATCCGTTGGTAAATCGACTTGAACTCCGTCCGCCATAAACATTCGAAAGGATGGTTCCAATTTTTTGAGGACATAATAGTCACTAACCGACTTATCAAAATCGGCAAAAAACCTGTCCACAACGCCTGGCATCCAATACCAACTCGGCCCCATATCAAAGGTGAATTTTGGGGTTTTATCGTGGTGATTACCTTTGCTTCCTTTGGCCCCTTTACCAAAAACAATTAGATTATCGTTGGTATCGTAGTATCCAGGAATTGGAATATCCATACTCCTGGCTCGGCCACCAAGGTCTGCATTTTTTTCGAGGACGATGACTTCATTGCCGGCTTGGGCCAAGTAACATGCCGAGGATAGCGACGCAAATCCACTACCGATTATTATTATTTTGCTCATTGAAATTTGTTATTAGTTGTCTGTCTGATTGAGTTTTTTGTTGGCAGGGGTATAAACACATAATTAATCTTGTATATTATCTTGTCAAGAATTAGGAACAAAAATTTGAGTAAAAGTTAGGTCTTCTTGCTATCCAAGGGTTGTTTGACACAAGCCAAAATTCTGGGCGCATCAACAAATTTGGATTTCTGGTGCAGGCCACCCGAGTTTTGATTTGCTCATAAAATCTGACTTAATACCCAAAAAAAACATGTCGACATATAACTAGTTTGCTGGTAATTTTGAGGTGTTCTCAAATTTTGACAGTTGGGGGAAATCGCAGTAGAGTTTGGGTATTAATTATGTCAGATATTTATCAGCTAACAAAACCCGAAATTCAGGAAATTCAGTCGTACGGATATACAATTGGGGGGGCCAATAAAAACTTTTTCTTCAACAATCTACCAGCTAACAAAAGATAATAAAAACTTTCTAGCTAAATTTGATCAAACAAAATCAAATGCAAATGAACATCAAAGATTATTATCCAAATTACAACAAGCTATCGGCATTCAATATTTACCTGTTGTATTTATAAATAGTAATTATATGATTATGGAAAAAGTTCTAGAGCAGGCAAAATTTAGAAAAAATCTAACGCTCAAATTAATGTATGATTGGGGAGTTCAATTAAAAAAAATTCATAATAATACCAGCGACGAGTATAGGATATCCCTTCAATCTAGCGCTTTAGAATTTCGACAATGTAGTTTTAGCGATACTATTAGTTATTTTTTAGAATTGGGGTCTGATAGGTTAAAAAAAATACCCCCCGAAGAGCAAGATTTCGTAAAAAAAACTATTAATTTTATAAAAAATATTATGGATAGGCATATGCTAGATTCTACCGTTAGCTTTTTGCACGGAGATATGCATAGTGGGAATATAATGTTAGTAGAAAACAACCCGGTAATTATGGATCCAAATGGCACAGTCTTATTCGGATCGCCCTATATAGATTTAGCAATTGTCGCAATTGATTTTCCCGGGTTTTTTGATCCTATTTTAGATCTAAGGGGTAGTGATAAATTGTATTTTGAGTCATTTTTGGAAGGTTATGGTAAAATAGATTTTGAACAATTGAATTATTATATTTTAATTAGAGGCGTTGAAAGATATGCATATTCAGGTATGGTAAAAAATTTAGATTTGTTAGTGAAACAAACTTATCAAAAGTTGCACACAAGCTATGTCTAATAGCCCAGTCTGGACCAGCTCCAATATTCAGACTATAACTTGATAAAAAACAGAAAGCAAAATATAAAACTTAATCATACGTCATTTCAAACATACTTAGATAATATTAAAACCAACTAACAATGCCAATTATCCCACATACAATCACCCCTGATATTCAGAAAGTCTTAGATCTTAATCCTGATGTTGCTACGATATGGGATACTTTGACCCCGCTGACCCAAAACGAGTGGATCTGCTGGATTACCTTTTTCAAAAAACCTGAGACACGCACAGAACATTTGATTAGACTTAGAGAAGATCTACTTCGTGGCAAACGGCGACCTTGTTGTTGGCCTGGTTGTCCACATCGACCAGACGCCCCAAAAAAAGTCTATACTTCCCTCGTTATCTGAACTGAGAAAATTGGATTTCAGGTTGGAGAGTTTTTTCGATTACTTTTACCCAGACACCGTAACCATAAACCGAAGGGTGATATTTGTCTGCGCCAAAAAACCGATCAGGATCACGTTTAAATGGCTCTCTAGCACCGTTGTAGACATCTATTAGCTGATAACCAGATTGGGGGACTATGCTATCAAGAATTTGATTAATCTTCTTAGCCCGGCTGCTTAAAATATAATTTAACGGCGGTAACAAAATAGGGCTGGTAACAAAATCAGGGATGTTTAGCCAGATGACTTGTTTTGATAAACTTCTAAGTTTCTTGGCTAGATCCTCCGCGGATGCGCGAAATTCAGCAGACTTCGTACCACCAGTTACGTCATTTGCTCCGATGGATACCATAACCAAACCTGCTGGTTCAAAGTCTAATTGCTGGTCAACAACATAGTTAATTTTGACTCCGCTTTTTGCCCGATTCTCAAAGCTCCAATTTTGATTTTTGAGTGAACTATTAGCCAGTAGGTACTGATAACCAAAGCTCTCCTCGACAGAATTGGTTCCTTGCCCTATAGCTGTACTATCACCTATAACCACCACTCGAAAAATTGACTTTTGGTCGGGATGAATAATGTGGTTTATTACTCCTGGATTTTTGGGTGGAAAAGTTGGAGAATAATAACTAGCCCAAAACATAGGCCATATAGGTATTGCCAAGCTATAAATAACTATAATAACTGCAGTGATTACGGCGAAAAATCTGAATGCTTGTGGAATTAGTAATAGGTATTGCATGTCCATAAGTTACTTTTAACTTTCTAAACTGTCAATTGAAATGGGATTGCCCCACCTGCCAAAAAAATAAATTCTATAAAAACAGTGTCGCCTCTTTGATCCAAATCCTGAACTTAAAATACCTAAAAAAATTCAAGTGTGCAAGTTTATTGTATTTTCGAGGGTATTCCAAAACTTTGACAGTTTGGGGGAAATCGCAATACGATTCGAGTATTAAAACCATTCTAATTAACTTACAGTATTATGCCAAAAAAATTAACTTGGAGTTTCGGTCTAGTCATTTTATTAATCATTCAAATTATTATCGCTTTGGTGATAGTAGGATTATTGACTGTAGGTTTTCCTTCTTTGGTCCAACAATTAGGTTTGAAATATCAACCGGAGCTTGGGATTTTGCAGTTTCTAATAATTTATGGCTTCGTTATATCGGCAAGTATTTGCTTGTGGAGCCTCATCTGGATAAAGAACTCAAATATTGCAGGAATTCAAGCAGGGATAACTGTAGGTATTTTGTTATTTGCTTTGGGTGTTGCCTTTTTTCTCGAATTTAATCGCGTTGACCTGCTTCTTTTTGACAGTATTAGAGGTGCCTTAATGGTTGTTTTTGGACTCTTGGCTTATAGGGATTATTTTGCTCGAGGCAGCTCTTGTTTTTCTAATAATTCTAATAATTCTAATTGACAAAATTAATTTACTTACCGCATATAAAATCACAAGCTAAATTATAAACTAATGACCTATGGATATGACCAATCACTCACAACATAATCAACCAGAACATATGGGACACGCAACCATGTTCAAGAACCTGTTTTATAAAACACTACCTCTTGTAATTGTAATAGTAACTCTCTCTGACTTTGTAGGTATGTTGCGCGGAGTTTCCATGATAGTATTCCAAGGTCAGCAGTACGTTTTGGCGTTTTTATCTACTGTATTATTCTATATTGGTGGTAAGCCATTTTTGGTTGGACTGACAAATGAACTCAAGCGTAGAAAGCCTGGGATGATGACTTTGGTTGCCGTGGCTATCACTGCAGCTTTTTTGTACTCACTAGCCACAGTTTTTGGTCTGCAAGGTGAGCCGTTTTGGTTTGAACTGGCAACTTTGATTTCAGTAATGCTCTTTGGTCACTGGCTCGAGATGAGCGCCACAGAAGGCGCTTCAAGTTCACTATCCAAACTAGCCGCCCTCCTTCCAAAAACTGCTCACAAGTATACCGACGATAGTAATACAGTTGAAGTTGAAATAGCCAGCTTGATTGTCGGCGACCACGTCTTGATTAAGCCTTTTGAAAAAATTCCAGCTGATGGTAGAGTAACTATAGGTAGTTCGACAATCAACGAATCAATGGTAACAGGAGAATCCAAGCCAACCGAAAAAACTATTGGCGATCAAGTCATCGGAGGCTCTCAAAACCAGCAAAACGCTTTTGACATCGTTATCGAAAAAGTAGGCGAAAGTACATTTTTGGCTCAGGTATCCAAGCTCGTTTCTTCATCTCAAGCCAGCAAGTCTAAACTCCAAACCCTTAGTGACACCGCCGCAATGTATTTGACCATAATTGCGATGACCGTAGCTACATCGACCTTTATCTACTGGACTTGGATTGATCCCAAAGGTATTAATTTTGCTATTGCACATGCTGTAACCGTGCTTGTAATTGCTTGCCCGCACGCCCTTGGCCTAGCTATTCCGCTCGTAATCGCTCGCACCACATCTATCGCCGCAGCCAACGGTTTGATAATCCGGAACCGCCAGGCATTTGAATCCGCGCGTAATATTACCAATATCATCTTTGATAAAACTGGGACTTTGACCGAGGGTGTTTTTGTACCGACGGAAATAATATATGCCAAAGAACAAGACCAAAATTACTTGGCGTCAGTAATAGCAACTCTCGAATCAGCGTCCGAGCATCCAGTTGCAAAGGCACTTAGTAGTCTTTCTAAGCAAAGGGTAGAGGCAACCAAAATCGAATCACTACCTGGAACAGGCATCCAAGGAACTGTTAATCAAAAGCAATATCTAGTTGCAAGCGCAGCTTACGTAAAACAAGGGCAATTCAAACTAACTCAAGATTTAATGCCAAAACAGGTCGGGACTACGGTGTATCTCTTAGAAGGAAAGGCAATTTTAGCGATGGTTGTTCTTGGTGATACTGTCAGAGAAGTGTCCAAGCAAGCCATCAAGAAACTCCACGAAATGAAAATCAAAGTATCTATGCTTACAGGAGATGCTGAGAATGTAGCAAAAGCCGTGGCCGAGCAATTAGCCTTAGATTCTTACAAAGCCGAAGTTAAGCCACAAGACAAAAGCGACTTTATCACCGCTCTCAAAAACTCAAATTCTACAGTATCTATGGTGGGCGATGGTGTCAATGATGCTCCAGCCCTGGCAGCTAGCGATGTGGCCATAGCTATTGGAGCTGGTACCGATGTAGCAGTAGAAACCGCGGACATCATATTGGTCAACAATAACCCGCTCGATATCCCAACTCTTATTAATTTATCCAAAGCCAGCTACATCAAGATGCAGCAAAATCTGTGGTGGGCTTCGGGGTACAACATTATTACTATTCCGCTTGCCGCTGGCTTGTTAAACGGTTATGGAATATCTGTTAGTCCTGCTGTTGCTGGCTTATTGATGGCATTCAGTAGTGTTGTTGTATCTATAAATGCTCAACGCCTGGAACTAAAAACGGATAAAAGCCAATAAAAACGACAAACTCAGATATGCAAGTAAAATTCAGCGCCGATTGGTATTTCCAAAAAGACAACGATAAATGGCAAAAAGCAAAAATCGCCATTAGAGAAATTGCCTTAGACTGTGACTTGTCCGAGGGGCTAGCTTACGGAAAGCCGACTTATGCAAGTCTCAAAGGCAAATTGTTCTTGATACATACTTTTAAGGATTATATTGCCGTTCTATTTTTCAAAGGATCTCTTATGCAAGATCCAGCCAAAATCCTGACGCAGCAAACGCCCAATGTCCAAGCCGCGCGGCAGCTAAGATTTGATAACGTTGAGCAAATTCAAGCTATGAAAGATACAATAAAAGAGTATATTCAAGAAGCTATCAATGTCGAAAACTCCGGTCAAAAAGTTGTATTCAAGGCAATTAATCAATACGAATTCCCAGAAGAATTCAAAGAAAAGTTAGCTCAAGATAGTCTCTTAGCCGACGCATTTTATGCACTTACACCTGGGCGGCAACGCGGATACTTGTTATATTTTAGTAGTGCAAAGCTACCCAAGACCCGCCAAGACCGGATCAATCTCTCTGAGCCACACATTCTCAAAGGAAAAGGCCGGCTAAAAGGCAGCGGTTTTGAACAATAAAAAAATGTTAAGCCTTAAATAAACTTATCAAATCAATATGCAAGTAAAAATCCATCCATCTTGGCAACGCGTCCTACAATCAGAATTCGATCAAAAATATTTTGAGGATTTGGTAGCCAAAGTCAAGCTTGAATACTCCTCAAGTATAATCTATCCAGCTCCTGGCAATATCTTTAGAGCCTTTGATTTGACCCCGTTTGACAAGGTAAAGGTCGTAATTCTCGGCCAAGATCCCTACCACACACCCAAAGTTGCTGATGGGCTGGCTTTCTCGACCTTACCTGGCAATCGAGTGCCGCCAAGCCTGCAAAATATGTACAAAGAGATAATTAATGAATTTGACGAATTTAAAACACAAAAATATCCTTATCTCAAAGATCCTGACCTTACCCGCTGGGCCCAGCAGGGAATTTTGCTGCTAAATACCACCCTTACGGTCCGAGAAGCCGAGGCTAATTCACATTCCAAATACGGCTGGAGTAAGTTCACAGACCAAGTAATCGAGATAATCGCCGCCCAAAAAGAAAATGTAGTATTTATATTATGGGGAGCTAACGCCCGTAAAAAAGAAGCGATTATAAACAGTCTCTCTAATCAAGGCAACAATCATTTAGTCCTGGAGTCGACCCATCCCTCTCCCCTTTCGGCCCATAACGGTTTCTTTGGTAACGGACACTTCAAAGAATGTAATCAATTCCTCAAGGCAAATGGACTGGCGGAAGTTCAGTGGTAGAATCTGCAAAAAAGCTGTGAGCCTTCGCTAAACCCTAGAAGAAAATCTTGGCTCGGTCCCTTATCTCTTTTTCGATGACTTCTTTTGGCCTGCCGTATTTTTGCTTGATCATTTCGATGATTTCTTGACGTTGTTTTTCGCCGGCTTTTTTGAGTTCTGGATCTTTGGCAACTCGCATATATTCTGGATAATAGGCCGCAATATTGAACGGAGCTGATTTATGATCGTTGAGTAAACATATAGCATTAAAAGTGCGGGACTCGGGACTTGCAATATCTTGGGCATTTAATGGATAAAACTCGGCCTCGAGATACTTAGCATCGTCCGCCCCACACCTAAAGATAAATTTGGTGGCGCAGTTGGCCATAATCGAGTCTTTGATTTTTTCGGAGCCGTCAACGACTACTTGCTTGATATATTGGTGGGCTAAATAAAAACCTACTTTGTATTTTCGAACCTCCTCAAGCCCTTTTGGAATAGCGTCAAACAAAAAGTTCTGCATTTCATCAATATACACAAAAAACGGCGGCCGCTCACTAGGTAGGGCGACTTTGCTTGAGCCATCTTCGCTATAGACCAATCCGTCGGCGCGTCCCATACCAGCCCCCAAAAGCCCGCCAACTAATACCATACCAATCAAATAAGCTGACTCCTCACCAATCAACCCTTTGGACAATGAAACCAGGACAATCTTATTATTATCCATGGCCTCGCGAAAGTTAATTACCGAAGAATTCTGACCTATCATCGGGCGAATAAAGTCATTATTGACAAAAGGTGAGAGCTTGGAGGTGATATAAGGTACCATATTCTCGAGACTGGCATCTCCACCGGCTTTGGTGGCCTCTTTCTCCCAAAAATCTACTACTTCTGGCTCGTTACACATCGCAAGCTTAAAAGCCCGAAAATCATCGTCGGTCAAAACCTTGGAAATTTCCATCAAGGTCGCCCCAGATTCTTTGTGGCCCATTACAAGCCGCATGGCGTTTTTCATATAGTTCTCAAACATCGGCCCTCCGGTTTTTTTGAGGTCGTACAACTTATCCCAAATACTAAAAAGCGTGTTAATCAAAAGGGTTTTTTGCTCGGGCTTGCGTGGATCGAACTCAAGCATATTTAGAGCCAGCGGCCTATCGGTGATTGCCGGACTAAAATAAATAACATCCTTGATCCTCTCTGGTGGCATCCGCCTCAAAATATCATCAACCGTTTCGCCGTGGGGATCCACCACGCAAACTCCATGTCCCATAGCAATATCCTGCAGGACAATTTCGCCCATAGTAACCGATTTACCAGAACCAGAACCGCCCAGACTATAAATATGTCTAAACCTATCCTCGGTACTCATATATATGTCCTTTGTAACTCCTCGACTAGAAGCGCGCCCGACATAGAGAGTATTATCGGCTTTGAGCGGGACGTTGAGCGGAATTGGTGGCCTTCGACCTGCAAGCCACTTGATCGAAGCGGTTTCTACTTGCCAAGATGGAAGATGCCAAATTGAGTTAATTTCTTCGGTGTTAATTATGTTGGCCGGGTCAAAATTCTGCGACCGAGTGATAAAGTTGTATATCAATTGCTTAGTATTAGTTTTGGTCTTCTTGAAGCTGTTAAACGGTCGAAAATCAAAAATCTGGAAACTTGGGATAATGTTATTTACAATTTTTTTGGCTTGCTCTTGAGTCGGGGCTGAACCGGCGATACGGAGCGTAAAATAATATCCAGGCTTACTAGCTTTTTCTTCGAGTTTCTTTATCATTTCTTGCTGTTGAGGCGTAAGGCTAATTTGGGATTTTTTACCTGATAAATCAATATCTCGCTCCTTTTTTGGCTTTTTTTCATCGTCTTTATCTGGGCCTTTTAGGACGCTTATTACACTACCAAAAAACTTGAAAAACTCCTTCCAAAAATTAAATTCGGGGTACAAAATATCTTTTGGATTTTGGCCTTGTTGGATTTTTAGGGCTAGTAATTGGGCTTTTTTTTGCCACGAACCACCTTTGACTGGGGTAAGGACCATTTGAATAGCTCCCGTTTCTTCCAAAGTTAATCCGCTGAGCGCATTAGTCAAAACATTAAGTGGCTCGACATCCAAATTCTTATAAGTCCGAAAAGGTAGCTCGAATCTGGTACTAAGGGTTAATTCTTCGGCGTAAACTTGCGAGTTAGGGGCAAATAGGCTTGTTTTGTCTAGCCTAGTAATATGAGCGCTCGAATAAATGGCCACGATTTGGCGCTCAAGAACATCAACCGTCTTTTTGGAACAGACGACCCAAAAGCGAATTTCCTGTTTGACATTAACAATCTCGAGGCTAAAAGTCTCCGATCCAAATAACCAAGACTTCCAATCTTTTTTGGCGTATTCAGCCATCACCAGAAAAATTTGCTCACAGATGGCCAGTGATTCTTTGGCATCTTTGGTTGCCGTGTTACCATGGGATTTTTGGACTTGTTCGGAGGTCTCGCGCGGAACTTGAATCTCAAGGACTATCCTATCCCGCCACTTATCAACCTTGGTAGTTCGGTAGATAAAATAGCGATAAACCCGAATAGCCACGGCCACAAAAGCACTCAAACCAATACCGACCAATAGCAAATTAATAATCAAACCAGAAGGCCCAAAGCTACCTAACCCAGAATTTATCCCATCAAAAAACTGCCCAGTATCGGCAGCGGGATTGCCGTAAGAAGGTAACAAATTATTGCCCGCGGTATTTTGAGTCTCAGTTGACCGGCTATTAACCCCATTTTGGTTATTCTTGGAGGAAGTATCCGAGATCACGGGTTTTGAGGCATTGCTATTATTGTTGTAGAGATCTCCTGCCATGCTTTAATTTTTTCTTTTGTGAGTAGGTTGATATTACCGTATAGAATAAATCATTTTTGGGGTTTTGTAAATGTGGAAATTGACATACGAGTTAACTAGATTGCACATAAACTATCCGAGATCAAATAGTAGGGCGTAACTGATTGACTATTTTGATTTTTTCATAGATTTTTAAAGCATATGTTCAACAAAAATATACTAGTGATTTATGGTGGTTACTCAACAGAGCGTGAAGTCTCGATGGAGACTGGAGAGAATATTTTTGAATCGCTGGTTAGACAAGGTTACAAGGCGACAAAGCTAATTTTAGTAAATGATAAAAGTCAGGTTTTGGAGCAGGTTATAAACTTCCTAAAAGATGCTAATACTGATTTGGTAGTGAACGCTTTACACGGAGAATTTGGCGAAGATGGGCATTTACAGGCAATGCTGGATACTCTTGAAATTACTTATGCGGGATCCGGGGTTTTGGCTAGTAGTTTAGGTATGGACAAAGCTCGTTTATACGATATTCTAGGTCAGTATAGGCTTCGAGTTCCACAGACCAAGGTGCTTTATCCAGAAAGTACAAAAGAACAAGTTTTGGCGATTAAAGCTCAGCTCGCTTTGCCAGTTATTGTTAAACCAAATGAAGGCGGTTCAAGTATTGGTGTAACTAAAGTTACGGATTGGAAAGACCTAGAAAACGCTCTGAAGATTGCTTTTGCATCTTCTAATACGGCAATAATCCAAGAGTTTATACAAGGAGTCGAGATAACCTGCCCTGTTATTAACGGTTTGGCATTACCAGTTGGGGAGATTACCATCGACAGCTCTAATAGTTTTTTTGATTATGATGCAAAGTTTAATTCCAAGCTTACTCAAAAGATATTCCCAGCCAATTTACCCCAAGAAGTGTTGGTGAGAACTCAAGAATTATCCGTGCAAGTGCATAATATTATCGGAGCCCGTGGACTCACAAGGTCTGATTTTATTTATAATCCTGAGACGCGAGAAATTGTATTCTTAGAAATTAATACAAGCCCAGGCATGACAAGCGGTAGCCTGTCTCCAAGGTCAGCACTGGCTTACGGGTGGGATTTTGATAGGCTAGTTAAAGAAATGCTAAATTGTTACTAATTCAGTTTAACATATCCATAAAAAATAAGCAATAGAAAATTATGACCAGACATTCAATAATTCCAGCAGTATATTTAATTCTAAAAAATGTTCAGGGTCAATACTGTCTTACCCGTAGATTTAACACAGACTATATGGACGGATATTATTCATTGCCAGCAGGCCACCTTGATGGCGGGGAGAGTCTTAAAGAAGCTATGATAAGAGAGGCAAAAGAAGAGGTTAATATTTTAATTTTGCCTGAAGATATAGAGCTGGTACATGTATCTAATAATTTAATTTCGGATCCAGAAAGAATTGATTTTTTCTTCCTTTGCCATAAGTGGGAGGGTGAAGCTGCTATCAATGAGCCAGATAAATGCGATGATATTCAATGGGTTACCCTCGATAGCTTGCCAGAAAATATCGTTACAATTGTTAAAACAGCCCTGACAGAGTCACATATTGGAAATAATTATTCCCAAGTTTCGCGGTGAGGTGTAAATTAGGATGTTAGGAAGCAGGTATTTGACTAACTATTTACGAGTTGTATTTAGTTATGCTATGCACTTGTAATGGCGCTAAACTGCCAATCCTTAAGCTCAGGCAAGTCATCGCCAAATTTTTTGATATATTTTCTATGGGCGTCTAACTTGGCTTCTAACTCCTGGATTAATTCCCCGACTCTTAAATTCGGCTCCTTGATTGTTTGCAGTGCTAGAATTGCCACATGCCAGCGACTTGTTCCATTGAGAACTTGCATATCGAATGGTGTGGTTGTAGTTCCGCACTCATTATAACCAATAATCTTTGTCCGCATACTGAGTTCTGTACCGTAAATTAATTGCCCAAGGGCTTCTGGATAACCATGAAAATTAATCAAAACTGGCGTACTGGCGACCCCAAAATACTGACCCAAATCTGAGCTTTTGAGCGGCTTATCGCTGGTACCAAACCCTTGACAATGAAGGCTACTAATTCCGAGGTAACGGATTTTGAGTTTTGGGTACTTGTCGTTGAGGTAGCTAATCCCAGCCAGGGTCTCAAGCGTCTGATAATCACCAGCAGCCCCAATAATTATATCTGGCTCGCAGCCTCTGTAATTACTAGCAAACTCCCATTCCATAATCCCTGCCTCAACTTGCTCGCGAGCCTGATCCATTGTCAGCCAGTCGGCAATATCAGTTTTCCCCGCAACTACATAGTTAATTTTGGACTTAGAGGGTAGTATTTTTTGGCCGATAGCTAGCATGCAATTAGTATCCGGACTAAAATAAACATCAATCATTGGACTTTTTTTGGTTAATAAACTGTTGATCAAACTAGGGTTTTGATGAGTAAAACCGTTGTGATCTTGCCTCCAGAGCGTTGAGGTCGCAATATAATTAAGGCTGGCCACTGGCTGCCTCCATTCAAACTCGTTGCACTGGCGAGTAAATTTTATGTACTGGTCTATTTGGCTGGTTATGATCACCAAAAAAGCCTCATAGCTAATAAACACCCCGTAACCACCAGTCATCACAAAGCCCTGCATCCAGCTCTGGAGGGTTTGTTCGCTTAGGATTTCTAGGACATTTCCAGTGTCCTCAATGTCTTTGTCCCAGTTTCGAATTGGCCACAAAAATTTTTTGGAAGTGACTTCGAATAACCCCTCTAGCTTGTTGGATTCCGATTCGTCGGGACTAAATACCACAAAGTTTTGCCGATTATGACTATTCTCAAGAAGTCGAGTTATCAAAATCCCGAACTCTTTGAGCTCACTAGTGGCTTTTTGGCCGGGCTTGTCAATCTGGATATAAAGGTCATCAATATCAGGCAAAATTAACTCCGCAACGGGCGTTATACCAGAGAGTGGGTTACTGCCCATTAGCAAGTCAGGATTGGTCATCAAAATTTCCAAGAGATTGGATTGGATAAACTCCTCGGTCAGAAGTTCTTGAATTTTGTAGCTTTTGAGCCAGTTTTCTAAGATTTGGCGTTCATCTTGATCTTTTTTTGGTTTTTGGAGGGGTATGCCGTGGGAATAATTGTTGTTTTCGAGCTTGATTTGACCGTTGTAGTTTGGGCCAGTCCAGCCCTTGTGTGTCCGCAGAAGAATTACTGGGATACGCGATTTAACTCGGCCTTTGGAATAATTGGAGCGAAGTTTCTGCAGCTGATTGTAAGCCTCGCCGAGGCTACTTAGATACTCATTATAAATATCAGGCCCGCTTAAATTATCTTGATCAACAACTATCGGGGCATAACCAAAACCCTCAAAATATTTGATCAATTCATCGCTCTGCATAGTCCCAAAAATGGTCGGATTGGAGATTTTATAACCGTTAATATGGACAATCGGCAGCACAAATCCATCAGCAACTGGGTTCCAGAAACGATTCGACATCCACGAGGCTGACAAAGCTCCAGTCTCGGCCTCACCATCGCCAATAACCACAGCCACCATCAAATCAGGCTTGTTAATCACCGCCCCAAAAGCCACGCCAAGCGAATACCCAAGCTCCCCGCCCTCGTTAATCGACCCAGGAAGACCTGGATAAGTATGCGATGGAAAGCCACCTGGCCAAGAAAAGGCTTTGATAACTTTTTCCAAACCCTGCTTATCGTAAGTAATATTAGGATAAAAGCGACTAAGCGTCCCCTCGAGAAACAAATTAGCCAAAACCGCAGGCGCCCCATGCCCAGGACCCGCAACAAAAATTGTTGATTGATTAGTTGTTTTGATTAGCAAATTTAAACCGCCGTAAATCAGATTGATTCCAGGAACAGTTCCCCAATGGCCCAGAATACGCGGCTTAATATGCTCAGACTTGAGCGGGGTCTCTAACCAAAAATTATCTTGGAGATAAAGGCTTGCGGCGGCGATATAATTAGTCAGGCGATGCCACTTGGCCAAAAGCTGACTTGCGTGGGCTAGATTCTGAGACATAGATGATGGATTGACTCATTATAACCTAATTTTGGATTTGGGTCAATGATATTGAATATTCTAAATAATTGCTAACAAAGTTTTGTTTTTTATTTTAAGTTATAGTTCGCGTTTAGCTGATTTTAATCAATTACTTACAACAAGTTGAAAATATTTATTGACTATATACAGTTTATGGTGTTTATATAGTTTATATGCTCGATCAAATCAATCACACTTTTACCCCCCCCTCAAATATAAAATACTTAAACTCAAAGGTACCAAAAGACTATAGCGATATATGGACAGGTAATCCTGATGGATTTGGCAGTCCCAGCAAAGATATTTTGGGGTATATACTTGAAGGTGTAACCCAGTCACGAACATTGGTTGATATCGCTTCTGGCAATGGCAGATACGCAATTGAGTTAGCTAGAAATCCAAAATTAGTAGTTACTGCTATTGAAATATCTAGCACAGGACGTGATTTAATTGACCGCAGAGCCAAAGAAGAGGGCTTAGTCGTTACTGCAATTCAAGCCGATATACTAACATACACGGAATGTAACCAATATGATTTAGTGGTATCTTCAGGTCTTTTAGAAGAGTTAGAAAATGTCAAAGATCAAGCTGACGCAATAAAAAAAATGCAATCAATGGTCAAACCTGAGGGAAGGATAATACTTAGGTATTGCCTCAAGATAAGCAACAGAAAGCCTGAACAAAGAACCAATCCAGATTTTGTTCGTTATTTTTTTGGTGAGGACTGTTGGAATATCTTAACTCACTTTAGTTCAAGATCTACAACCAACAATACCAAGTCTACCATTAACGACGGAGAAAATACTATACAAACTCAAACCCTTGTCGCTACCAAGCGATAAGTCAAATTCCCTGTTCGAGCTAGTGACAGAATTTTTATCAGATAAAGGCTTGCGGCGGCGACATAATTAGTCAGGCGATGCCACTTGGCCAAAAGCTGACTTGCGTGGGCTAGATTCTGAGACATAGGGGGTAGATTGGCCTATTATAACCTAATTTTGGATTTGGGTCAATTACCTCTATCTTTAGTAACAGCGGTTTGAAGACTAAACCAAAGTAAAGCACCAATAATATCCTCGCCCCCGTAATTATCTGAAAAAAAAGTCCTAGATTTATTATACCCTGAAAGCGAACCTATTATACCGGCCTTTGTGGCCCCTACCATTTGTTCAGTAACTCCGAAAGCCAGACTAGGGTCAACTTCAAACTTAAATTTTTTTGAGTAGCTGCTCATTTGCGATCTAAGCGAGTCGTACACAGTCCCTTCTTTAGGTGCTACAAAATTTTTTTTGATAACCCCATCAATACCTTCTTCATTATAACAATTAGCAATCTTAGCAAAAAATTTGGGTATATGATTCCCATCTATATTTGGTGATTACCATATGACCTAAGTCATAACTACTAAGATTGATGTTGCCAGGGCCATTTTTTCGACAGGCACTTCCATCGACGGCTGAGCGAACTAACGGGGATCCTTGTAAAAATCCGGCCAAAAAAACTGGTAAGACCACCATTACATTCCCTTTTCCTTTATAACAACCTAACTGATCTAGCGCCATCGGACTTTCTCTCATACTTGTCTTACATTTTCGTTAGTAGTTTATGTAAAGTTTGCTACCTATCCTTCAGCCTCTCCTTGGTATCTCTAATGAACTGTATGGCATCGTTGAGGTTTGCGATTACAATATCGAGATATTTTTCACTTTCTTTGGAGGCACTAAAGGTGGCAATACCAGATCCCTTGAACTGAATCTTGCTTACATAGCGAGTTGTTGTGTTGGTGTGAGTTATCGTATCCATCGAAATATAGATTTCCTCGATATGAAAGTGAGAGGCCATAATGGCCTTGCTTAATTCGACCTGTTTTTGCAGAAAATGACTATCGCTTGGGAGGATATGCTGTATCTGGGAGGCGTTGTTATGATATTGAAGGATAAATTTTGGCTTAGATCGATCAGTATCTAGACTTGCCGTATTGTTGCTATTAACCATATACATATTAGTTAAATAATTTATTTGATTTTGTAAAGAAGTTTTTCGTCTTGTGAGATTAGATATGTAGCTTGACCGTTATTATGGAGCGAGGCCCCCGAAATTTTGATACCTTGAAACGGCAAAGCGTACTTGTTGGCCCGATAATCTATCTCAATAATCTCATCCTTAAACCGGCTATCCGACTCTTCGACGTCGTTTTGCTTGACTAGGCAGAGCATTCTCGAATTTTGATCAAGAGTACAACGCCGCGGCGAAATGCCCCCGTTGATATTCTTATCTCGGAGCAAAGCTTCCACTTTGGGGCTGAATACCTCCCCATATTTGTCCTTGCCAAAGATAATCACTTCCAAAGAAGTTTTGTTACTCCCGATGTCTTTAGTATAGATTATACCTCTGTCGGTGATTTTTACTCCGACGATCGATGGGTAGGTACTGACTAATTCGTAGTTTTTTTCGTTTTTGATCCAGATTTCAAGATTGCCGGTGCGGTTGTAACTTTGCCACATTAAGAGATAATTTTTGCCGTTAATCATCCGACTCTCCACCAATTCCGGTTTGAGAAGTGGTTTTACATTGTCAAAGGTAGTTGCTTCCTTGAGTTTATCAATATCACTGGCTAATTTGACTTGATAAGAATCACCATTTTTTTGGAGATATTGGATTTGCTTGCCTTGGGGAGTTAGTTGTAATTCGGTATCAATGGTTCGAAAGCTGTTATTGGCTGGGTCGAAAATTGTGCTTTTGGACTCCTCATTAAAAATAATCTTATTGTTGAACTTAAATATTGTGTATGGCAAAAATTCTGGCGAACTGGTGATTGCCTGATTATTGTAATTAATCTTGCCGTTGGTGTCCAAAAAAACTTGAGAAGCATCCTCAATTAACATACTTTGAGTATTACCCAGGCCTACTTGCGAAACTTTTTCGAGGCGGGTGGTGTCATCAAAAGACTTTTTATCGATAAGGCCGGGAGTGGAAATTACTGTCCCAGAATCAATTTTGGGACTTATGCTATTAAAAAAGCTGGCCACGATAACCACAACTAGCAAAATAATAAACAGACCTCCAACCACAATCCCTCCAAAAATTGCCCGTGCGTAACGCCCAGTGGCGAGCCACTCCAAAAAATAATCCCAGTACTGTTGTATTTTGTCCATATAATTAAATCAATCTCCTTTTGTTTTTTATTTTTGTATTCTGACTAAGGATAAATCTTTTGTCTAGTCGCGCAAACAAACCCCAAAATAGGGTTAGATGCTGAAATTATTACTGTGTAATTATCCTACCGGATAATATATTTACTACTACTGCTTTGCTTTATTTTTTGCTTTTTCGTTGGAATTTTCCACTGAAAGCCTCGAGTTTTTGGCGAAACCGAGAACGATTTGGTCTTTTCAGCACACTTGTCGGAAGTTGAGCTTCGTCAAGGCTTGCTACGATATCCTGTTCCACCGATTTGGCGTCTTGGATAAAGATCATTTCGTCCGTTGTAAAGTGACCGCTGTTACGACCAAAAACAACTAATTTGAGCAGAGCTCGAAGACCAGGTTGAGTGGTAGTTGAAGAGGAGGAGTACATAGGCGTATGTATTAATTTTTTGGGACTTACATTTTTGATTTTTAATAGTAATGTAAGTACATTAATCAATGGATTACTTTTTTTAATTTGTCAAGTTAAATAGCTGTTTAATCAGGTTTAGAGCAATTTTTAGTCTTTTATTTTCTTATATCTGTTAGCTTTTTTTGGCAACTTGAAACAATTCTTTTAAGCTTGAATTTGGGTGTAAATTATACAAATAACATATTTCAGTGGGGACGATCCCCGAACTTAGAATTTGTTCAACTTCCGCGGTTGTAATCGCCGAAATGGTGGTTTTTGGCAAGGTGATATTGCTTTTATATTTATGTTTGACAGTATCGTGTGTGTGTTACGGTTGGAGTATCTAGGTAGCAAATCTGCGCTAGATTAGGAGGTTTCAATGTTTGATAACAAAAGAATTTGTTTAGATATTTGGTTCATCCGTGAATGCACTTTTATAAGCTCAAACTCAAACTGTGTCACAGTCCCACTGATAATCCTCCCTCGAACAGGGATCAAACACGTAGATATTTCAGGCAGCATTGGTCGGATTCACGACCGCGAAGGAGGTGTATATAAATTCGAGCTAAGCGCCCAACAAAGTGGCGACACCTTCCATCAAAGTTAATCCTCCTAAACCCCTTCGTAACTGTAAAGTTACACCTGCAAAGCAATTTGCAGTTAGGGTGTTTTCAAGACCTCCAGCTCTAAAGGCTGGTTTTTTGTTTTGTTGGCAAGTTATACCCCGTCAGTCTACGACTGCCACCCCTTTGAAAAAGGGGAATTGGGACTGTTCAAAAATTCCCCTTTTCTAAAGGGGTGGACACGCAGTGGACGGGGTATAAATTCAAGAGCTAGGACAACATTTTTAAGCAATAACACCGCCTTTGACAAACTCTGCTTTGCCCGTTATCTTGCTAAGACTATGCCCTATATCTCAACCAATCCTGCCAATAATCAAGTCGTTAGCACAATTCCAACTATCGACTCAATCGAGCTTCAAGCCAAACTATCAATTGCCCAAACCACCCAAAAGTCTTGGTCAAAGACAACTCTACCGGAGCGAAAAACCCTAACAAAGGTTCTAGCCCAATTATTCCGGGACAAACGACAAGAATTAGCCAGTTTAATTACGCTTGAGATGGGTTGCCCTATTACACAGGCTTTGGCTGAGATTGATAAGTGCGCTTCAATGACGGATAGCTTTGCTGATAACTTTGAGCTGTGGCTGGCTCCCGAAATTGTGCAGACTACACCCAAACTTATGGCCGTACATTTTGACCCTGTTGGCACGCTATTTCATATTGCACCCTGGAATTATCCATTCTATCTAGCTCTTAGGCCGATCGTTCCGGCAATCCTAGCTGGCAATAGCCTAGTTCTCAAGCCGGCTTCCAATGTTGGACTGATCGGTCAAAAACTTCAAGAACTATTCGAAGAGGCCGGCTTTCCGGCCGGGGTTATGCAGACGATTTTTGTCGATACTACGATGACTGAACAAATAATTAGTCACGATGCAGTGCAAGTAATTAGTCTTATCGGCAGTGAAAGGGCGGGCTCAGCTGTCGGAGCAATTGCAGGAAAGCACATCAAAAAAACTGTAATGGAACTTGGCGGAAACGATCCAATGCTAGTTTATGCTGATAGCGATATTACCAAAGTAATTGACGGGATTATGGCCTCACGTATGCGTAACTGTGGTCAAAGCTGTAACGCACCTAAACGAATAATTGTTGAGGATTCGGTCTATGAGAATTTTGTCGAGTCACTCAAGATCGAGGTCAGTCAGATTATCATCGGTGACCCACTACTTCCAGAGACCCAAATGGGGCCGATTAGTTCCGAACGTGCTAGAACAGAAGTCCTAGAAATGATTGATCAATCTATTAAGCTTGGAGCTGTTTTAATACTCGGGGGCAAAGCTATCGATCGCGCAGGCAATTATATGGAACCAACAATTCTCGGGGAAGTGACCCAAAGTATGCCGGTATTTGTTGAAGAGTGCTTTGGGCCTGTTATTAGCCTGATTCGGGCCAGCCGATCTGATATGGTAAGACTTGCCAATGACTCCAAGTATGGTCTAGGAGCTAGTATCTGGACAGCTGACATAGAATTTGCCAAAACCTTAATCCCACAGATTGAGTCAGGTAATGTGTATATTAATTCAGTGGTTCGAGGTGATCCACTCCTGCCATTTGGCGGGGTCAAAAAAACTGGCTTCGGCCGAGAGTTTAGCCATTACGGAATCAAAGAATTTGTGAATATTAAGTCGGTTGTAATTAGTTAGTAGCTTTGATAATAATTTTTGGGTTTACAAACTTAATTTTCGTGGTTATAGATTTAGATCTATGTTCTTAACAAGCCTAAATGAAGCAAAAATCGACCTAAGTCAATATCTTAGTTACAAACGAAACGAACAAATTACCAATTTTATCCCAACAAATATCAAAAAACCAAATACATTATTGCCGTTAAGTTCAGCCCTCGAGCTAATAAGTTCCAACTTTGTTGATAGATTTTCTGATCAGACTTTTCGACTGTTTCTGGCGGCCGGAGTTCATCCTGAGTTTGAGACAATCGAGGAGGCTAATTTATTTAATACAGTTTTTGGACGGGATATGTTAATCCAAATCAAATTTCTTAGACGGGCCATACAATTAATAAAAAACCATCAAAATCACAAATTAGACCTAAGATCGACCGAACTAATTCAATCTCTAAATTCTCAAATTCCACTCGATGCAATTAAATTTCTCTCAATCTATCAAGGGCGAAAAACCAATCTAGATAGCGAGGAGGGCTCAGGTAAAATACTTCATGAATTTCGTTACAATGATGATAGAATTGCCATCGAGTTAGCTACGGCTCGGCAATGGAAATGGCCATATTTTGGATCGATTGACGCAACTTGCGAGTATGTAAGTCTACTTACCGATTTAATCATGGAGGATAATAATATCGCTACCGTCAAAATCAAAAATTATTTCGATAAACGTGATTATACTTTGCTCGAGTGCCTTGATATGGCCGTTAAATGTATTCTAAATTGGCAAGCCTCCGATGGGCTGATTTATTATACGCGGCAAAATCCGCTCGGTATTGAAATCCAATCATGGCGAGATTCTTTTGACTCTATCTCCACCAAAGTCGCAGGCCTTTTGCCAAGCTTCGAACTGCCAATAGCCCTTTATGATTTGCAAATTACAGCTCTCCAAGCCATGGAAAACTACCAAAAACTACCAGCCAATCTTAGATCAATCAACCTCGACAAAAATCAAACCCAACTAAAGCAGGCCATAAAAATTATTCTCTGGTTGCCTCAACAATGCTATTTTGCTCAAGCCTACCAAAGTCAAAATAACGGTCAGAAAATTCTTTTTGACGCCCTCTCTTCTAGTAATCTGTCGCAAATTGACATCCCTTTACTCAAAGAACTCCACCCCAGCAAGGTCAACCTGGACAAATACGTAGATACCATACTAAAAAATCTTGAATCCGATTACGGTTTAATGACGCTAAGTCCCGAGAGTAACCGTTATCACCCGTGCGGATATCATACGGGTAATATCTGGATGTTTGACACCATGCTCGCAAGCCTCAACTTACTTGATCTTGGATATATAGAACAGTCGCGCTTACTTGCCTACAAAACCATTAATGTCATCAATCAAACTCATCTATACCCCGAACTAGTTGGTAAATACGGGCACAACGAAGTGATAATCGATATTTTGGACACGTCCGATAACACGCTTAATCGAATTGTTCAACCTGGCCAACCCTTGCAAGGCTGGAGTGTAATGGCTTATGTAGTAGCCCTGTTAATTGATTAAGACTTGGGACTCGCGAGTTTGACTCCTTCGAATTTACCGCCGTGGTAATCAGCAAAAGCCTGAATTAGCTCGTCTTGTGTATTCATTACAAATGGGCCGTAATGGGCAATTGGCTGATTCAGGGGTTCTCCCGACAAGAATAGTATCTGATATTGAGTATTAGATTTAATTGAAATGTGGTCAGAGTTATCACCGAAGATAACTAGGCTTTTTTGGTCTATCTGGCTGCCGGCAACTTCGACTTGGCCGTTTAGTACCAACATCATTGACCTGTGAGTGGCGGGAATTTGGAACTCGACTAAACTTGATTGGTCACGGGTGGAGTTTAATTGATAGACATTAAGATCCGAAAAAGTCTTGGCAACTCCCTTGGTTGCATCAAGGGACGCCTTGGTCCCGGTACTAAAACTTCCTGCGACTACGCTTATATCGACATTATCAATTATAATTTTTGGGATTTGAGAGCTTTTGAGTGCTTGATATTTTGGTGGCGTCATCTTGTGCTTGGCAGGCAAATTTATCCACAGCTGTATCATCTCAAAATCTCCCCCCTGCGAATTAAACCCCTCCTCAAAAAATTCTTGGTGAATAATCCCTGATCCAGCCGTCATCCACTGGACATCGCCAGCGTTAATCACATCTACATTACCAGCGCTGTCTCGATGCTGCACGCCGCCATGATAAGCAAAAGTCACCGTCTCAAATCCTCGGTGCGGGTGGTCGCCAACTCCGCGTTGAAGAGTCGACGGTTCAAAAGACTTCTTTGCGGCAAAGTCAAGCATCAAAAAAGGGCTAGTAGCCTCAGTGAACTCATCAAAATACCCATGAACATTAAATCCATTACCAACCCAATGCTTAGTTGGAGCCTTGATGATTTGTTTGATTATGGGCATATCGAAAATCGGTCTCAAGTTAGTTTATTTTTTGTTTTTAGTACCGAAGCGACCTTTGAGGTTGAGTGTTGCTATTTTGGCTAATGAGCTTAATCCAAAGTCCGCAATGCGATTTGACAATTTCTCCCTGGCCTTAACCCCACTGGCCATAACCTCCCTCAATTTCCCCTTCGCAAAATCTGGGGTCAAATTATGATTAGAATGTAAAACAGGACTAATCTTCGCCTTTATTAAATTGACCTTGTTTCTAAATACTGTACCAGCAGAGTTCTCAATTATATCTGGATGAATTGCAGAAGGTAATGAGTTGGCTTTTTCTAAGGGTTCAACGTTGTATTGAAATTCTAATCTAGCTTTAGCTTCTTGCAGGTGCATGCTTTCTAGTTTTTTTAACCCACTTAATATTTTATCACCGTCTCCAAATTTTTCCCGAAGTAAATGATAGGCAATTAAATTAATATTTCTATCGTTTGAAGCATTCTGTCCAGTAAAATTTACGAGATGTAGTCTTTTTATATCAGTCAAAGTCAACAGCATCTCAAGTAAATATCCTTTATCTATATCAGATCTTATAGATTTAATTTTGCTTTCGATTACCGTAGGATCTATACTAAAGATATCGAGAGTATCCATCCATCGGTTTGCAAGGTCAAAGAATATTGAGCCGTGATTAATTTGCTGTTCATTAGATGAGTTTTGAGTAAGAGATTCTCGCATACAATATACTAAATTGATTATAATATCTCTATCTAAACCTAAAATTTATTTTTTGACAAGTCTGGATTTACTTATGGCTATAACCTGCATAGGGCGGTTACCGCACTCGCACTTCTGGTTCGCCGCTGGCGATGGTTCGCTCGGTGATAACTATCTGGACAGGGCAACCAATTAAATCCGCGTCGGCAAACTTGACTCCAAGACTTAGCTTGTCGCGATCATCCCAAAGCACCTCGCCAGCGTATATTTTTACGTCGCCAACTTGCTTGCCAATTCCGCTATAAATGGCCTCAGCCTCAGCTAAGATTTTGCGGTTGATTTCCTCATCTTTACCTAAATGGGTGATAAGGTGAACTTGATATGGAGCCACATTGAGTGGCCATTTGAGACCTTTTTCGTCGCTGTGGAGTTCGGCTATAACGCCCATACAGCGAGATGTACCGATACCATGGCAATTCATAATAGGGTACTTTTGGGTGTTGTCCGTATCAGTGAACTTGAGATCAAAGGCTTGTGTATACTTATCTCCGAGCTTAAAAATATTGCCAACTTCTGCCGATTTGGCCTTGGTTAAGCCTTCTGGAATTTGCTCACCTCGCTTGATTAAATCCTCTCGAATATCCTCATTAATCGCGTAACCCTGATTATTATAATAAATCACATCCTCCCCAGCGTCGCAAACCACCTGAAACTCATGACTATCATTATCAGTGAACATTCCGCCGGTGGCGTGCACTGAATAGGCTTTTAGGCCAAGATCTTGATAAATTTCGAAATATTTTTGCTTGACTACTTCGTAGTAACTGTCGGCCGACTCTTGATTTTGGTGGAAGTCGTACATATCCTTCATCCGGAACTCGCGACCACGCATAATCCCAGACTTGGATCGTAGTTCATCACGGAACTTGGTCTGAATTTGATAAATGGCTAGGGGGTAGGTAGAATTTGTCAAGATTTCGTCGCTCATTGTCTCCGGTGTATATAGTGGCAAGTCCTTGAATGACTTGATATAATCCTTGGCAATTGGAGTAACTTGTTCTTCATGGCTACAGGCTAGGGCGTACTCGGATTTGGTTTGAGATTGCAGTCGAAATAGTACATCGACTTTGTCAGCGTCCCATCTATCGGTCTTGAGCCACCACTCCTTTGGATGGAGGGAATTCATCAAGACTTCTTGGCCACCAATTTGATCGAGGTTTTCGCGAATAATATTCTCAATCTTATTTATAACCCTAAGTCCCAGCGGTAAATAGCTATAAACTCCAGCCATAGTCTTGTGAATGAAGCCGGCTTTGATTAGCAATTGAGCATTTTTGGATACCTCGTCGCTTGGGATATCCTTGGTAGTTCGGGTGAAATTACGGGAGAGTTTCATAGGGTTATGTAATTAAAGATTGTGTAAATTCCGTGATGGTTATAATTTTAGTTGAAAGATGATTTCTCAATATTAGTAAATCCTGATCGCCTGTAATTAAGTAATCTGCTTGACTATCTTGGGCTAATTCTAGGAATTTATCGTCTTTTGGGTCTCGACAGATTGACAATTTGGTTGCGGCTTGAATTTTTGTTACAGCGTACTTATATTGGGCAATAAATTTGGCAGTGTTTCGATTGAGTATCGGTTTTATTCTCGGAGATTGAATTTTTTCGATTAGCTCTGACCAGACTTCCTCAGAAATAAAAGCTCTAATCTTACCACCAAAAACTAAGTCAAAAATTTTATCGGTTGGACTAATATTCTTACTGATTAGGTGGCTGATTATTACATTTGTGTCAATGATTATTTTTTGCATATTTAGGCTCGGTACAAACTTTTGTCTTGTAACAGCCATTCCATAGCTTCTTCTTGAGTCTCGAAACTTGCAGGGCTAGCCCCAGCTTTTGCATTAGATCCATTTCGATGAGCTTTGATTAATTCTGAGAGGGCTAATTTGACTATTTCTGTCCTGTCCAGCATTGCATACTCATTTTCGAGATTTGATAAATCATTCAACATACGTGGAGTAGCGCTAAAACGAAAAGTTAAAACTTTATTTTTTACAACAGAGGCCTTGGTACTAATTGTTTTTGATTTGATTAAAGTTGCCATACATTTATATATAAAAAACGAAATATTTAACTAATTGTATTAATTAGTAGAATTTTTGTCAAGATAGAATCTTTTTAGGGATTTTTGGTCAATATTTTGGGTGGGTATTTTTTTCGGAGATTGGGGCTTGGCTTGGCTTTATTCTAATTTGATACTCTTCTCAAGAGTCCATCGCTAGTCTCAAACATCTGGTATTTAATTATGTGCAAGACAAAGTTGAATTTCGTGATATTTGACAAGTAGACAACTAATACTGCAAACTTGTATGACCATACCTCTAACATGCAACAAGCCTTATGAACCATATAACAAGCCAACTCCTAATTAACCAGCAATTCTTATCCAAAGTCACTCTTATTCGAAAGCATCTCAAACCAATCAAAAATCCAATTAATCAGAGTCAGGATTTTGACCAACAACTTTTTGATATTATTTCACAAGTAACACTGGACGACACAAGCTTAACCGACCAGCTTCGATTGGAACTCTACAAAAAAATTCATGATATTTTTGGAACTGGCTGGCAAGCTATCCCTGAGTCAGCTATCACCCGCTCAATAGCCGAATTAAGTCAATTAATCCTAGAAAAATACATCGAACCGAAGCCCGAATACGCACAATCTTTTTCTCGTAATTACGGCAATTTGGTGATCAAAGAATGGCTAAAAAGTTTTTTTGAACTACCGATTGAAGAGGCTCTGGGCAAATCCAAAACTGCAGTTCGCATCTTTATGGATATGAACGGGGTTGGCAAACTTAATCTCATAGGGAGGCCTTTCCACAGCTTATCGAAGACCATTGGCAAATTCGTGACCCTGCTCAAGACGTCTCACACGGCCACAATTATTCGAAACGCGGGCCTCGAATACAAGCTTAGTATTGACGGGGGAGACGAATTTAGCCTGTTTATCTTTGACCCGCTCGGGAAAATTGATGTCTTTGCCATAATGCCCGAAATCAAATACAGCCTCTTGAGCGAAATGGAGTCAACCATTGTTAATAACCTACTGGATCAAAGTAAGATGGAAAAGTACTTTGAAAAGGGATCGGTTCCCAATATTCATTTATCTAGCTCCTTCGGTTACACATCCTTTTGGCAATTAATCAACAGCCTCAGTATCGAAGAGCTACGAAATAAAGACTGTGAACAGTTTCTCGACTTTCTGTGTCTGCGTTGGTTTGATCTTAATTATTTTGAAGCGTCCAAATTCAAACTCGAATACAAACAAGCCAAAATCGCCGAAAATCCCAAGCTCTACAGTTTCCTATTTACAAAGTAGTTGGCGCGTTACCCCTCTAGTAATTGACCAATTAATTATTTTTACACAAACTTTGGATATGACTAATAATATCGACCCAAAGACTTTGGGATTTTTTGAACAACTCTTATATAATAACTCGGGTTCGTTTTTGGTATACGCTTTGCTCTTTGGGATTATATTTGCCGAGAGTGGCTTACTGGTTGGCTTCTTTTTGCCTGGGGATACGCTACTCCTTGGCGCTGGAATATTAGCCTACGCTGGGATTATCAATATTTGGTTCGTGATACTTGCCTGTTTTGCTGGGGCGGTAATTGGTGATAGCGTTGGATATATGCTTGGCAAACGCTACGGCAAAAAACTATTTCAACGGGAAGACTCAGTCTTTTTCCACAAAAAGCACCTAATCAATGCTGAGAATTTTTATGCTAAGCACGGCGTCAAGACGATTATATTAGCTCGATTTGTGCCTATTGTCAGAACTTTTGCACCGACAGTTGCCGGTATGGGAAATATGAAATACTCAACATTTTTGGTGTATAACCTAATCGGCGGCGGCCTCTGGACTGTTGGCCTGACTTTGGTTGGCTACATGGTTACGGGGCTATTTCCTAATGCTCATATCGAAAAATTTATTGAACCGATTATTCTTGGCGTGGTGGTCTGCTCAATTGTCCCGGCTATTTACCATCTATGGAAATCTAATCAAAAAAGTAAACTAGCCTAATTTTTATGCCCCAATATTTATATCCAGTCTTTGCAGCTTTCGTTATAAGCTTGGTTTCGTTTGTCGGAGTTCTCTCAATCCCGTTTACCAAAATCAAAAAAACAATCCCCCTGATAATTGCTTTGGCGGCTGGCGGTATGATTGGTGATGTTTTCTTACATATGATTCCCCGCATTATTCAAGATCGCAAAGCGGATTTCAATCCAGATAGTTTTGTTTGGATAATTGTTGGGATTATTTGCTTCTATTTGCTTGAGACTGTCCTTCATTGGCATCATCAACACAGCGGGGACGATTCTGACAAGCCCCACCATATTGGAATTATGGCGGTTGTAGGAGACGGTTTGCATAACTTTTTTGATGGACTTGGAGTTGCGGCGGCCTTTGCAATAAGTCCCGCGGTTGGTGTAGCAACAACTATTGCCTTTATATTTCATGAAATCCCGCACGAGCTTGGTAACTTTGCGATATTTATTAATTCTGGTTGGTCTCGAAAAAAAGCCCTTTTGATTAATTTTCTTTCGGCATTAACATCGGTTATTGGTTCTGTTGTTGGAATATTTCTCCTCAAGACTTGGGAGTCATTTGAAATTCCAATTGTTTTATTGACAGCTGGTAGTCTAATCTATATTGCCCTAGCTGATTTAATACCAGAAGGTAACAAAGAAAATATGCACCATCACAAGACTTTTCGATTCTGGGTGTTTGCAAGTTTTGTTTTTGGGGTTGGCTTAATGTACGGAATTACGCAGATAGAAGGGCTTCTGGGGTTATAGCTTAGGCCAAAGTCATTTTAAGGTCATTTGAATATCTTATAATACTATTGTAAGAATTAAGTTACCCAAAAAAAATTATAAACCAACCATAATCCTATTATGACAAAAAACCAAATAACTAAATACACAGCTACTTTTGCTATTATCGGTGGACTCAGCTTAGCTGCTGTTGCTGGAGTAATCACAGCTAGCGCTCACGGAATGCAATCTTTTGCTAAGAATCCAGAAGTCCAAAAAGCTCTCCAAGCCAAGGATCTTAATGCCTACAAGCAAGCCGTTCTAACTGCCGATACCAAGCACGATCAAGCCCGCCTTGACAAATTAACCCAAGGCGATCTCGACGCGATGAGCGATAACAACGCCAAAATGCAAGCTATCCATACTCGAATGACCGACAGTATCAAGGCTGGTGATAAGTTCGACGACTATAAAAAAGCATTAGGCGACAATAAGGTTTTGCGAGATTCTATCCACAAAGAGAAGGGAGAGAAGCGAGCCGCTCGAGACACAGCGGACGGGGAAACTCCAAAGCCATTAAAGCCAAAAATGGATCGACCAGCCCAGACTGCCGAACAATTACAAGCTCGATACAATGAGCAAGTAGCCAAGTTCAAAAAAGATGGAAGCCTACCAGAAATGGGAGTAAGAGAAAATAATCACCGCCACGGAGAGAGAATGTAGACTATGTTTAAATCTTTTTTTACTGTAGTTTTGGTAATTTACGGTGCAGTTTGTACAGGTATATTAATGTTGTTAATTCCGTACAGGGTGATTAATTGGATCGATACAAGTGTTGAGGGGTCTTCTATAATATCGCAGCAACCAAATGCAATCTCCTATCAAAGTAGGGATCCCTATGTTGTATCTCTAAAATCTCAATTTGGAGGGGGGTGTGAATTATTTATAACCCAAAAAATTGAATTAAGTTATGGTCATAGTGTCGCTTGCCCGGCTGGTTACAAGAGATCTAAAGAGAAAATTAAAATAAATTGGCTTGAAAGTGGTCTTGAAACGGAATTTGAAGACGGATACAAAATCTTCGTTCCCAAAAAGTCATTTATTGGCGGTCGATAAAATATACAACCTATGTCATACCATATCCTAATTGTTGACGACGAAGCAAAAATTGCTAGCACTCTAACTAAGGGCTTTGAGCAAGCGGGTATGATAACAAGTGTCATAAGTAACGGCTTAACCGCCAAAGCAAGTAACCTTGAGGGAGTAGATTTGGTCATATTGGACTGGATGCTCCCTGAGATATCTGGCCTGGATATCCTGCATTACTGGCGAAAAAATAAAATAACTACCCCCGTGATTATGTTCACGGCCAAGAATCAAGTCAAGGATAAAGTCCTAGCACTTGAAACAGGCGCCGATGATTATATAGCTAAATTCTTCGAGTGGGACGAATTACTGGCTCGCATCCGCGCATTACTCAGGCGATCGACCACTCAACTTCGCGAAGTTAATCAAATAATTATCCAAGGTGAGGTCCTACCAATAATTCTTAATCGGCAAATGGGATACTTTACTTACAATCAGCAAATAATCGATTTGACCGACACCGAGTACAAAATCCTAAAATATTTCTTGGATAACCCTAATCGCATTATTAATCAAACTAGTTTGATCCGAGCCTTATGGGAACGAGAGACTAATCCATTTAGTAATGTTATAGAACGACATATAAAATCCATTCGCAAGAAATTACCCTATGACCCCATTACAACACATCGCGGACTTGGTTACCGGCTCAAAGCTTAGCCCCCAATTCAAAAAACTTAGACTAATTATTACCGCCTTGATTTTTGCTGTAGTTGGGCTGGTCTTAGTCTGCAACGGTTTTATACTTGCCAGTAACTTGTATCGCGGAAATCAAAATATTCGCAAAAATAATCAAGATCGATTACCCAAGATTAGCAGCCGTGAAAATCCGCCATGTCGAAGCGGAATGTGTCCGGACCCAATAAGAAAAACTGAATCATACGAAGAATACGAGAAAAATATTCAAAACGACCTAAAGCAAAAAATTGAACAAGAAACATTCCAAACCAATTTTTTAATCTTGATAATTCTGACGGTCTTAAGTTATTTGGCTCTCTACTATCTACTCAAGCCGCTAAGTGATGGTATTATACAGAGAGAAGACTTTGTGGCACGGGCAAGTCACGAACTACGAACTCCACTGGCTATTTTGTATAGTGAGCTAAGCCTGGGATCGGTACTCACCAAAATCGAACCAATTCAACAAATTCTTGCCGAAAGCAAAGATGAGGTAAAACGCCTTCAAAACCTAGCTAATAATCTACTCAATCAAGACAGTCATCAGATTTACCCAAGTCAGCTCGAAGATTTTATCCCGTCAAATGCCGAACTAATTCAAACCATTTGGAATCGTCTAACTAAGTCTAATCCTAATCAACAGGAATTCAAGATTTCAATCCAAGAACTTAATCAACAGGACTGGAATGTGATGAGTGCTAATCGTAGAGCTTTAATCGAAGAATTATTCTGGAACCTTCTTGATAACAGTCTCAAGCACGGCGACAATAGTCAGCCAGTGATTATAGAAGCCCAAGATAACCAAATCATCATTAGTAATTCTAAAAAATTGTACAAACTTGAAAAAGAAAGAAGCCAGCAAAAAACCCAGGGTCTAAAAATTTGTCAAGATATTTGTACAGAATTGTATTGGTGGGCGATTACAATTGAGGGGGGAGGAGATAAGTTCGTAGTGCGAATAAACGTCGCGTAATGAACTGGACTTTGACCAAAAAATAAAATCCGTTCTACTTAATACTATCGCTGTTAGACAAGCGTTTCTATTATGTTTTTTATTCGCTATATCAATTTCGGTTTTATCTTTGCCCTCATATTTACATCATTGTTAAGTCATTTCCCTGCCCAGGCTGAGGCCCTTCCAGTAGGCTTAAACCATCAAATAGCCAGCCAAAATATTATTACAACAGACAAAAAAATCATAGCAACTAATCAACTAATTATCTCGGCCAAAACCAAAAATCCAACCAACCGAGCAACACTTCAAAACCTAGCTCCTACCCTGAGTATTGCCAAAATCCGCGAACTAGATAACGGCAAAATCTACAAATTAGTCTTCAACGAAGATATCAACCCAACTCTTATCAGCTACCTCGAGACTCAAGATTGGATAGCCTCAGTGGCCCTCAACCCAATAGAAAAGACTCAAGCGCTTATTCAAGACCCCTTTATAACTAGCTATCCCACCAGCATTATTAATCAAAATTACTATAATCTCTTAGATAGGATTCAGCCTCTAGTTAAGTCTAGCCCTACAATCGCGGTCATAGATTCGGCCTTTGATGTTAGTCATATTGACCTTAACTCGAACCTATTGGACGGGATTGACTTTGCTGATGGAGATATGGATGTAAATCTTCCAAGCATCTACAAAACAGGCACCGATAACCAAAATATTACTAACCGGAGTTTGTTTCATGGGAGTATGGTCTCTGGAGTTATCGTCGCAAGTAGTAATGGAGCCGGTGGAATGGGTATCTGTCCCTGGTGCAAAGTCAAGCCCTACAAGACTTCTAGCGACGCCGAGATTACCACGGACGCCCTCGGTAATACCGTCGCCCCGGGATTGTATCAAGATTCGATGATTGCCTCCATATATAACGCCATTACCCGCGGGATAAAAATTATTAATATTTCTGCTGGTTCCAAGGTCTATTCGAGTGTTTATCAAGAAGTGGTAAATTATGCTCGCGACCAAGGTGTTATAGTGGTGGCATCAAGCGGTAATGAAAATACTAATACACCTCTTTGGCCAGCTAGCTTTGATTCGGTGATAAGCGTAACTTCGATTAACAGTAACCTAGTCAAAAGTTCGTACTCCAATTATGGACCCCAAGTTGATATATCGATACAAGTTGACGGTGGTTTGGTAGCTCCAGTCTACCGCAACAATCAAGGGGTCGATCTCTGGAGCCTGCGCGCTCTCGGGACATCGTTTGCAAGTCCTGTGGTTAGTGGTATAATTGGTCTTATTACGAGCTTGTACCCCAATATTACAGCAGCTCAAATCCGTGGGGTCCTAACCAATGCAACCTTGCTTACTAACCTTAATTCGGCAAATCCGACCTTTATTAATCAGCTAGGAATGGGTCTTAATCCGGAATCACTTGTGTCTAAGCTTTCGACCTTGGACATAACTAATCAAAACCCTCCTGTTCAGATCATATCTAGTAACTTAATATATGCTCCAACTCGAGATAATCTACCCAAGTATAACACTGCGAGCGCAGTAACCATTAGCCTAAATAATATCCAAACTCTCGGTACAAGTCAGCCAATAAACTGGAACTGTAAGCTACTAGTTAAGGATTATTACAGTCTTATATGGCGACAAATTGGCATTAGCCAAACTTATGATCAATTATCGGGGTGTCAAGCAATACTTCAAGCCAGTGAGCGAACTAATACAGCTTATCTAAATATAAAATGGCAATTAAACGACCCCACACAACCAGATTCAACTAGTAATCAATTTGAATTTGAAGATTTGCTTGCATTTGATTTTAATGGGATTGGGAAGAGTGTATAGACTTCTCTTTACTAGCTGTACTTACCTGTGTCGGTCCATATAATTTTAACGATAAAAAAATAAATTTTGTACTTATAAAACTACATTCGTGGGAGCCTGATGATAAGTATGAGTAGGTAATAAATGGTGCGCGGTACAGGAATTGAACCTGTGACCCCTTCTACGTCAAAGAAGTGCTCTACCGCTGAGCTAACTGCGCTTGTATCCTACTTAACCGTATATTGAAATAGGTAGGATTTTTTGTCAAGGGAAAGAAGTATGACTAAGGCCTACTCCGCCTCACCTACTTGCACTGCACCTACTAGATTTTGAAGCCGTACATAGACGTGAGAATTAATAAGCAGGAATAATGGAGCAATAAATATACCAATTAAAATATTAATAGGAGTGCTGGCATTAGTGTTAGTAACCGACTCAATTATAGTAAGGACAATCCCAAGTATCAAACTAAAGCCAATATAAAGCCCCACAAATATAATATTAATTAGAAGGATTGACCAAAACCTATCTCCAGCCGTTAGCCGAAAAGACTCGGAAATAGCTTCAAGAGCAGAATGCTTGCCATCAACAATCAGATTAAATACGAATTGCATTCTTACCGCTAGATAAATACCAGGTAAAATAAACAAAATTATTCCGGCAAATACAGATAAGCCAACAAGGACGCTAGCCAGTGCATAATTAAGATAATAACCCTGATTAAATCGGAATAGGTCTACAATAGGAACGACCTTATTCTCCCGAGCTAGTTGATTAGTTGAGCGTTGGAGGAAGGAGTAGAAAATAGAAGAAAGGATTACTAGGACAACGACCAACGAAAGCAAGACAATCGCAAGTGTCGGTAGCGATTTAACAACTACATGAAATATTTCATTAGTTCCGTTATAGACTCCGTTTTGATATTCAGAATCTAGACCAGTGAAATTTACTAAGCTGTCCCTAATAGTAG
The DNA here is from genome assembly GCA_014376695.1 of Minisyncoccota bacterium. Classification (GTDB taxonomy): domain Bacteria; phylum Patescibacteriota; class JACMRA01; order JACMRA01; family JACMRA01; genus JACMRA01. The sequence goes on along the minus strand of JACMRA010000001.1, from coordinate 14,182 downwards.
GATTCAGGAATGCAATACCAGCAACTCCGACAGTGCAGATTATCAACCCGATCCATTGTATTGCCGAAACTAGAATATACTTAAGCGAAAGATTGCCAATATTAGCTCGGTATTGAGTAATTACACTATCAAGAATATGGCTGAATTCAAGAGATTTGCTCTGGTTAGATATGTTGTCATTCATAAAAGTAATGCGTTATAAATTATCGGATGTGATTGTACAAATAAAAGACAAATAGTAATTAATTGTCAAACAAAAAAAAACTCCTTGATTAAGGAAGTCATATGTGTTATATAGTTGGTGTACTCAGAGGGATTCGAACCCCCGACCCTTGGTTCCGAAGACCAATACTCTATCCAGCTGAGCTATGAGTACAATTAAAATTGATATTTATTAAGTTGGTAATTCCAGCGAAATCAGAACTACCTATTATAGCAAGTGAGATTATCGTTTTTTTGTCAAATTCGATTGACAATATAAGAACTAGTATTTATAATGCGAGTATTATCACAAAGCATACCTAACCCTATGAACCCGAACTCCGATCAATTAATTCAGCTACCAAAATGGCTCCAATTTTCGTCTAGACTTCAAACTCGTTTGATGTACATAGCCTATAGCCTTCTATTTGCGATTATGGCTATTAATAGTCAGTCCTTTCCATATTTCGGGTGGATGCTCATTGGAGTTACTTTGACCGCAATTATTTGGCGATTCAAGTCAGTTCCAAGCGTTCAATCTAATATCCTAATAGGTATCGCAATAATCAATAGCCTAATCTTTGGGCTTCGAACTGATAGTTTGGTACTTGTCTTTGCCTTTGTATCTTGGATGTATTGTCTTAGCTGGGCTATTTTGCCTGAATTTGATAAGCGATTTAAGAATAACTTGGCTTTTTTCTTGTTTGCACCTCTTGTTATAATGGCTATTTTATTCGATCAACCTCGAAAACGCATCTTGCCTGCTGTTCAAGAATTAACTAATCAAACTAATTCGACAGTCGAACCTGTACAAAAACCTACTCCAAAAACCTATAATCGAGATTATAGCGGAATAGTCGTTGGGCTTATTCTTAGTTTCTTTATTTTGGTTGTTGTTGTACCTCTCTTGTATTTTGCTAATCCGATATTTGCAACTTGGATTGATAATTTCTTTAAGTTTTGGAACTTTAGTTGGTTGTATGATTTGTTCAATCGACTTAGCTGGCTTACTGATATTCTTCGCGAGATTTTTAATTGGTATTTCTTTGTTCGGGTAATTATATTTGCTCTAGTTTGGTTCTTCTTACCGCGGATTATTCGATTAGTTAATTACGGTGATTTTGATAGTTACGAAGCCGGTTCTTACCGAAGCCCCAGAACTCTAGTTAGTTTGGCCACACGAGAACAAGCCACAAAAGACGCCCAGAGTCTCAAATCTACTGTGATTAAACCTGAGTCAACAAGAGATCTAATCTGGCTTATCCCAAAGATTGCGATCGGGGCAATTGTCGCCCTTTTTATCGTAGCTCAACTCCAGCTTTACATTTCACCAGCCGAGAACTTGGTCAAAATGGGCTATAATCTGAGTAAATACAGTAACGAAATCTTTTTCCAACTATCCGTAGTTAGTACGATAATTATTAGTATTCTTTACTTTAATTTACGCAAAACTGTACTCAGTGCTTATGTATCCATAGCTCTCTTGGCGCAGGTTATTCTCCTGGCTTTGTTCGCCCTTCGCTCAGACTGGGTCTATATTACAAGTCAAGGCTTTACCCAAAAACGCCTCTACGGATTGTTTGTTGTACTTTTCTTACTTGGGTTGGCTGCCTACTTTGGTCAGCGTTTGTACACCAATTTGGTAATTCAACTTCGCACCATAACTATTTGGCTGGCTCTGGTTTTGGCTCTTATCTCAGGACTCAACTTCAATTACATTATCTACCATCTCAACCCAAAATACGACCAAAAAAGCTATACCAATTCTTCCAGTCTTAACGCAAATTGGGATACTGGTATTGACAGCCTATCCACTGGCGCACGCCTTGCCAAAGTTATGGATATTTATCGCAAATACAATCTGGATGGTCAAGTCTATTACCGATGTAACGAAATCACTGGTAGCAATCAATTAGTTAACGAAATCCAAGACCTCCAAAAGGAAACTAATTTACTAGGGTTCAACGTCTCAAAAGTCGTTGCCAAGGATGGAATTAAGGAAGCGGATCTAAAACTACTCGAGGGTATGAGGTTATACAACTCGGTGTTGGGCGGCTTCTCTAGGAAACTGTACAATAATTACGATTACGATAAACCGAATTTTGATCAGCTAAAAAAGACCAAAAATATCAAAGGCGAAGTTTGGATGGGGCGAACCCAAGACTACGATTCCGTCAATCCAAAAGCAATTAACTGCACTGATTTCACCGTTGAACAGCTCTTGGCCAAAGAGAAGACGGATTACAGCTACTTCAGCGATAAGGTGGGAGTTGCGATTGAGACAGGCGAGGCTAAGCTTTATGGCAATAATGCGGATAGCAATTTATATTTGATCAATGTAAGCAATTTTGATAAGGCTAATGACCTTAACTTTGTAAATGTCGGTGTTGTAAGCTACGAAGCGGCCAACCTAAAAATGGACAGGATACCTTCATCGGCTGGGCCTGAATATCGTCGGGTCGGACTTTACTACACATCAAATAATAGTGAGTACCCAATCTGGGAAGCAAATTACAACAAAATTGGTGATAAGATTATTTTTAGCTACGAAACTAACATTCCAAATAAGGATCATCCAAATGCCCCAAAAAATATCGCCATCGGCAAACTAACTCCCAAAACTAAGCTTGAAAACACACCAATGAACACCTCATCGGTTACCAGCTCAAAAATAATATTGAGAGACGCTGGTTGCAAGAACTTCACGGGTCGAATTTGCGATACCTCATACACAATTAGTACCGAAGATTATCTCAACAAATTCGAAAAAGGTATAAGCTTTGAAAATAGTCAGATTTATAAAGCCAATCAGTCCGGCACTAAAGATAGCACCACGATCAAAATCTCAATGACAATCGAGGCCCCAAACAGTGGTACTTTGACTGGAGTAAGTTTTGAGAAGTAGCTTTTTAGATTGCCCCCTCAAACACCTCCAAAAGTATCGGGACTTCCTCGTTTTGCCCGGACTTGTAGCTGGCTAAGAACCGGGTCAAGAAGTGCATTTGCAGTCCTCCATCTTCCGGCTCGTCGATTACCTCAGTCCCCGTCATCAAAAAGTTATTGACGTTAGTAATTTTGCCAGCCCGAATATTTTGAAGATAGACGCTGCCATATTGCATCCCCTCAGTGTCGGCCTTGGTAACTAGAGTTATTATATCGATATCTTGAGCCTGCGGTAAAACAACTTTTTGGTCAGCGATTGTGTCGCTTAATAGTCTAATTTTATCCCGCCACAGGCTAGCTAAGGCAAAGTTCCCTTTTTCGACGGCTCCCTGCATTCTCATCTTAATCCAATCAACGGCAATATTAGTTCGCCCCGACAGGACGTTGACAAGTTGCTCCATTCGCTCATTATAGATCTCAATTTCCTCCCAACCGCAGCATATTCCATCGCATTGCTTGATACTGACATAGTTACAGGGTTTGCCCGTAGGTTTTTTTTCGAGGCAGAACGGAAAAATAATTCTTAGCGTTCGGAGAACATCCGAGATGGCAAACTGGCGCGTAAAGGGTCCAAAGTATCGTGAATTCGGGTCGTACTTGCGACGGGTCAAGTAGACACTTGGAATCGGATCTCGAGTTACTCGAACATAGCTATAGCTTTTGTCGTCCTTAAGCAAGATGTTGTAGCGCGGTTGCAGACTGTGGATTAAGTTTGCCTCCATCAAAATAGCCTCTTTGTCGCTGTTGACGAGGCTGTACTCGATACTCTCAATTTGAGAAACCATCAATCGAATACGCGTTGACATATCTAGAGAATCCTGAAAATAAGAACCAACCCGATTTTTGAGATCTTTGGCCTTGCCGATATATAAGAGATTTTTTGAAGTATCGTAGTAGCGATACACCCCTGACTTATGTGGAATGCTCTTGATTATGGTTTTTAGCCTGTCTAGGCTTCGGTTAGTTTCTATCATCTGCTTGGGGGATTACGAGATCAAGCAAGTTTTTGGACTTATCGTCCCAAATAAAATTAATCCATTTATCAGGCTCTGCTTCCTCTAGATAAAAGGTAGGTTCAACCGTAGTGCAAGTTTTTTTGATCATTACAAAGGTCTCAATCTTACTCGGCCCGAAACTCTCAAGATGACTCTTGGCCTCTAGTAATGTCTTGCCACTGTCAACCAAGTCATCGATAATCAAGACTCGCATAGCCTGAATATGACCAAAATCCTTGTCGATAAAATGTATTTCTCCTTGCGATTTGTCCTCGTAGCTCCAGATATTTAGAGTGTCAATCTGCTTAATACCAGTAATATAAGAGAGGAATCCGGCCACAGGCAACCCGCCGCGCGAAAGGGCGACGTACCAGTCAAATTGACCAAGTTTATCAATGATTTGAGCCCGAGTAGTTAAAATTGTAGAAGTCATAGGATATTATTGTTTTGCGTTGATTATTGCTATGACCTATTGTCCAAAAAATTGATTATCTCGTCAAGAGTCAAGGTATTGGTTATGGTTGACAATATCGCGCGAATAAAAATAAAAGCAGGGGCAAGCCAGACTTAAAGTATATCAATAACCTGTAAAAAATCCACCCTGTGTTATTCTAGGTGGTTTTTAATTGCCAAAATCAGCTTTACAACCCCAGCAAAACCACCCCAGCTACCCACAAGGGTAATTCTGGTGTTGGTATTTGCTCGTTAGTAAGCCATTGATCACCTTCTAGCTTTAGATTATTATTGCAAATAAGATTATTTTTTAGGACTTCGTATAACTGTATATCTAGTTGCGGTTCTAGATTTTTTTGGATTTGCCCAATGTCGCCACCGACAATTATCATCGGGACAGCACTTGGGTTGTGTTCGGTATCGATTAGACTATGGCCGTGCAACGTGTAGGCCCCGACTCTCTCGATGTTGCCGTGATCACTTATTAGAACCATGCTATGACCCTCTTTTTCAATCACCTCTATCAATCGCCCCAGTTGCTTATCCAAGAACTCCATCGACTCAATCCCAGCCTGAATATCTCCCGTATGGCCAAGCATATCTGGGTTGGCGTAATTGACCACGATATAGTCGTACTTATTAAATCCGTGTTCTAATATATAATCAGTGATGGCCCCAGCTCGCATTTCGGGCTTTTGGGCGTGCGATAGGACTTTGTTAGTTGGGATCAAGGCCCAATCTTCTCCCGCGTGCTTGCTCGGATTGCCTCCGTTAAGAAAATAAGTGACATGGGCATACTTTTCGGTTTCGGCAATATGGAGTTGAGTTTTTCCCATCTGGCTAATCGTCTCAGCCAGTGTATTTGGTACCAAACTTGCCCGAAAAACTGGAGTCACTTTGCTACTGCGACCGTAATCGCTCTGACCGTAATCGCTCATAGTCAAAATCTGGAGACCCAACTCAAACTGCGAATTAATATCACACAGCATAGCCTCGAACTGTTTCATCCTATCCGCACGGAAATTTAGTAGCCATACAACATCATTTTTTTGAATATGATTTAAAGATAAATAATCATGTTCTTGAATTAAAGTTGGCCCTATATTTTCATCGAACTTACCTAACCTGTACGAATTGTCAGTAAGTTTTTGAAAAATTTGTTTGATATTTAAGTATTGACTGTTACCATTAAAATGACTTTGATTGTGAAATATATTGTTTAATTTGATATTGTATTTCTTAAATATATAATTGGATAGCTTTGATTTATGCGATTCAACAGAACTACTCGCTCCAAAATCTAGCATCAACAAAAGACCCATTGCTACCCGTTCCCAATTATTGTCCCTATCCATCGCGTAAAAACGCCCACCTAGCGACCCAAGAAAAATCAGCTCTTGATAAGGCTTTAATCGCTGCTTGTATTTTTCAACGAAGTGTTCCCATGTGGCCAGTAGGCTTTGCCTATCGCTATCTCGCCCGTCGCTGATAATATGCAAGATTATTCTAGTAGCGCCCGCCAACCCAGCTGACTCGATGGCACCAGCCCAGTGTCGCAAATCAGAATGAATAGTCCCCGTACTAAATAACCCGATAAGGTGAACCGTCTGATTATTAGTTTGGAAACATTTGGATAGCCATTTGGTGGTATCGATTAATTGATTAGGCGCCAGCTTGCTATCGAGTTTGAATGCGTTCTGGCTACTCTTGGTTATCTGGTAATTAAGTTGCGGGACAAGCTTAAGCCCGCCGATATTCATATGCCCAACTTCGCTGTTACCGACCAATCCCGCCTCTTGGCCAACGGCCTCGCCATTGGCATCTAGAGTTGTCCAGGGATATTTGGCAAGTAGTCGCCTGAAGTTTGGCATTTTGGCCAGGGCGTTGCAATTATTGCTGTCAATTGGTTTGAGTCCGAAACCGTCTAAGATAGTTAGAATTTTGGTCATATAACTCTAGGATATCTGATTATTATCAGATGGTCAACGCCTAAACCACCAAAGTAATTTCGATCGGACAATGATCGCTACCCATCATTTGGTTGTGTATTGAGGCTTCGTATAACCCTGCAATTAGAGACTGACTAATCAAAAACATATCAATTCTCCAACCAACGTTTCGATCTCTGGCTCGGGTGATTTGATCCCAGTAACTGTAAGCACCTCCCATCTCTGGATTTCTAAATCGAAAAGTATCCACCAAATTTAACCCCGAAACCGTCAAAGCCTGCCGTTCAAATTCTGGATCGATAGACTTAAGTTGTAACGGGTCAAAAGCTTGTGTCTCAAGTAGCCAGTTAAGGGCTAGCCGTTCTTCCGGTAGGCAACCTGTGGTTTTGCGATTTTGTTTGGGCCGCTCAAGGTCAATATCGGTAACCGTAGTGTTGAAGTCTCCAGTTAGAATGAGCTTATAGCCCCGACTCTCCCAATCTCGGCATAGTTTATTAATTTCCTTGTAAAAACCAATCTTGTATGGAATACGCCCATCTCGCCCGCCTTGTGGATAGTAACAGTTAAGTAAGAATAATTTGGTTTGGTCTGCCGTAATAGCCAGGCCTGTAATGCGACCTTCGCAGTCGTATTGTTCTATGCCAAGGCTCTGAACAAACTGATCGATGCTAATCAACCCAGACTCAATCAAACTAAGTCGTACCAAAATTGCCGTTCCCGAATAACCTTTTTTGTAGCTACACGAATGCCAAAAAACCCGAAAGCCATTGTAATCGATATAATCAAGTTTTGGGCTGGGAGACTCATCGAGTAAAAGCTCCTGATTGGTATTTACTGGGCCTTTTGGCAGTTTAATCCCGAGAATTTCGGCCATTGATTCATAGTCGCACTTGATTTCTTGTAGTCCGATTATGTCAGTTTTGAGTTCGGTTAGCTTGTCCCAAAAGCCTTTTTTGATAGCGGCTCGGATGCCATTAATATTCCACGATTGAATTATTAGTTGAGTCATACAATTTTAGCTAACTTATGATTTTTTTTTAAGTCAATCCAATAATTCTTAAACCACCCTGATAAAACTAGAACCAGTTCATAACTTTTTTGACCAAGTTTAGTATCTAGGTTATAGTTATTGTAAAGCAAAACAAAAACAACAACATATATGTATAACTTAAAGAATTTTACCAAAAATATAACCACGTTTGCCCTTGTCGCTGGACTTATCCTGACAAGCTTTGGAAACTCTATGCCAGCCTTGGCCGCAGGGGTACCAGTCACAATAACTCCAAGTGCTGTAGCTGTAAGCCTTCCTGGTTCCATTACCTTGACCTTTACAAGTACAGTGGCTCATCCAGTCGGGTCGTCGTTTAATATTATTTATCCTAATACTTACACTGGAACTACAACAACTGCTAATACTACTATAAACGCGGCCGCCCCAACCACAGTGGTCTCAGCCGCAAGCGGAGCTAGTAATACAATGGCAACTTTGACCAACCCAGCCGTTCTTCCTATTGGTACCGTTATCACAATAGTCTTTAACGGTCTCACAACTCCTAGCCTTATCGGTAATTACAGTTTTGTAATCTACACAAATAAAGGCGATTACGGAGCTAACTTTCAATATGTCGGAGATGCCAATGCAGTAAATGTAACAGCCTTTGTCCCTCTTAGTCTAAGCTTCGTTATTAGAGACAGCGCTGATACTGTCAACACCAACACTTGCGATATGGGAGTTTTGGCAACCACTGCGATCGGAAACTGTAATTACAGGCTTAAGATTGGAACTAATGCAACCAACGGATATGTGGTTAGCGTACTAACATCAGGTGACTTCACTAGCACTCCAAACGTTTTTGCTAATGCCGCAGTTGGTGCCGCAGGAACTACAATCGCCGCTGGAACGGAGATGTATGGAGTTTCTGCTTCTGCTGGTGCCATTACAGGTACCCCAGGAACTATCGCCCTAGCAACAGCTTACGGAACTGCTGTTGGTAATGTTGTCAAATATAACAATACAACTTCAGCTACCCTTGCAACTGCTACTGCTCCAAACGCCCCTGCAACCTCAGGTGATACAACTAACACAATTTTGGTTAATCACAGGGCCGCTATCGGTGCCAATACCCGAGCTGGTGTCTATACTCAAAAAGTTACATACACTGTGGTGGCTAGTTTCTAGTCCCAAAATTTTATATGTAACTCGGCCTCTCAATTAATTTTGAGGGGTTTTTGGCGTTGATTTAGGAAGCGACTGTAACAGTCTTGACAATCCAAAATAAGCAATTTAGTATATTATTATATACCAACATCATTAGGGAGTGCTTATGAACAATTACAACAGCAAGCTCTCGTCGATTGACACTTCGCAGCAAACCATCATTACCAAAAAATTCTCTCTTCGTCATAGTTTTCGAGCTGGAGCCATCGTATGGGCAAAAGACAAAAATACGGGCTTAGATTATTATATGGTCTTTAAGTCTTTTAGTCGGCCAATGAGAGGTATTCAGTTACCAGGAGGACGGGTTGAAAAGCTAGAAAATGTGGCAGATACAGTTATCCGCGAAGTAGAAGAAGAGACGGGCGTCAAAACCAACATAGTCTGCCCACTGGGCTTGATTTACCTCAACAATCCCTCCAAAAGTTACTCACGCGTCGAAATATATTACATTGTCAGACCGATTTACTCAGTTGACGTTCGCCGCAAATGGCATCACACCGACACCGACAAGTCTGCCCAAAATTTGGAATGCTGGTATGTCCCCGTCAACAAAACTCCAATTGAGTTAGCCGCTGGCCAAGATCAAGTCCTCGAAATGTTTCGCCAATGGCTCAAAGAGCACCAACGAATTAATTTTAACCCAACCGAAAATTCCAAATACGCCCCGATCCTTGGATTCGAGAACCCCAGCCAAGGCAATCTTTTGCCCCGCAATAATCCAAATGAGCGATCAAAAGGCTTTAGCCATTATCAAAATAACTATAATCGTAACAGGCAAAGTCCAAGAAACGGCAATTACAACAGGAGTAATCTAGTGGGTAGCATAGATCAATCGCTCGACCAAATTAGTAGTCAGCGTCATTCAACTAATTCATGGCGTAACAATAGCCGAAGCGGTAACTAAGAACAGGGGCTAGAATATGTCAGTTTGGGAAGATATCAAAAATAGATTAAGCGTAGAAGATGTTATATCTGACTACATCCCCATCAAGCCCAAAGGAGTAAATTTTACTTGTAACTGCCCTTTCCATAACGAAAAGACTCCAAGCCTTATTATCTCACCAGAAAAGCAAATTTGGCATTGTTTTGGTTGTGGAGCTGGTGGCAATATCTTTGGGTTTGTAGAATTAATCGAAAATCTATCCAAACAAGAAGTCCTCCAAAAACTCGCAGCCAAAGCCAATGTTAAATTAGAACCGCTCAAGAGATTGCCCAAAAAAATCAACCCGAGCAATTCGAGTCTCCCGGGCGACCATCAAGAACAAATTGACCAAGATCCAAATTATTCAGAATCCAGCCTCAGTCAGGGCTACGATTTGCTCGAATGGACAAGTCAATTATATCACAAATTGCTACTCCAAACCCTGCAAGATCCCGATCACCCAGTCAGTCAATACTGCTATAAGCGAGGTTTAACCCGAGAAATTATTATTAAATTTCAACTCGGCCTGGCTCCTGACAGTTCAATTATAAGCCAGCTTTTGAGCGGGCGAGATAGTCAAATTCAAGTCGCTAAAGATTTAAGCTTGATTAAGGACTGACCTTATTAACTCAGCTTGCCGGGCAAGAACCGCAGCGTTCCCAAAAGTCCTAATCCCTTCGATTCGATCCTGCTCGATAGGTATTAAATGTAGGTGAAAGTGCGGGACTTCCGTTCCAACAACTGATAGGCCGATCCGAGTTGTTCCTAGGGCTTTTTGTATAGCTGGGGCTAGTTTTTGAGCTAGACTAAAAGCGGCTTGATAGTAATTGACCGGAACATCGACAAAATAATCCACTTGAATTTTGGGTACGATTAAGCTATGTCCAAGTCGCACTGGATTAATGTCCAGAAATGCTATCACGAGATCATCTTCGTACAACAAATGACAAGGAATTTGCTTTCTAATAATTTTTGTAAATATTGATTCGGTCATAATTACCCATACTAACGGAGTTTGACAAGACGGTCAAGAACGCCGACAATCCAATAAATCGCAATTATGAAACTACCGAATCTAAAACTAAATTTTGGACTCCCAAAAAAAACAAATACCAAAATCGAAGCCACCAAACAGCCATTTAATTTTGATTGGTATTTAATTGGTTTATTAGCGGTTTTACTAATCTTTGGCTTGATTATGCTGGCCTCAAGCCTTTCTATTCAGTCGCAAGCCACTTATTTTACCGAGTTTCTCAAGCAACTTTTTTTTGGAATTTGGATTGGGGGCGGCCTGTGTTATTTATTCACCATTTTACCCTACCAAAACCTATTCAAAGTCAAGAATTTATTTATAATTGTAACTCTAGTTTGTTTGAGTTATCTATTTTTGTTCATTATATATTCATTGATTACCAAAAGCCCTCTTGGTCTAAATGTCAGAAATTTTAATCAAGCTTTTGGTTGGCTACCGTTCAAACCCGTCTATGCCAATCAGGCAATTCGCTGGATTAATATAAGTTTTTTACCTACTTTTCAACCATCGGAACTAGCTAAACTTAGTATTTTGATTTTTTTCGCTGGCTCCATCGGCAAGACTGTAACTGCCAACCCATCTCGATATTCTTGGAAAGAAACCAAAGAAACTATCCACTGGCAAGAACTCAAAACGCCATTTATAATTTTGGCCGCAATTGTTGGTTTGGTTATTTTTCAGCCGGATCTTGGCAATGCTTTGCTTATGCTGGGGCTAATTATCGGAGCCATGTGGATAACCCGTGTTGATATCAAAATCCTCGGGGGTGTCCTTCTGGTGGCTATCGTCTTTTCTAGTCTTTTGATTGCCAACTACACCTATCGACTTAACCGAATTAACAGTTTTTTGGATTTTGTTAATAATTCTAGTACCGCTTGTATTAATGATACCACGGGCAATAATTTTCAGGTTTGCAAAGTTCGCTCAGCTCTTAGTGCCGGGGGGCTCTGGGGCAAGGGTTACGGCAACTCCCAAACCAAATCGGTTATCCCCGAGGTCAGTAGCGATGCTATTCTTGGGGTTGTTGGCGAGGAGCTGGGTTTTGTCGGGGTGGCTTTTTTGTTGCTACTTTATCTACTACTTTTTAACCATTCACTCAAGATCGCTGACCAAACTATCGATATCCAAGGCAAGTTTTTGGCCTCGGGAATTGCCTTTTGGCTGTTTCTCCAAGTTATTCTAAATGTTGCTGGCATCACTGGCCTTCTCCCGCTCAAAGGCTCTCCTTTACCATTTGTCTCCGAAGGCGGAACCGCACTGGTGCTAAATTTACTGGCAATGGGGATTCTACTTAATATCAGTAGCCAACGACCGACCATCTTGACAAATAATCTGACAACACCCACTTTTAGAAAAACCAACCCGACCTATGACTAATATTTTAACTGGCTTACAAGCCACTGGCACGCTCCACATCGGCAACTATTTTGGCAGTATTAAGCAACTCGTCCAAAAATCCAATACTCTTCGCCCCGAAGATAATTTATATCTCTTTGTCCCTGATTTACATTCTTTGACCGCCGATATTGACCATGCTAAGTTTTATGATGCGGTTCTTGATAATATTCGTATCTACCTAGCTTCGGGTCTCGATACGACTAAACCGAATATTTGTACATTTCGACAAAGTCGCGTGCCAGCCCATACCCAAATGCAGTGGTTTTTAAGCTGCTACTCGTACTTTGGGCAAATTAGCAAGATGACTCAATTCAAGGACAAATCCTCTGATAATAATCAGAATATCAATGTGGGTTTATTTACTTATCCGATTCTTATGGCAGGCGATATATTCCTCTACGACGCCGAGTACGTGCCAGTTGGCTACGACCAGACTCAGCACTTGGAACTTGCTCGAGACTTGGCAATCCGCTTCAATAACAAATTTGACCAGCCGGTTTTGACAGTCCCCAAATCTACCAAAGATCAAAATATCTACTTCGGTATGGACAAGCCGCTCAATATCTTGTCACTGACCAACCCACTCAATAAAATGAGTAAATCCAGCACGGATCTGAGTTCCAAAATTTTGTTAACCGATAGTCCTCAAATTGCCACCAAAAAAATTATGTCGGCCACCACCGATTCGCTTGAATTAATCAACTGGGATTGGGATAATCAACCAGGGATTACCAACCTCCTTCAAATCCTCTCTCTTGTGACCGATACTCCCACAGCCCAAATCATCGACAAATGGCGAGGCCAGACCCGCTACGGCGACCTAAAAAAAGAAGTAGCATTCTCCATCGGTCAATTTTTGACTGAGTTCCAAATCAAGTATAAGGCCGTAACTGACGAAGTAATTCTTCAAGCCGTGGCAAAAGGAGAGGTCATAGCCAATCTTCAAGCCGAGATAGTACTTACCAGAGTCAAAAAAGTTCTCGGGCTGATAAAATAGGTTTAATATATTAATAAAGCTCAAAGCTATTTCTATAACATAGTTAGAATTAACACTGATAAAGGCCATAAATTTGACCGACTCCTAAAAATGTGCTACGATAGAATGGTAAACCATTACTATATATGTCCTTAAATATCCTTAATCGCATCACTAGTCTTTATAAGAAAAATCCATTCACTGCTGTTTGTATTGCAGCTCTAATGCTTTTCTTCGTAATTACTTCTACTTTTGCAGTCAACTTAATCACAAGTGACTCAATTGCCAACCGAGCAAAACTTGCTTTGGCTGCTAGCGAACCGGCTAATTGTCCGTCACCAAGCGCCGCCACCCCAACATTCAACGGGTACACAACCAAGTTTAATACGCCAAACCCAACCGCTGCTACTTGTAGTGATATGCCACTGCTATCATTTTTCCCGGTGGATACAATTAACGGCAATCCTCGAAGCGTAAGTCGAGATAACGGCAATATTTCAATTATGCTGTCTTATATGAATACTGCCAACCCTGGATCAGCCGCTGTTGCTAATCCTAATGTACAAGTATACGTAGACAAAATCTCAGAGACTCAATTCAAGATTTCCGCTCAATTATCAGGCGGTAATGTTGGAACTCTGGCATCTGTATCTGATGGCGGCGACTTATTTGTCAATGTCCCAGCTGGAACCAAACTTCAAATTGTCCAGAATCAGACCAACAATTGGCCAAACGCAATTCAACGAAAAGAAACTGCCGAAGCCACAGGAGCAAGTCCATCCGACGAAATCCCTGACAATTCAACCGGTAACTCTAACCCAATCTATTCACGGTTTGCAGGACAAACTCTTGCCAGCGCATCTGGATTTAATTTCAAGCCCGCTGGTCTCGAAGCTGGATTCCTAGGTCACGGTTATATTCTTAGCCAAATCGGTGTCATACCAGCTGAAGTTAACACCCCACCAACAATCAACGGTTCAGAAATCACTTGTATCCGAGGTCAAGCTTGTAGCTTCCCAGTTACAGTACAACCACGAGATAAAGAAGATACACCAGATAAGATTACAGTTACTCCAAAAGATCTTCCAGGATTT
>JACMRA010000005.1 GCA_014376695.1 Minisyncoccota bacterium | reverse complement strand
TGCCGTCAGAATTTAGATACCAGATTACTGGTTGTCCATTGTTTGAATTTTGCCAAACCAAATCGACAATTCCATCTCCGTTCATATCCACAGTATCCATAATCTGCCACTCAGGTGCGTTAAACCCAGGATAGAGAGATTGAGACTTTTTGACAATTCCATTACCACTACCATAATTTACAAACGGTTCTCCACTAGTTGTATTTTGCCAGATTATTTCGTTAAAGTTATCATTATTATTAAGGCTACCTACACTTCGAATTTTTGGTGTATTTTTTGGTGTATTTATTACCGCAGTTGCGTTCAGCCTTAGCACGTTTTTTTGAACGCCCCCAAATGTAGTAAAGTTTGGATTTTGAGATGAGATGTTTGTGGCATTAGATTGTAGAATGCTTTTGATTTGAGCCGGCGTTAGTAAGGAATTGACTGACTTTATCAATCCGGCTACGCCCGCAACCATAGGGGAAGAAAATGAGGTTCCGTCGACCGCTTCATATCGTGCGCCAACTGCAGTGGTTAGTATTGCTTCGCCAGGGGCAGCGATGTCAACTTGATCATTATATGTACTAAAACTGCTAATCACATCGCGGTTATTAGTAGAAGCCACCGATATGACACTTTCAAAGCTAGCTGGATAGTAATAATTTCGATCGCCGTAATTACCGGAGGCCGCAATCGATGTTATTCCAGAATTGGTAGCTTCATTGAGGGTAGTTTCAAGTGCTTGCGAGCGAAAAGGAGCACCAAAGCTCATAGTTATGATACTTGCTTGGTTATTTATGGCCCATGCTATTGCATTTAAAATAGCGTCACTGGCCAAGATCGCGTTAGCCCCCCTTCCTATTTTTAATGGCAGAATCTTACATTCTGGACAGGTACCAACTCCACCAACTCCATTGTTAATCTTGGAGGCAATAACTCCGGTAACCATTGTCCCATGCGTGGCATTGGCATTACCTCCCCAATCAGGGTTATTATCATTATCTCCAAAGTCATACCCTGGTAGATAAGCACCTGATAAGTCTGGGTGATTAAGGTCAAAACCATCATCCAAAACAGCAATTTTTACACTGGGCTTTCCAATTGCGGTATCAAAAGCTGGAATCACTTTTATGTCCGCGCCAACGAGGCCATTTACTCCATCAACTCTTTGACCGATATTATTCAAATACCATTGTAGGGGGAATTGGGGATCAGTTGGTACTAAGTTTTTGGAGTAAATATAATTTGGCTCTGTCTTAATACCTTCTTTAAGAAGCTCATCAATAGTCTTTTGAGTCTCTTTGTCAATTCTTGGAGTCGTTTCAATTGAGGCTGGCTTGAATTCTTGCTGGGCTTTCCCGACTCGAGTAGCTAAGCTTTTTGATACGATTTTGGTCACAGCTTTAGTTTTGATTATTTCAGTGTCTGGCAATGATTTTGGTATTTCATTGATTTGCGGCGGAATAAAAGTACTTTGCAATGATTGAGTTTTTGGATTCTTGGTGTTTTCAATAATAATTAGTTCCCCTGGTATATATCCAGTCCCTTGATCTTTGGGCATAGTTTTGGAACTACTTTGGGCTGTAACATTAATAAAATTCATTGATAAAGTCGATAACAAAAGCGTTATCGTTAGCAAATTTTTGATGTTTTTATTGAAAGAGTGAATCATAAAATTTTTCTTTAGGGATTTAATGTCGACTTGGCACAGTGATTTGCCTTAACATCGATATTTACATATTATAAACTAACAATTTGAACAATGTCAATTAATCTTTGATTAGTTAATCTCAAATTGTCCCAAACTTTGGCAATCAAAAAATCCCCTTGCTAATTATCAAAAGTTTGTCTATAGTTTTGGCATATGTTAAAATTTGATACCCGAGCCAAAAATGCCCTTGATTTAGCTCAACAAGTCGCTCAAGATCTCACCCATAATTATATTGGTTCAGATCATCTTATTTACGGTATATTATCTCAACCTCAAAATGACCTGCCGTTTCAAATGGCTTTTATTGACGGACTGAGCAATACTGAATTACTCGAAGTTATTCGACGTGTCGGTATAGAGACAATGAAAGAACACAGCAAAACCGACGAAGATCCAGCCAACAGCGGTACATTATTTTTCCCTAAAATTACGGAAGAATTACAGAACTGCTTAGATAAAGCCATTAGAATAGCCGAGACTTATAATTACAGTCATATCGGCCTCGAGCATCTTATCTATGGAATATTAGATACTACTAATTCCCACGGTCAAAAGCTAATGAATCTCAATGAGGAAAACAGCGGCCGAATTAAGGATATTTTATTAACCGTATTCGAAAACTACAAAAAAGGTGTAAAAGTCGGCGAAAAGAATCCCAAACTCAAAACTTCGCGTAACCAGCCTCAAAGTTACCTGGACTACTTCACTATAAATCTTAACAAAAAAATCAAACAAAATATTGGCTTTGAGCTAGTGGAGCGAGAAAAAGAAATCGAGCGAATCATCCAAATTTTATCTCGAAAAACCAAAAATAACCCAATTTTACTTGGCGAACCCGGCGTTGGTAAAACAGCCGCAATCGAAGGGCTTGCTAAACGAATTTTGGATAAACAAGTTCCAATCTGGCTTCAAGACAAGCAAATCCTATCGCTCGATGTCAGTTCGCTGCTGGCCGGAACTATGTTTCGCGGTGAATTCGAGTCGCGAATTAAGACAATTATCGAGGAGGTTATCGAGGCCAAAAATGTAATATTATTCATTGACGAATTGCATAGTGCAGTCGGTGCTGGTGCTGGTTCGTCAGGTGGGCCTACTTTGCCAGATATTCTTAAGCCGTACCTTGCTCGGGGCGAAGTTAGCGTTATTGGCGCGACCACGATGGAAGAATACCGAACATTAATCAAAAAAGACAAAGCCTTCGAAAGAAGATTCCAACCCGTCAAACTCGATGAACCAGATCAATTTCAAGTTATAAGTATCCTTCGCGGTGTTAAGTCCAGCTACGAAAATTATCACGGCGTTTTATTCCCTGATGAGCTGGTGCCAAAATTAGTTGATTTGGCTGAGCGATTTGTTCCGGAGCGATTTTTCCCTGATAAGGCTATCGATATTATGGATGAGTGCTTGGTAAAGTGTCGCATTGCCCAAAGCCGGGTCGAAACCGATGACAAAGAAAAGGAAAAGACTTGGGTCTCGATTGAACGTGAAATTTTGGAATTAATTAAGCAAAAAAATCAAGCTATTTTGGAGCAAAACTTCGAACTTTCCAAAAAATTTGAACACGAACAAAAGTCACTTGAAAACCAATTATCAGTCCTTAACCAAAGCACCAAAGACTCCAAACCCAAGCCAACAGTCAATCAAGAGCTGCTTGAACACACCGTCTCGATGATTAGTAATGTACCAGTCGTTCGGGTCACTTCTAATATATTTACTCAGGTCAAATACCTTGAGAATACTCTTAATAACCAAATTTTTGGTCAGGGAGAGGCTAATTCGCTTGTAACTTCTGCTCTCAAACGAGCCTACACTGGCGTCAATCCAAACAAGGGTCCAATTGCCTCATTCTTGTTACTTGGGCCAACAGGAGTCGGCAAAACCGAATTAGTCAAAATCATAACCAAAGAATTGTATGGGAGCCTTGATAAATATTTGCTAAAGTTGGATATGAGTGAATTTAGCGAGAAGCACACTATTTCTTCGCTTATTGGGGCGCCAGCTGGGTATGTAGGCTACGAAGATAAGCCAAGACTAACCGAATTCCTGCGAGAAAATCCCTATTCGGTTATATTATTCGATGAAATTGAAAAAGGATCCAAGGACATTTTGAATATCCTACTCCAGATGTTGGAAGAGGGGCAGATTACCGACTCCAAGGGAAATATTGTCTCATGTCGCCACGCCATGATATTTATGACTTCTAATCTTGGGCGGAATCAACTCAACAAGTTTGCCTCCAAAATTGGATTTAGCAATCTTTCAAGTGCTGAGGAACAGGATTATCAAACCATCAAAAAAAATGTAATGGACGAAGTCGAAAAGACGATCAAGCCAGAAATTCTGGGCCGTATTACCTCAAAAATTGTTTTCAGACCAATTGGCGTGACTGTGCTGACTCAAATTATCCACAAAGAATTATCAATCCTCCAAAATCACCTGCTCAAAAATGGTAGAACAATCACATTTAAAGATGATATTGTCGGTTTTATAGTTAGCCAAGTAAATAATAAACTCGAATATGGAGCTCGGGAAGTTAAGTCTCTAATTGCTAATATAATTCACAATCCAATTGCCGAATACCTACTAGATAATCCAACTAATCTCAATATGGAAATTTTCCTCGATAAAAATAAAGAAATTATCGTCAAAGAAAAGAAGCTCAAACTCCCGGGGATAAAAGTTCAAGATATCAAAAAAGTCGAGGCCCCAGAAATTATTACGACCAGATAGCTACCTAATTTTGGGCGTATCGTTAAGGATCAAATCGTACTCGTCCGAGGCCCTTTGGATACTTTCGGTAAGGCTGATATTTTCGTACTGAATTCTATCGAATAACTTCGACCACATAAGGTTGACTTTGGTGACATCAGGCTTGTAATAATTATCAGAATAAAGGCTACCGGCGGCAAAAATACGGGATTGCTGGTCTCCGTTCAGTTGAGATTTGATTACTTCGTTATGTGCTCCCGGCAGACCAGTTTTGGTCGCGAAGTCTGTTTGGGCATTTTTTGAGGACAAATAAAACAAGAACTCTTGAGCTTTTTGGTACTTTATTTTGCCAGTCGGGGAAGCTGTGGAATCATTGGCAAGTTTTCGATTCAGAGAGTCCATCTGGAATTTACCATAGGTTTTTTTGATTTGGTCGTTAAATTGAGGTATTGCCGTGACACTAAATTCGAGTCGTGGATTTTTCTTTTTGACTTGATTTGAGAATGAGGAGTATTGAATATTGTAAGCAAGGTTCCCCTGGGTGAACATATCATCGGCGGCTATATTATTATTATTCCAATTATAGCGCGAAGTCGTCGAGTCACCAAAATCTCTATAAAATCTTATAGCTCGGTAAATTGGGCTATTTTCATCAATAACTTGTTCGGATATTCCAGGTTTTCGGGTAGAGTTCTCACCTTTGAGCATGGCATTTTCTTCAGTTTGGTAGTCGTACATTTGCCCGCCAAACTGAAACATTAGAAGAGGGAGTATGTCGGGGTGGAGTGGAATATTACTGGTCGTAGGCCCAAGCGCTGATCGGCCGCCAGTCCCTAAAGCAATAGTTGATTGAATAAATTTATCTGAACCGAGGACTTTTTTGCTAAAGTAGTCTATCTGTTTTGAAATTTCTTCCCATTTGGTCGGCGGTGAGGCTTGCTGGTTTTGTGTAAGGATAGTTTTGTTATAGTAAAGCTGCAGATTATCGATATAACTAGTTATTCCATAAACTTTATCTTTGCTAATGGTTTCTCGGACCGCTAAATAGGCAAAATTCTGCTTGTAATCGGTGAGTTCTTTGCCTTTGAATATGTCAATTGGGGAGAGGAATTTTTGATAAGCGGGTAAATCATCGTTGGCCAGACTAAATATATCTGGCCCGATGTTTTGGGCTAAATCCTCAACTAAATCTCTGTAGTATTTGTTATTAGTTTCTTTGGTGACAATATTGATTCGGACATTTTGGTTGCCAGGAGTCTGGTTAAAGGCCTGGATTGTGTCTTGGTAGACTTGCGGATTGATATCGGTTTTCCACCACGTAAGCTCAACGGCTGGACTAGCGATTGTTGTCGCTTTGGGTTTGGGCTGATTGAGAGAAGCCAAGATAACCAAGCCTAGAATTAGGACGCCGCAGACAATCCCGATGAGCCAACGGTTTCGATATTGGTCAAAGCTCAGTTTTAAATTTTCCAGCATAGCATTTAGGTTTTTGTCAGGTTGTTTGAATTGCTTGTAGTTTAGTTTAACTTGATTAGAATGTCAAACTTATGGAATATGATTATTCAGTTACGCAATATAGTTGCTTATTCAATTATAGGCAGTTTGCTCTGGGTTAATAATCGGCTCATCGTTTAAAATTATAATAGGACCGTCACTCACCGTGAATTCTTTTCCATTTTGTAGGTTATTATCAAGCAATTGAAAGATGTCTACTTATAAATCAAACAAAATTAGTAAGTTTCATAATTAGCATCTTTTCTACTCGTAATCCTCATCCACTGTCCGGATATTAACAATGCCATTTGAATCGCTTATTTCCACGCCTAGAATCACATCCAATATTTGCCCTAGGCTCAGATTGGGGCTATTTGTCCCCAGATTGATCAGCCAATTAGCTATAGAGCTGATGAGGATTTGCCCTGATGTATCAGCTCCAATGGTTTGAATGGCCAGTTGGCTTGGAGTATATTCGAGCATAGAAACCAGATAGCTTAACTCTTTATTTTGGCGTTGCAAGCTGTTAGTCTGGGTCGCCAAATCAAATAAAGTTATAGGATTAATCCCCCAAAATGGATAGCTGATAATTTCTTGAACCAAATAATCTAGATCTCGGTGATTGGTGGATTGGTTATATTCAAGGCAGTATCTCATTATTTGGATAATCCATTTGATATGATTATACTCGAGAATGTTGTCAGATTTCTCATATTTGATAGGGATATTGTAGCTATTAAGGAGGCTTGCCACCGCCCCAAGGCTAGAGTGTTTTTTGGCGATTACTCCAATTGTTGGCACTTTACCGGTATAGGCAGAGGAGATGGTGATTTGGTTGATTTTATCTCGAAGCAATAGGAGTTGCTGGTCGAAAGTTTCTACTTCTAGAGCCTGAATGGACATATTAACAAATTGGAGCTTATCCCAAAGCTACCTTTTTTTATTGGTATTTTTTTTCCAGTTTTTTTTGTTGGCCTTTGAATTAGCTTGGTCGTTTTTGGGTTTAACGGTCTTGTCGATGATTGTTATAGGTGACTTGGTGGTAAGTTCAATTGAAGTTGTGGGCAGGTTACTTGCCACTAAGGCTACATCGACCGGTGAATCTATGTTATTAAATGGATTACCGTCGCTACTTGTAGGGTCGCTGTCAGCGACATCTTGGAGCATTTTATCAACGTGGGTCGCGTAGTAATTAGAAATTATAATTTGGCGAATAAGATTAAAGAGTGACAATGTCACAAAATAGAGATTAAGACCGGCACTAAAAGACGAATTGATGAAAAAAGTGATTACCGGCATTATATAAATCACCATAAATTCTTGATTTCGCTGCAAAGCCGCTGGGTCGATTCCAGGAACGTCATCTTTTTTTGGATCTTTTGGATCTTTTGGGGTGTTGTTGTTGACGAGTTGGTTGATTATCTTGAGATTTGGAGCCCAGTGGAATGTATATCGCCCATATAAATAGGACAAAACAAGCGAAAGAACCGGCAACCAAAGATAGTTAGTCGAAGGCGCGTCAATTTTGATTAGGTTATTAAGACCTCCGGATGGAAAAACTGTACTACTAAAACCAAAGATATTCTCATAAATTCCTTTGATAGTTGTACTATCTTTAATGCTATTGGCGACATTATTAACTACATAAAAAACACCAGAGGCAAAGAAAAGCTGAAAAAATAACACCCAAAAAAATGATCCAGTTTTGATGCCGTGCTTGGCATATAATTGGCCGATGGCTTTGCGAGTTGCAGTGCTTTTGGTCATTATAACCTCTGGAGCATCGTCTTTTGTAGTCTTGTACTGATCTTGAATAAGTTTCATCTGAGGTCCTAGAATTCGCATTTTAATACCGCTAATAAAAGATCCCGAAATTACCTTCCAAAGTAAAAGATTAACCACAATAGCAACCAAAATAATCGCAAAACCAATGTCGTTGGTGAACTTAAAAAAGAATTGTAAAAGGTTTAATTGAGGGTAGTAGACAAGGGTATCAAATAGGAATTTGAAGGCGTCGAGCGGATTTGGCATATTAGGATTTTTTGTTTTGGATTAATGGTTATTTTTTGTTGGTTATAGACTGACTCTGTCCAAGATACTGTATATTCGTTGCACGGATTCATTCTCTTTGTTGACGTAAAATTCGATTTGGGCAATTCGAAATGTCAGGCCACTCTCAAACAAATACTCGGCCAGCGGCCTTGCTAGTTTTCGCATCTTTGCTAGGGTAGTGCCAAGCTTACTTTTGACCGTGTCGATACCGATTTTGACGGTTTGCGAGGAGCGATTATAATCAACCTTGTGGACAGTCCACACAAGCCCCATCATAGCTTCATTCCCGAGCAAAAACATACTAATTGTTAAGTTCATCTGACGGGTGTGTCGTTCTGAAATATTCAGATTCTTGATTTTTTTTGGCGTAGGCATATTACATTTATTAATTTATATCAGGTCTATTCAACTGGAACTATGTCAATTGAGTCCATTTTTAGGCCTTCGGCGGTATCGGTAATTGTACCGTTTGATAATTTGTAGTTTTGACCTTCTTTAAGTTCTTTGTTACTACCTAAAGTTAACTTGACCCCAGCTTTGCAGAAGTGGATTTCTGGAAGATTACAATTAATTATATCGAAGTTATTTTTGTCGCCGCCCAAATATTTTACTAGAGCTTCGCCAACTTTTAGATTACCGACATCTTTACTAGACGCACTTCCACTTTTTGAACTTGATCCAGATTTTGAATTGCTGCTTGTATCTGTATTCTTGGTCTGGTTTTCGGCGTCTGACTTGTTGAGATAGTAGTCAGCATTTCGATAGGCTGAATTGGAGCTAGAAGTACTTACGCTAGATACCCCACTGGATCTACGCCCGAAGAATAATTGTTGCAGAAATAGGATCCCAAAGATGACAATTCCAAGTGAGATTACAACGATTGCAATGTTAATATAATTTGATTTGTTAGAATTATGCATAGAACAGAAAATCTATTTCTTATGTCTATATCAAACAGGATTATTATTTTTTTGGCAAATACTAGACTTTACCAAGCATATACATTACAGAATTTGAGCTCGGGTGTTTAATAATCCAGGACGATTTTAACCCTGCCAATTTAGCTGTATTTTGTATATGCTCAAATGTGTCTTTTCTCCCGAGACAAAATCTAATTTTATCATACTTTTTAAAAAGGATATTGGTTTGATATTTTTCAAAACACAGTTCAACATCTCGATTCATAACAATATGATATTCTCGGAATCCGGTTTTTTCATTATATCCCTGAATTTCGGAGCAGTTCTCTTCATTGAATCCAAGGAGTGAGGGGAACCAATTAATGAATTTTTTAAAATCGCTACCTAAGTAATTATCAAAGCTATAGTTGTCTAAATCGTTACCCAAAAAAGGATTTGATATAATTAATTTATCTAAAGGTGATAGTGCATCTCGTATATGGTAAAGTGATATAATATAATCTTCATAGTTATATAAGGTACCCCCTAAACAAAGCGCTAAGTTTATTGTCTTCGTATTGCCGAGATAACTGTTTTGGAAGATCTTCCTTTGAAGAGACCGGGTTTCGAAATCAGCAACAATATTGTCATAAGGAACGGTAGGGAAAGCGGCAGTAATCACTTCCTTGTTTAATTTTAATATACTTTCACTTATATCAAGGGCAGTGTAGCTGTTTAACTTGCCTGCAGATTTTAAATCAGTAAGAAACTGAAAAATTGGTTCCGCTGTACCACACCCAATGTCAATTATGTTAAATACAGTATCATCGTTATAATGATCTAAAATAAGATTCAGGGACTGCTTAAGTAAATAAGCATCTTTTTGATTGCACCCGTAATCATATTGCCTCATTAATGTATGCCAATTTTTTGATCCATCTCCGAGATACGCAAATTTAAACGATATGTTTTTATTAGCCTTGAGATCTGCCATTAAGGCGTGGATTTGGGTTTCATCCAGTATATTATACACTTCATCTGGGACGGTGACAGTCAACCTTGACTCGTTAGGACGGAATTTTTGGCCTTTGGCTACTAGTAAATGTATTAAATTAAAATTATGACTATTTTTAAGGATATATTGAGTATTGTTAAGCTCGATTAATTGGAGACTGAGTTTTCCGTCGATAGCTTTGCGGATCCAGTTGCGGACGGCTCCTTCTGAAACTCCAAATTCCCGTGTTATTTCGGTTCGCGACTTATAATAGGCAAGCATATTGATTTGATTTTACATTTAATTGGTATTAAGGACTACTATTTTATAGCGTAGTGCTTATGTTGAAATGATATTTTTAAGATAAAGTTTTTTTTGATTTTTGACAAGTGGTCGCTAAAATTAAAACAGGTCAAATACCTTACTATTGACAAGATACGATTTTTTTCGTATGTATTGTGTGTAGATATAACTTAAAGTTTATCGATCTTTCAACCTATTTTTTTTGATTTTTCTAATGGCTACTAAAAAATATTCCATCAACATCGTCATCCACACCAAGCGAGTCAATGAACTGCTTGTATTATTTAACGAGACGGACAAGCATATACCAGTAGAGGTTTGTCATCTCAATTCCGAGGCTGAATTACTCGGTTTCCCGACTTTTCGCATACTCAAGGAGCGGTTTTTGCTCGAAACTGAATATGTCAATCGAATTAAGCTTTTTAAGCTGACCAACAAAGAGGGGGAGCAACAAACCTTTTTGACGGTGGAAATCGATGATCCTTCTCGAATGAACCAGCATATATTCAAGTGGGAAAGCGCTAGACATCTCGATAAGTATTTGCTAGAAACGCACAATATGCCATCGGCATCTCTCGTGGAGTAACTAGTTGACAAACAATTATTTTTCTCTTAGAACTTGAAACAATATTTCAAACAAGAATTTTTCGGATAACACGCTTGAATTATTAATTATAAGTATATCGTTATACAACAAATCACAACACAACACTATTATGAACAAAATATATTTAATTGGTAATTTAACCAAAGATCCTGAAGTCAGAACAACTACAACCGGCAAAAAAGTCACAACTATCGTCATCGCTGTCAATGATGGTAAAGGTTCGGACGGACAAGACTTAGTCCAATATTTCACAATTAAAGCCTGGGATAAACAAGCTGAAATTATCGAAATGTATGTCAAAAAAGGTCATAAGCTTGCTGTAATCGGAAAATTACAAAACCGAAAATGGGACAAGCCAGATGGTACGATTGGCTACGCCACAGAAGTTACAATGTCCGAAATGGAGCTCCTAACCAGCCGAGCCGAAGCCGAGAGACTAGGTCATTCTACCCCTCAGAGCGAACCGGCTAGCGTAGCAACTTCCAAACCATCATCTCCTGCTAGGGCGAAAGCACAAAACGACGACCTCCCGGCAATCGATATAAATGATCTTGATATCAAGGTCTCAATGCCTTTTTAGTTCAAAAACTAATTTGACAAAATAAGATATCTCTTTCTTAAAGACATCAGGAATAAACCTAATACAAATACAAATATGATCAAAAAAATCCAGACAGTTCACAGTCTTATTGAGATTGCTGAAAATAACCTAAAAACCGTCAAGGCTCTACTCAATCAGCTATTAGAAGAGTCGGGCAATAGAACTAGCAGTCCGAGTATTCAGCTTAATACACCTAGGTTATCTCGCGAAGAGGATTTGGCTCGCGAGGTAGTCGAAGGGTATTTTGATGGCGAGAATATGATTGGAGATAACGGCCGAACTTATATCGTTCCCCAAAATTACGCATCCAAGACTCAATTGGTTGTAGGGGACAGAATGAAGTGGATATTGACTACTAATCGCGAAGTTTTCAAATTAATTCAACCAGTAGAACGACAAAAAGTTGAAGGTCAATTTTTGATTGATAATGATACATATTACGTAGTGGTTGAAGGGATAGATCATCCGATTAAAATTCTCAAGGCTAGTGCAACCTTTGCAATGAAGACCCAAAGTCTCAAACCCGGCGACATTGTCTCAATATTAATTCCAAAGGATACTAAGTCTCACTGGGGGGCTTTCATTAGTATTGTACAAGGTTCCAGCGAATATCAAGAAGCTTCAAAACAGCGTGAAGAAGGCAGGTATTCAGACCTTTCAATTTTTAGAGATGTCTACACACCAGGCGAAATACTGGCCGAAAAGTCCAAAGTAAGTTCAATACCCAATTTAATGATTAGTGACTACGATTTACCAGACTTTATACATAAGCCCGTAATTGAAGAAAAGATAATTGAGTTCACTCCCGTCAAAAAAGTCGCTCGAGTTAGTGCATCCAAAACAACAACTGCCCGAGCCAAATCCACGCGCGCGGCAGCTAAACCGGTTGTCAAGCGAACAGTCAAAGCTAAAACCTCACAAGCGGATCTCGATAACGGCGACTATATGTAATTTTATATGTGGACATATCTGGCAATCGATTGGGGTACCAAAAAAACAGGTTTAGCACTTGGCAATCCAACGCTCAAATTAGCAGTACCCCGAGACGTAGTAGCCACCGCGCAAGTTATTGAGCATTTATCAAACATACTTAAGGCTAATCCGATCCAGACGGTCGTTCTGGGATTGCCGCTAACATTGACACTTACGAAGACTGCCACTACCGTTAATATAGAGGAGTTTTCGGCTCAGCTACAAAGTAAGTACCCCAAACTCACAATTATCCATTACAACGAACGAGGATCGAGCAAAGTTTCAATCCAAAAGCTTCGAGATCGAGGTTTAGACAATCGTAAAATTCAAAACTATGATTCCCTAGCCGCCTGCGAAATCCTCCAGAATTACTTTCGCGAGACATTATAATTACTAATTAAATACTATATGACTAATACCCCTGATACTAACGACAAAAATCAAATTCTATACATTTATAAGCTCGGTCATTGCCAGGAACTAGCCGTTGCAGAATATCTTAGCCTTACGGGCTTAAGTCCCAAATCTATTCGGGTGGTTGATGACTATCTTTTTGGCTACACCAAACTTGATGTAAACTTATCGGGCTCCCTTGTCTATGGTGGTCAAGTTCTTTGTGAATACGATTTTGAAACTGGTAAAAATTTGATTAATACCCAAGAACAATTAGCAGTTATTTTGGCAACCCTCGAAATCCCAAAGAAAATGGGCGTAAGTCTGGACTGTCCAATTACACTAACTCAAGTGCTAAAAATTACCAAACCGCTCAAAATCAAAAACACTCTTTTAATTAACAGAACTACTCCAAATATCGGTCATTGGAAGCAAAATCAGTTTTGGGTCTGCCAGGTTAAGATTGGTAATATTAATTATATTTACAAAATTGATAGCTACTTTGATCAAGAATTTTGGGCTAAACTTGATATGGCTCTGCCTTGTGGAGATATGAAGCGGGGAATTATTAACCTAAAACTGGCGCGAAGCCTCAACAATTTAACCCGCTCAAAAAATATTTGGGATCCATTCTGCGGATCCGGTAGAAATATGGTTTCAAGCTTCGATATCAAAAATTATTTTTGGATGGATGATTTGGCGCCGATTTGTATAGACCAAGAAGTTCCAACCAATATCAAATTCCTCCGTGAATTCCTCCCGAAGTTTGGCAAGAGTTTGGCCGTAGACGCTATCAAGGGATCTCGAACTATCAGCGCTAGTGATTCTAAATTCGAGTCAGGGACATTGGCTGGAATTGACGACAAGAATGTCTCTATCGTGACCGAGGGATGGCTTGGCACCAACATCACCGAGCAATTAATCCCCGCAACTATCCTCAAGGATTATCTATGGCTATCCAAAGTTTGGAAGTCAATTATCGACAAAGCCAGCCTTCAAGAATTTATACAAGAGATTGTTTTTTGTTTGCCGTATCATCTCAACTTCTCAAATATCTCGGATGATCATATGTCACAAGTCAATTCTTGGCTCAATGATTCCAAGTTTCGAATTATCAAATTGGGAGACAGGACTGATTACATAATCTACAAGCGTGCCAAAACCAAAGTGGCTCACGCGGTCTTTAAGCTGGTTCGGAGGTAGCAAAAAACTAGCCTTTAGGGCTAGTCGGTCTTTGAGAAAACCCACGAAGTATATTTTATCAGGTTTTGTGGTTGGGATTGGATTTTCTAGGTGCCTCTAGTTGAATACCCCGATTTGACTCTGTTAACCCACCTCTTTGAAAAAAGGGGGATCGGGACTACAAAAATTCCCCTTTTCTAAAGGGGTGGACACGCAGTGGACGGGGTATAATAGGGTATAGTACCTCTACCCCTGGACTAAAATCATGCTGACCATATCTTGGAATTGCTTGTTTTTTAGGGATTTGTTTTGGATGGATTTGATGGCGTGGAGTACTGTTGGATGAGTTCGGCCTCCGATTAATTTACCAACTTTGGTTGTGCTGAGGCCGTATTTTTTGATTAGGGAATACATTATAATTTGGCGCGCTAATGATGTATTTTTGTCTCGTCGTTTGGACATTATTTCTTCTTTGGAGACGTGGAGTTTGATGGCAATTAGCTCAAAGATTTTGTTATAGTCTGTATGCTTGGATCCTCGAAGTTCAACTTTGGCAAGCTTAGATAGCTTTGAGGGCTTATTACCTGCAAGAACTGGGAGGTTGCCAAGGGTCTGATTATGTTCAATTAGAGTTGTTGGATTATAAGTAAATTGCATCGAACCTTGGTTGATAATCCCGATATAAGGGGCCAAAATTTTGGTCAAGAAAACTTCGTCGATTTGAAGATTAGGTTGAAATTCCACTCGAGCTTGAATTTGATTAAGCACGCCTTCGAGATCCCGAATATTAGTCTGGACATTTTCGGCAATAAGATGAATATGCTTATCACTAAGTGTAAGATTGAGAGTTTGGAGTTTGTGATTGATAATGGCAATCCTATCTTCGGTAGTCGGCTGCCCAAGGTCAAGTACCATCCCCCACTCGAATCGGCTAATTAAACGATCTTGAAATCCACTAAGTTGCTTGGGGCTTCGATCGCTAGTAAAGATAATTTGCTTATTCTGCTGATGTAATTCATTAAAAGTGTGAAAAAGAACTTCTTGAGTTGAAACCTTGTTAGTAATGAACTGAATATCGTCGATCAGAAGGATATCAACCGAGCGATAGTATTCGTGAAATTCGTTACCTCGCCCTTTTTGCATACAAGCAGTGTAGTGATTCAGGAATGTTTCTGAAGTGGTGTAGCGAATATTGTAGCTGGGGTAAGTCTCGAGTACTTTGTGGCCTATGGCTTGGAGAAGATGGGTTTTGCCAAGTCCGGTGGACGAATGGATAAAGACTGGATTATACAGTTGCCCGGGTTTTTTGATGACGGCGTGGGCTACGCTTACCGCTAACTCATTGTAAGTAGTTGAAACTAGGTTATCAAAAGTAAATTTCGAATTGAGATTGTGTATATTTTGTTTGGGGAGTACAGAATAGCTTATTAATGGGGAATTTTCGGCGTGTGTAGTGGATACAATCAAATCTTGAGAAACCACACCGGAGTCATGTTTTTTGGATTTTGATGGGGTGCGACTGGCGTAAGAATTGGGCGATTGATAAAGGTCTTTGGAGTTAATTTCGGGATCGGTGCTAGCTATCAAGGCTTCTACGAATTGGTCTTCATCGAGTTGCTGGGCTTCGGTAGGTTCTTTGATAATAAAGTCAATTTGACAGACTTTTGGGTAGTATTTATTCATCGAGGCCAAAAGGTCTTGGCGGTATTTTTTTTCGATTCGCTCTTTGTTGAATTTTGAGGGGACTTCGAGGATAGCGTTTTTGCCAAGATTAGTGGTTTTTACGAAATTGACCCGACTTAGCCACGCTTGATACTGACTCAAGGATATTTTGAGTTTGAGATCGTCTTGGACACAGTTCCAATAAGCGTTTATGACTGTCATTATGCGAAATTTGTCGGTGGGGTTTTGGAAATATTTTTTTGGTAGTTATAGGGCTAGTATTACAATGTCAAAAAATGCGATGAATTAGATGAGAAGTGTCTATTCATCGGGCTTACTTAAAAGTTAGTAAAGAAACTCCTGTCTGTCAACTAGCCTATCTATCAGCAGAACTCGGAATAGCAAAGCATTGTTAGCCATATAAAGCTGATTAAAATCAACAAAAAAGACCTGTCCAAAAAATTTTTAGTGACTCAAATCTATCTATGTCATAAGTTTTAGTCATCACTTACGAGTTAAGATATAGCGGTAAATTCTCAACCTTGACATCAAATCACAACCTACACATAATATAGCTATTATGTCAGAAAGCCAACCCAACCCAACTCAAACTAAGCTAAATCAACATTTAGATAGAATTAGAGGTAAGTTACTGCCTGCACGGGTGGTGGCTCTAGGCTTTTTAACTGCGTTAGCACTCGCACAACCTGTAATGGCTAAAGGTGGAGAATCCCTAATCTCCCAATCTGAGCCAACAGCTCAAAATGTAGGCCAAAACAAAATTGAGACCATTAAGCAATTTACTAATGCTGACCTAAATACTGCCACGCCAGTCGTGCTGATGTCAGTAGATTTAAACACAAATCAAAAAGTTCTAAAAAGAGTATTAGAGATAACAGTTAATGGAGCAAAATTGTACTTGGTATCGCCTGAAGAATTTCCAAGTATTTTAGAAGCAGATACTGCAAACAATTTCAAAGCTTTACTTCCTAATAACCCAGAACCCACAATTTACAAATTAATAAAAGTAGAAAGTCAAAACCCAGCTTCTGGAATGTATAATGGATCAGGATTAGATGGGCTAATCGTATTGTCTGCAGATACCTTACTTAAAGGAGGCCTGTCAGTTATTAAATAACTAAGTTAGAAACTAAGCTCAAAGCTAATATTTTAACTTGGGCGACAAGATTAATCAAACACTACTAATAACTATTATCAAAGATAAAATATCCTTGTTATAACTTGTCAGGAGTGTTTTTTTGTTACATAGAATTGGGGTTTAAATACCAGAACCATCACTATGCAACCCTATACTACCTCGAACTTAATTATCAGTTCCTTTGCCAATTCTTTTTCCAAAGTTTCCAAAATCCTATTGACGCTTCTAATTACGGGCTTGATCTTAACTGGGATAAGCATTAATGTTCACGCTGAAGACTCAAGCCTATTCAAGCTAATTCAAGATGACGGTCAATTTTCGCTCCTCAAAGACGCTGTCCAAAAAGCCGGCCTCGAAGGCAATTTATCCAAAACCGACGGCGACAAATTGACCTTACTAGCCCCTAGTAACCAAGCCCTTGAAAAATTACCAAAGGGCGTTTTTGAAAATCTGCTCAAGCCCGCAAACAAAGACAGTTTGGTCAAGTTTATCAATTATCATCTTATTGGGAGTGTTGTTAACGGTGTCCAAATTGTCTCAAGCAAGGCCCTCAAAACCATAGAAGGAGGGGAATTAACTATCAAACTAACTAGTTCCCAGATTTTAATCAACGACAAAGTCAATCTATCCAAAATCGATATCAAGGCCTCTAACGGTGTTCTGCATATAATTGACGAAGTATTGGTGCCAAGCAGTATAAATCTCGAATCACTAGCCAGTGGTGTTGCAGTAACTCAATCGAGCAGTTCTAGCGAAAGCCCTAAATCTACTCCTGCGGTGACAACCGAAGTTTCACCAGCGGCAGCGGCCACACCTAGAACAGGTTCCAATTTTGCGGTACCGATGGTTCTAGTTACTTTTGGATTAATTGGAGCGGGGCTTCGAATGATTGTGAGGCCAATAAAAGTAAAAAATTAATAATAATCCCCAGAATAAACTAAAGATAAATAGTGTGTAGGAATTTATTTGCCAGAGTTAATCTGGCTTTTTTTGTTGATCAATCAGCGTCAAAACTAGTTTATCAAAATCCATATACTTGTCAAAACTCTAAATTTTGCAAACGAAGTATATATACCAAATATGAATTACAGAATCTTTGATACACCCCCAAAAAATCTTATTATGAATACTAATCTTACAGAAGGCGCAATAAAAGCCAAAAATCTAGCAGCAGAATTCCTAGACTTCATGAAACAATTCGGTGTAATCGGCTTGGCAATCGGTATTATTGTTGGTACCGCTGTCAAAGACTATGTCGATGCGGTGGTTAAAACCATGGTCGATCCATTGGTCAAATCCGTATTAGCCCTGGTCAAATTCAGCCCGAACGGCAAGTTCGATCTTATCACAACCAGCGTCAAAGACAAGGTGACCGGTATTGAAACATCGGTTACTCAGTCCCTTGAATACGGTACCTTGATTTCGGAGACGATTAACTTTTTGGTTCTGATGTTTATAGTATTTGTGTCGGTTAAGTTCTTTATCGCCAAATTTATGGATGAAAATGACCAAAAACACACCGGTGTTAAATAAATATTAAATTTTATACCGTAAAATTACCCGCATTGATTTGCGGGCTTATCTTAGGATCAAATATTCGATTATCGTTTGTCGATGAATGTGTAGGCTTGACCGACTTCGCCAGCTCGGCCTGTTCGCCCAATTCGATGTGTATAATCTTCTTTGGATTGAGGTAGCGAATAGTTAATTACGTGGGAGACCTGTGGAATATCAAGCCCTCTAGCCGCGACATTGGTTGCTATTAAGACGTTGATATGACCTTGTTTGAAGGCGTCCAGTGCTCGCGTTCGTTGATTTTGGTTTTTGTTACCGTGAATTGCTAATGCCTTAAACCCTCGCTTGACCAATTCGCGCTCGATGCGGGCTGAGCCATGTTTGGTATTTTCGAAGACGATGGCCTTGCTTACTTCTGGTTTTTGAAGCAACTCGCAGAGCATATCGAACTTATTATCGTCCGGGCCTACCGTAATGACGTCTTGATTGACATTGTCGCTGGTTTGACCCTGAACTACTGAGACGGTGACGGGATTGGTCAATAATTCGCCTGCAATTTTGTTGATTGAGGGGCTCGTAGTCGCTGAAAAGAACAAAAGATGGCGACACTTTTTGGCCATACCGAGAATCTTGCGAATATCGCTAATAAATCCCATATCTAACATTTGATCCATTTCATCGAGTACGATGGTGTCAACTGTGCCAATTGGGAAGAAGCCTTGATTAATAAGGTCTAATCCTCGGCCAGTGGTGGAGATGATAAAGTTTTTGGGTTTACGGAGTGCGTTGATTTGGGTCTGTGGGCCGACTCCACCGACGACCAATGTTGAACTGACGCTGCTGTGATTAACAAAGCTTTTGAGTTCGGTGTAAATCTGCCCGGCTAGTTCGCGAGTTGGAGCTAGAACCAAAATTGACTTATCGAGATCGTTATAAACCTGGTCAATGAGCGGTAGCAAAAAGGCGGCGGTTTTGCCAGTTCCGGTATTGGCTATCCCGATAACATCTTTTCGCCCCATAATATGCCCCATAATCTGATCTTGGATTGGAGTTGGTTGAGTATAGCCTTTGGCGGTGAGACTCTGAACTAGATGATCGCTCAATCCATGCTCGGCAAAAGTCTTAGATGGTGTATAGTCAGTAATGGCCACTGGTTTGGCTTCTTTGATAAGAATATTGTAGTCTATGTCCATGGTTTTTTGGACTCGAGTTGGGCGACCGGCGCCTTGCATTGGCCTATCGAATCGAGGTCGAGAACCCGGATTACTGGAGCGTGAGCCCGGCCTGGAGTTGCTGGTTCGTTGTGAATCAGTTGATCGAGAACTACCGTAACTTGAGCCTGATCTTGATGAATTAGTGCGTGATTGTCGTTGTTGTAACATATACTTACAAGTCAAAACGATTTTTTGTTTATTGTATAGCTCTTGACAAAAACCAGCCACCTAGTAATGATAAAGAAGTCTATATTGGCGGTGTAGCTCAGTTGGTTAGAGCGCAGGACTCATAAGCCTGAGGTCACAGGTTCGATCCCAGTCACCGCTACCAACAGACTAAATTGACGTCTTGGCCGAGCGGTTAGGCAGAGGTCTGCAAAACCTTCCAGAGCGGTTCGACTCCGCTAGATGTCTCCAAAATTAAACTTTATAAATTACTTCCCAACAACCGGGAGGTTTTTTTGTGTTAAGACCTGTTCTTAATTGACAGTAGCAAATGGCAACTGATACCCCGTCAGTCTACGACTGCCACCCCTTTAGAAAAGGGGAATTTTAAGTAGTCCCGATTCCCTTTTTCAAAGGGTGGACACGAAGTAAACCGGGTATAATTGTGAGTTAGGTAATACAAAATTATAGCCAAGACAAACCATTAGATTTTTGCCCAAAACCGACCAATAAATTGCCCAGAAACTTGACTGATTATTGAATATTATATAGCCTAAGAATATACCCAAATCTAACCAAATCCAAAAAACAAATTTAATCTTTTTTTATGTCTATTCTTATTATCGTTGCTGTTGTTATTATCGTAATTATCGCCTTTGTAGCTATTGGTAGTTACAATTCATTAATCAATCTCAAGAACAAAGTCCAAGAAGCCGCCAGTGACATTGATGTCCAGCTCAAGCGACGCTACGACCTAATCCCAAACCTTATTAGCACAGTCAAAGGGTCTGCCAAATTCGAAGCCGAAACCCTAGAAAAAGTTATCCAAGCTCGCAACAGTGCAATGTCTATCACAGGACTTGGCGAGGACAAGACGCAAGCTGAGAACGCATTAAGCAGTACGCTTAAGAACTTGTTTGCCCTCTCCGAAAATTATCCTGACCTCAAAAGTAGTAATAACTTCCTCCAACTTCAACAGGAATTGACCAATACTGAAGATAGAATTTTGTCGGCCAGACGATTTTATAATCAAGTGGTTTCTGATTACAACACTTCACAAGAGTCTTTCCCAGGAATGTTCTTTGCGGGGATGGCTGGAGCTACCAAACAGAAATTTTTCGAATTGGAGAACCCAACCATAGAGCGAGCCAATATCAAAGTTGAGTTTTAAACTAGGTTTACCTTCCTCAATCACATCCTAATCTTGCCAAATTTCGGTAATCTATTTAGGATTGGGTTTATATGACCTATTACATAACCACCTCGCGTCCCTACACTAACGCAACGCCACATCTCGGAACGATACTAGATCCTGTTTATGCTGATGTATATGCTAGATTTAATCGACTGCTTGGCCAGCAGGTATTTTTTTTGATGGGGACTGATGAGCATAGTAGCAAGATAGCCGACGAAGCGATCAAGCAATGGATTAGCCCGCAAGAATTTGTTAATACTAAATACCAAGAATTTAAACAGGTTTTTGATCTCCTAGAACTGAGCTCTGATAATTTTATGCAATCTAGCGATGCTAAGCATAAATGGTTGGCTAATCTGGCCTGGGAGAAACTGTCGGCCAAAAACTTAATCTACAAAAAACAGTATCAAGGCTTGTATTGCAAAGGCTGCGAAGATTTCTATTCGGCTAGCCAACTTGTCGACGGTCGTTGCCCGACTCACCCAAATTTGGAGATACAGAATGTCGAAGAAGAAAATTATTTCTTTAAATTAACTGCGTTTCACGATTCTATACTTGACTATCTAAGGCGCGTTCGAGTCAATGACCCAAGCATTATCAATTCGCTGAAAAACTTTTGTGCGGATTTGCAAGATATCTCGATCTCACGGGATGTTAGTCGCCAAAAAACTCAATGGGGCGTAGTGGTTGATAGCGACCCGCAGCACTCGATGTATGTATGGTTTGAGGCTTTGCTTACATATTTGAGCCCTTTGGTCCCAGACGAATTATACGAAACTTGGATTGATTCAACCCCCGATATTCAAAAAGCCGTAGAACTTGAAGCCTGGCAAATAATTAGCGAAAATACCCCCCAAAATCTCCAAGTCATTGGCACCGATAATTCCAAATTTCATCTTGTGATACTGCCTGCAATTCTGTTCGGGCTGGACATTGAGCCGATTGAGTCGATTATAATTCACGGTATGATCAATGACGCGGGTGGCCGAAAGTTTGCCAAATCTCTGGGAAATGGAGTGAGCTTTGACGAATTATATAACAAACTTGGGGCTGAGGGCGTGAGGTTCTTTGTCCTGTTTTATTGTAATAGCATAGGGGATACTAATTACGATGAGGCCAAATTGTTAGAAATGTATAATAGCAACTTGGGTAATAAGCTTGGCAATCTGGTAATGCGATTAACCACTCTAATAAGTAATTTTAATGATGGAGATTTGGACATTGAGGCTGCCAAAGATGCTTATGAGGATAACCAGGTGCTGAGACTCGAAACCGAGACAATTTATCGCGAGTTACAGAGCCTGCGTCCCGAATATGGCCTTCGAGCATGGTTCGATGAAGTTAGCAAAATTAACAAATATCTGGAGGATACTAAGCCTTGGACTTTGATGAAAGATAAACAAGCCAATTCAAAAGAAATAACAAAGATATTACATATTGCAATTTTTGGATTATTAACTTTGGTAGAACCGCTAAGCCTATTTTTGCCTGCAACATCGGAACTTGTTGACAATTATTTAAGATGTGACAAGATAGTTAAGGCCACGCCATTATTCGAACGACTGTAATTAAAGGCTTGACAATAGGTGTATTCTGGTTAGAATTAATGTAACAAATATTAAACGACACTAACTATGATACCTACTGTTGAAGAAAAAATAAAAAAATATATTGACTTAATTGTATCTGCAATGGGTACCAAATATACTACAGAAATAATCAAGGAAGGAGATCAATACCGAATCGTTGTAGACTTGGAAGATAAGCCAAATAGTCTATTAATTGGTACTGACGGCGACACGCTATCTTCGTTTCAACACATTATCCGAACTCTTGTTCATAAGGATTTACCAGATGACAAAACTCACTTTATTATTGATATTGGTCGATACCGGCGAACTCGCGAAGACCTAATTAATAACAAGATTCCCGAAATGGTGAGTACCTCAGTGCTTGTCCAAGGGATGACTTTAATGGTACTGGGTTTGTCGAGCTATGAGCGCCTAATTGTTCACAAGTCACTATCCGAAACCAAAGGTATCCAGTCTATCTCGGTTGGAGGCGGCAATAATCGCAAATTAGTGGTAATGCCCAACTCAGAAAGTTCAATTAATGGCGGCCTCGAAAGGGCTATCTTACTTGACTTTACCAAGGTTTACGATTAGGCTTCTAAGATGAATATCTTGTTTATCCACTGCCGAAAAGGTTTGTTCTCGCTAACGATTTGTCAAAACTGCAAGTACAAATGGGAGTGCCAAAACTGTTCGGCCAATCTTGTGACTTATAGTCAAAGTAGCTATGGACTAAATCTAATTTGCCACCAATGCCAATCGGTATATAACTACCCAAGCAGCTGCCCAAGTTGTAGACAGACGCAAATTAAGTCAGTTTTTAGCGGGATTGATGACTTGGATAAGCTTTTTAGGGACGAATATCAGCTAGAGCCGATTAGATTAGACTTACCGAAGACTAAGTTTAACTTTGAGATGGCCGTAAATTCTGCCAAGAGTAAGCAAATTTTTTTGACTACGAGATTATATGATCCGTCTATCGATTACAGTATTTTTGATAAGATTATACTTGTGCAGGCCGATTTTCTTTTGGCTTCCAGTGATTATCAGGTGCAAGAAGAGTTGATTAAGTCGCTTGCTGATCTGATAACCGCGAGCAGCCTAGGGGATAAAATAATTCCTATAATTTTGGATATTAAGGACGTAGAAAATCCGCTGTTTGAAACTTTGTCCCAGATACGCTCTGTACAAGATGTTATTGACTGGCACAAGACTAAACTCGATGCGGAAGCTGATTACCGTCTAGTTTTTGGGTTTCCCCCGGATTGGAATATGGTCCTTCTAACCAGCCACACCAAAAAAGAAATCGATGCCAAAAATCATCTAACCGCTGTCAAAACCTATCTCGAAAGTATCCAAGCTGACTACCCCGAGATCAAATTCTCAAGCCCTTACAAAGCCAAATTACTCAAGCGAAAGGGTTTATTTAGCTATCATCTGCTTATCAAATACCCTCGAGGTTACAAAGATTTTGTCGCCCTAAAAAAGGAATTAGCAAGCTTGATTGGGACTTATCGGTTACAGGCTCGAATTAATCCAAGGACAGTGATGTAAGATAGGGTTATAATTAATCCAAACTACCTGGATCATTTTGACAAGCAATCCAAACCTTGCTATGTATTAAATAACTGTTACAGATTATTTACCTGGCACGATATTGGTAATCCTCTATCTCAATCCATAAATTTTCATCGATGCTATTTTGATTTTGCTCGATATAGGTTTTGATATTTAGGCTTTCTTCTGAGGCTTTTTTGATTAGATCAAGTGATTGCTGGGTGGTCATTTTGGTAAAAATTTTGGTAAATTCTAAGTCAGAATTATCTTGCACAAACACAAGATCTAGTAATTTAGTTTTCAAAACCTTGATATCGCCATTGCTTGCGAGCAGGATCTCGGTCAAGATATTTTTTATATATTCTCTGAATACTGGGAGGCAATTTCGCGGATTGGGAGATGAAGACTCATCGATAATATCAAGAATCAAATCACTATCGTTTAGAACTAATGTCACATTATTTTTTTTGAGAGTCGGGTATTTAGTCATATAGGCAAGGTACTTAATACTAATTTGACAACTATATATATATGTCAACTTTAGGTAGTTAGCAATTCTACTAACGATTAGTTTTTCGGGAGAGAAACATATGCCTTGGGGAAAAAATGTGAGTAACGGTGACGGTACTCAGACCAAAATTCACTCCGAAAAGGGTGAGACTCTCAAAACCGCAGATGGTCAAACAGACCGACACCCTCATGTTCACACGTATCCAAACGGCGAATGGGTTGCCCGCGACGTCGAAGGAGTCACTTATGGTTCCAACGAGTACGCAGCAGGTATCTCTGTCGCTGTTTCCGTCGGACTTGATGTTCAAGCCATTCTAACGGCAACGATCAATAAAAACTAAAGTAGCTTGAGAATTCTCGAGTTAAAAACTACCCTGCTTCGTGTAACTACAAGTAGGGTTTTAATATGTAATTGGCTTTGAGGGTAAATTGCCTGATTTGTATTTTAACCGAATCAAGGTCGAACTAGAACTTTACAAAAAACAAAAATACAATCAGCCCTTAATGGCTATCTTTGCCAACCCTCCAGCGCTCCTTGATATACCTGAGGATAAAATGGAGGCTATTCGG
This sequence comes from Minisyncoccota bacterium, assembly GCA_014376695.1. GTDB lineage: Bacteria > Patescibacteriota > JACMRA01 > JACMRA01 > JACMRA01 > JACMRA01. Next base: position 13,404 of record JACMRA010000005.1, on the reverse strand, counting down.
CGAAGAAACCGAGATACTCAAAACGCAGTTTCTTCGGACGCCCTAGCCCCTTTTGCGATGATGGCTGTGGCGGCATTAATGGAATTTGGAGCTGGCGGACTCGGAGCTAAACCAAGTTCTATCGCTAGTCGTGAACTACCAATCGGACGCCCTCGTCCAAAATCCAGACCTCGAGAACTAGTCAAACCGAAGTCCGAAGTCCCTTGTGTCAGCTCAACCCTAACCCCAGGCTGGCAAATGGCCTTTAGTCATCCAGATGTATTTCTGGGGATTACGCAAGTAGCGGAGGCGAGAGGAGGGTGTGACTGGGGGCAAATGAGCCAAACACAAATTAATCGTCAGATTCAAAAAGGATCGGCACCGAAACAAGTTAAACGTTTGGATGTTAATGGGGGCGAAATTGTAGGTGGAAACTATCAAGATCCTGCTCAAGTCCATTTTAACAATTGTCAGAATTGTGCGTTGCTTAAAGATGGGACTTGGAAACATACACCACCGAAAAGTTTTCAGCTTGATAAAACGACAAAAAAATGGCTCACCGAAATTAACTGGAAATTACCCGATGGGTTCTAATATTATGATCTCACCTTATTTGAAGAATTGGTTTCATACAATTCAATCAGAACTACAAAACAAAAATTATATTTCTGATCATTACGAATATATTTACGCAAGTCGAATAGACTCTTTAGCGCAAGACGGCTACGAAAATTACTACACATATGATTTTAATTTGCAAAACCTAATTGACGACACTCGAGAATTAAAAAAATTATTAGGAGCATCTAATCCTTCGTTAAAAATATACTGGGTAATATCATTAACTTATATTATTTCAGAGGTTCGATTAGAAACTAATCCAATTTTTTGGCTTGGCAATCCTAATTGGCATATGAATACTTTGGCCAAAAATAATCCACCAAAAATTATTATTACCACCGATTCAAAAGAACGAAGTACAACCATTAATAGATTTGCTTTTGAAAGTAATATTGTGCATTCAAGCCTTGGTGATGATTTATGCGTAAAATATCAGAGTTATTTCGATGAAGATGTCAACATAAGTCTAGATGGATGCGGTTTTATTCGAGAGTTTATAATTAAATTCTAGGCCCTCGTCCAAAATCCAGACCTCGAGAACTAGTCAAACCGAAGTCCGAAGTCCCTTGTGTCAGCTCAACCCTAACCCCAGGCTGGCAAATGGCCTTTAGTCATCCAGATGTATTTCTGGGGATTACGCAAGTAGCCTTTGCCGGGTGTCTCAAGGAAGGCTGGTCGCAAGAATTCAAAAATAATCCAAAGTATAAAGGTAATCCGTACTACGAAAATTTACCATTAGAAGGCTCGCCAGGAAATTTCAAATTTGAACCGCCATCTCTAAAAAATGGAAAAGTTGATTGGAACAAAATAAAGACCAAAGAGGGATTGTTAGATAGTGAAGGCAATATCTGGACAATTGATAAAACTTCAATCAAAAAAAGTCAAGATAACTTGCATTGGGACGTTCAATTAAAAAAGGGAGGTCACAAAAATATTAACCCAGATGGGGCTATAAATCATTAAGATATATTTATGAATACTTACCAAGAATTAACAAGCTCAGTCAATAAACACGAGTATTTTTTTCACCTTGTTGATAAGTTGAGCAAACTACCTTGTTTAATTTATCCAATTGCCAATGAAAAAGGTTTTGGATGCCTTGCTATTTACTTAAGTCTAAATTTAGAGTTAATTCAGGATATTAAGCTATTCGACAGTGTTCAGCAATTTGAGCCGAGCGTTTTAGAATTTGATAAGGCTGACTTTAGCTATCGGTTGAATGATATTGGTTATAGCTCTGCCACGGAAATACCTACCTATTTTTTTGATAAGTTTTACCGATACAAAGGAGATGCTGAAAATTATCTATATCCAATCTCTAAGTTAGACGGTTATTTTTTGGTTTATAACTATTCTAGTGCAAATAACTATATCAGAGCCTGTAAACTAACAGACTTTAAAAATCTGGAATTAATAGACTTTGATAACCCGATTTTAATTGATAATCTTGAAAAGTTGATTTATGACCAATTATCAAAATTAGGCAGGAGTACGATTGATATTATTTCGGTAATTAATCAATATCGATTTGTAAAAAATAATCCGTGATCCTTTGACAAACTCGCCGAACTATTCTTGACTATGCACAATTAAAAACACCCTAAATCATTGGTCAATTAGAGAAAAAAAGATGGCTACACCTCGCAAATCCAAAACAGAAGTTGAAATGTACAATAGAGATTTTGGATATTTTTTAACATTATTACTATACACCAATTGTTACAACAAATCGGATCAAGTTGAAATTGACAACGAAGGAAATTTATCACATTAAAATAGGTCTATATGATCGATAGTTATGCAACAACTTGGAACAAAACAGAAGAGTTAAATCTAAAAAGTCAAACATCAACGCATTTGGAAAAACTAAAACAAGACACCAAAAATACTCTATTACAAAATATAATAACATCCATCCTAACCTCCAATGAGGCAAAATTTCTAGTTGGTGAGAGCTTGACTAATGATTTGTTTGAAATCCTAAAGGCCTGTTATTGCCGTATCACCGAAGTCGACCTTGAAGATGGCGAGATCTTTTTGGATGCTTATTATACCGTTGATGAGTATATTGATATCATAACAGTCCTTGGGTTTAGATCCAATTTTTGGAGTAAATTTGAGGTCAAAGTTGCTGATAATTGGATACCTCTCCTTGATTTTTTTGGAGCGAGGTATCAGGGCGAGGACGAATATGTGCCAGATTTTCAAGTGGATTTTGGGACTGAGATTATGTTTGCAATAGATCATTTTTCGAAAGAGAGGATCGAAGCCGAAGATTTTATTTTTCGAGTTAATTATAATCAGGATTAAGACTTAGCCATTTTTTTTGACAAACTTGCCGAACTATTCTTGACTATGGCTATATGAAATACCCGAATATTCGAGAAGAGGAACTCAAGAACAAGGTTGGCACCGAATATTTCTCGCTTTTTGATACGGCTAAGATAATTGGCAATGTGGATTTTTGTGTGGTTAGTCTTGCCAAAATCCCTACCCCCCTAAAAACTAAAAAAGTTGAGTAATTTTTGGCGGATTCCAAGCTTTTTCCAGGCCGCGGATTTTATGGCTGGGAATTTATCGTACTTGCCAAAGCCTTTTCCAAGCGGTTTATTGTATTTGATAAACCAGTAATTGAATTTATTTAGATCCATTGCGACTAGATTTTCTAGAATATTTTGGAATTGGTATTTGTTCTTGATAAAGACGGGCCGAAATTGCTTTTTTAGACATATTTTTTGGTCATTTTCTGAGAGGGAGGCAATTATTGTGATAATTAGGTCGTTGTCAATGAATGTATATTCTTGGGCTTTTTGAACGCTGTGCCAGAGAGTTTTGGCTTGTTCTTGATTAATTAGCCTTGTCCAATCGCGTGCAAGTCCAGAATAATAAGTGGAACCATCCATTTTGATAAGCTCCAATATTAGCAGGCGGACTTGATCCTTTTCAGAGCTAGCCGGAAGGGCGCAAACAGATCTAATAAAAGTCTGGCGAAGACCTAGCGGGAGTGTTGCAAAGTTAGTATCCCAGGCCAGGCGATAACAAAAGCGGGCAACTTTTATTTGCTCAGTGTTATTGGTTGCAAGGTCTTTGAGCCAGTCAATTTTATCAAACCAAGCTTCGTACAAAGTAGGACTTACAGAATACTTACTCAAAAAATCTTGCGAAAACTTATCAGAGGCAAACAACCCAACTAGTATTTTTTTTGGAATGGGTGCTTTGTTATAAATTTTGTCAATAAGAATTATCAAAGATTGGTCATCGCGGGCACCACTATATATTTGACTGATTATTATATCTTCTACGTCATACGGTTGAATTATGCCAGAAATTGCGAATATTTCGATTAGTTGAATTGTCAATTCGGGATTATCGATTATTAAAAGTTCCAAAATTTTTGCAGGTTGGCTACTTGTTTTGGCTAGTAAAAGACAGAGTTTTGGGTTACCAAAGTCAATCTGGCGCCTTCGGATAAAATACTCTACCATAGAATACAGCGGTAATCGGATATTTTGAACGGCCAAGGTTTCGAGAATGTCAGTCAAGAGCCACGGGTGATTTTCGAGCAGCGGAATAATACTGTCCTCGAGTTTATAGCTTGCATTGACGCTTTGGGTACTAATTCTGGTTATGAGTGCTTTGAGCCATTCAAGATTACTGAGCGATCCACCTCCAAATTTGATAAAGTGCCATATCCATTTTTCTTTAACAAGTACAGGATAAGCATCTATAAGAATTATCCCCGCAGTCGGAATAGAACTAGAATAATTAAGTAAATACTTAGCAAAATCAACGACATAACCTCCATTCATAGGTACTGCGAACTGATGTAGATTATTAATTATCATTACACTAACTTCGGATTTGCCCTTTTCAATCAACGGGACAAACAATCTAATAAATTCATAGTTTATCTCTATCCTACCAAACTCAAGTAGACTTTGACATATTTCGAGGTATTCTTCAGGGTGCCTTGCAAGCCGGTCTTGCAGTAATTCGATACTGGTCATTTTATCTTTTTTCGAGATTGATTATGTTGCTACTACTTCCAGTTACTTGAGGCAATTTGCCGTCCCATTTGTCAATTTTGGCTTTTTCCAAAGTCTCGGGATTTTGCCGCAGCGCCTCTCCTCGAATGCGGATTGAGTCAGCTTCGGTCTGGGCTTGGATCTTATTGATTTCGCTATCAATTTTGGTTTTTTCGAGAGTTTGTTTGGCTTTTTCAGCCTCTTGTTGGGCGATCACTTTGGATTCAATAGCCTTATCGTAGGCATCGGACCAATCGATATTTTCTAGATTAACTGCAACGACAGTTGAATAATATTCTTTTAGTCGATTACCAAGCGCGGTCTCCACTTCTGATTTGACCAAGTCCCTTTTGCTCAACAATTCGGAGGCAGTAAATTTTGTAGTACTTGCCTTAACAGCTTCTTGGATGAAGGGTGGAATAATGAAATCGTTAAGAAATTTTTGATCTTTGACGGTTCGATAGATTTCGATTGCTTTTGATTTGTCGATGCGATATTGCACATTTACCTTGATGACTAAACTTTGCTGGTCGCTGGTCGCGGAATTGGCCTTGACGGACAGTGATTGAACGCTTGTATCATAAGTAGCGGCGTGGCCATCGATCCACGGAGCTTTTAGCCCCCAGCCTTGAATGGTTGATTGAGCCTTACCAAATCGGGCAATTACGGCTACTTCACGGTCATTGACTTTGATTAAATCAAAAACAAAAAGGCCAAAGACTTGTGCCCCAATAAGGGTCATTAAGATTATTAAAACAAGCTGTTTGGTCGAAATATTAAAAAAGTTATTAGAGGGCATAATCAGTGGTTTTGTGAATAATTTTTAAGGTAATTATAAGTGACCTAATTATTACATATCTTAACCCTAAATTAGCGTGTTGTCAACGATATATGTTCAAATTGACAACCCTTGGCATAAATGTCTATATATTCTATATAACCAAAACCGCTACCAAAACCGAAGTATTGCTATGTTCAAGATATCTAAGCGTCCAACTATCCAAGAAATACACGCCCTCTACCAGACCAAAAAAGCCACCCCAATTCAAGTTGTTCAGTTCTTCTATAATCGGATTAAAGAAACTAATCCCAAGCTCAATAGTTTTTTGAGATTAACCGAAGATTTGGCCAGCCAGCAAGCCAATAACTGTCAAGATATACTCGAGAGCGGTCAGACTTTTGAGAGTATTATTAAGCAATATCCACTTTTTGGGATACCGTATGGGATCAAGGACATTATTTTGATTGAGGGATTGGAATTTACTTCGGCCTCGAATATTCTCAAGGGTTATATCGCCCCTTATTCAAGCACTGTGTACAATAGAATTAATCAGTCTATGGGTATTGTGATGGGAATAAATAATATGGATCAATTCGCAATGGGAAGTAGCGGCGAGAGTTCAGCCTACGGAACCACCAAAAACCCTTTCGACTTGACTCGAACAGCTGGCGGGAGTTCTTCTGGAGGGGCGGCGTCCGTGGCCTCAGGTCAGGTGGTGTTTTCGCTTGGATCTGATACAGGTGGGAGCATTAGACAGCCAGCTAGTTTTTGCGATGTGGTTGGTCTCAAGCCAACTTACGGTCTTGTTAGTCGCTGGGGAGTAATGCCGATGGCCAGTAGTTTTGACCAAGTCGGTCCATTTACAAACACCGTTTATGATAACTTATTAGTAACTAGGGTACTTGCCGGGATTGATACCAATGATCAAACGACAATTGAATCTGTCGACTTAATAGATCAATTAGAGGTTATTATCAACAAGCAAAACATCTCGCACAGACACTCCACCGCGGTCACTAAGTCTATCCACCCAATGCGAATCGGTATCCCAAAGGAATTTTATCAACCAGAAGGCGTTGATCCGTCAATCTATGAATCACTGCAAGATCTCTTGTTACAGCTTAAGGAGCTTGGTCACAAACTTATAGAAATTGATTTACCACTTACCAAGTACGCCGTGGCAGTCTATTATATGACTATGGGCGTAGAAGTAGCCTCCAATCTTGAGCGAGTAGATGGCATTAGATACTCCAAACAAGAATCTATTTATGCCAATCAGTTCACTGATCACCGCTCCAAGTATTTTGGCGAGGAAGCCAAGCGACGGATTATGATTGGAACTTACGCCTCGTCGGCTGGATATTACGACGCCTTTTATAACCAAGCCCAAAAGGTCCGTGAATTGGCCAGGTTAGATTTTCAAAAAGCCTTCCAAAAGTGCGATATAATGCTGACTCCAACTACTCCAGAATTTCCCTTCGTTCTCGGAACCAAAACTGACGACCCGCTCAAGATGTACCTCTCCGATGTATTTACCTGCGGGATTAATCCGGTCAAAATCCCTGGATTGACTGTGCCAATGGGACTCCTCAAAAATACTCAGTCAGAGTTACCGCTCCCAGCTGGATGTCAACTTTTGGCTCCTGAACTGTGCGAAGACCGATTATATGAACTAGGCCTAGAAATCGAGAAAATCATCAAAGTCAAGAATCTAGCCGTCTAACTATGCTCTATTTGTTGGTAATTACACTAATTGTGAGTGCAATTATAGGTTATATAATTAGTCGAATAAGTCGAATACTAGCTCTTAGGTATCAATTGACTGACAACCCGCTTAGCCACCCCGACCGCAAATCTCAAAAGCAGCCAGTTCCTCTTTTTGGTGGCCTCGGTTTCTTTTTGGTAGTTATTATGGCCTTGGTAGGCCTTTGGCTTGAGGTCAAATTTAATTGGTTTGGGTATTCTACTTTCTTGCATCAAGGATTTTTTTATCCGTTCAAGCTAATTTACATATTAATCGGTGGTTTGATTATCTATTTGGCTGGGTGCCTTGACGATGCTTTTGAACTTTCCCCGAAGATTTATTTTCCGATGATTTTTGTTGGATTATTGATTGCTATTGTTGTTGGTGGTGTTAAAATTGAGAATTTTGCTTATCCGTTTGATAAACTGGCAATTACTGACTGGTTACAGTATTTTTTGGCCTTTGGTTGGGTTGGGATTTGCCTCGTTGCCACCAAATTTTTGGATGGTTTGGACGGCTTAGTAACAAGCGTCGGGATTATTAATTTGCTGACCATTGCCGGAGTTGCTCTAAGTCTTAGCGTCAATCAGCCATTTATTGCTTTAGTATCAATTGGCGGGGCCGGGTCTTTGATCGGATTTTTGCCGAGTAATTTTCCGTCTGCCCGTCAGTATCTCGGCGAGGGAGGTTCAACCATTATTGGTTATTTTATAGGGATATTTTCATTGCTGGCTGGGGCCAAAGTTGCCACAATAGGAATTACCCTTGGCTGGTTTGTCTTAGACATTTTACTGGTGATGTTTTTTCGCTTTTTGCAATCGGGGTCTCTTGGCAGTATACTCAAGGGGGACCGAACCCACTGGCACCACCGCTTGCTTGACTACGGATTTTCTAAGATTCAAGTCCTGGCAATCACCGCTTGGCTAATAATCACGTCCAGCCAAATCGCCCTAAATGTCCCAACCGCCTACAAAATCTGGGTACTCCTCGGCCAGTATTTAGTTTTTTGCGGGCTGTTCCTTGCGACTTATAGGGGAAAGGTGGGCAAATAATATTCTAAACACAACTAAATAGGTGTTATCTAAGAATTGGAGGCAACGAGTTAGTGTCATTCCTATCTAACCTCTCCTGTTTTATCTGATTTTCTAATTGCTCTATTTGACCACGACTATCCCATTTAGCCATTCCAAATCCAAACATTATGAGTGAACTCGCAAATACTCCAATTAGCAAATTATTACTAAAAATCATTTCTTTTGGTACCTCAATAAACTCGCCATTATTTCTATGAGTTCCCCGACTTTCTATATTGTCGATTTCCAGAAAGTATTTTGAGGCTAGTTTATAGCTAATATCTTCAAACTCAACTGTAGGATGCTCAGTGGTGATGGCTTTGTGGAGTAACTTGATTAATTCTAATCGATCTGAATTATTTAATTTTTTGTATTTATTCAACAGCGCCTGCATCCACGGTTCGTGATGGTAGCCAGCATCGGTGTATTGTTTGGTCGGTAGAGCAAAGTTACCACTGGGATTGTCTGCAAAAATAGTCAACAAAACAGTAATTGCCTCATTGAAATTCCCGTTGAAATGCTCCATCTGAAATTGCACTCCAAAACCCTGAATATCCTCATCCCACCAATTCCAATCTTGGATAATACCTAGCATAAATTTTTCTTTATTGCCGGGTTTTTGATCAAAGAAATTGTTCAATATATGATATTGAGTGGGATATTTCTCTTTTATTTTTGGCAATTGATTTGAACTTAATAAGTTAACAATATCTTCATAGACTTCTTTATTTTGGGCGAAGTTGCCAAATTGTATTGTATCGCAAGATTCTAGTCGAATACCAACCTGTGAGACTTTTCGCTTTAATTTTATGGTTCTTTCTACACCCTCGAAATCACCTAATAAGATCAAATCTGTTCGAGTTGTTTGATTGTGTATTGCGATGGTATGGATTAATTCGTGAGTCACAGTGCCATTTGTGACAGATTCGAGATTTTTCAAAGTAAGCGACGTGCCTTGGCAGTCTCGACTCGCGATATGAGCCTCTTCCGGAATAGATGGATCTATTCTTGTCATTATGCCAACGGCTTCCTCTCGTGTTATCTCTAAGTTATCAGAACCTAGCTTTCCCCACAGCTTCTTAATTCTATCATAGGCTAATCCCAGATTCACTCTTAATTTAGGTATTTCCTCAAATTTAAAGCCTCGGTCCGATATAACCCCCCCCCATATTAGTCTGAAACGGGCGTCGTTTTCTTATTTCTAACTTATCTGACATGTCCCAACTATACCACACGATACCTAATCAGTCAACCCGACTAGTCAGCTTTTGGCAGTTACCCAATCTCTGTCCACTATTCTCTATTAGTCCGTGAGCCAGATCAAGTATTGCTTGGTGCGAGCGGTAGTTATCGACTAGATTGATTATCTCGGCTTTGGGGTATTTGAGATTAAATTGGCTCAGATTAGTCAGTCCGGCGCCTTGAAACTTGAAGATAGCCTGGTCTGGATCTCCAACTATCATAATATTGGGGTTTTCTAGCCCGCTGTCAATTACATAATTAACCAATTTGAGCTGAATACCGTTGGTATCTTGAAACTCATCAATCAAAATATATTGATACTGTTCTTGCAAGAAACTTTTGAGCCAAAAATTATTCTCATCCGCGAGAGTTTTGCAGACTTCGACCAACATATCCTCAAAGTCAAAAAATCCAAGCTCCCACAATTTATTCTGGTAAGATTGATAAATATCAGCCACAGCCAAATTTTTGCCGATGATTTGAGTGTCGTTTAGGACTATTTCGGTCTCCGATAGACTGATAATAAATCTTTTTTTCCACTCGGTCAGAGGCTTTGTACTTGGCTTGTCATTTGCCGACTCCACCAAAAGCGGGCTAAGAGTTTCAAGAAGAAGCTTTTTGTATTGATACGACGGGCTACTAATGGGCGTAGGTGTATCAATCTCGTTAATCTCAGTTACCAATTGTTGAATATTATTATACATTTTGGCAGTAACTCGCCCACCGAAAAATCCAAGCAATTGATTAATTCGAATATAAAACTCTTGGAGTTCTACCAATTGGGCCTTGAACTCCATGGGCGAAATACCAGCTTTTTTGAGATTGCTGATTTGGGACTTGGTGTCTTTGATATAGGTATAACTATCTTGATACTTGCCAAAAAGCGGGTTGCCATAGGGGATAATATCAAAGATGGCATTGAGGATTTGGTTGCCCGTGATTGGATCCATCGGGGTAAAGCTATTACCGCCAAAAAAACTACTTGGGTTCTTGGCAATTATATCAGTTGCAAAAGAGTGAAAAGTAAAAATATTCAGCTTTGTATATTCGGCCCCAATCATTTTGTAAAGACGCTCTTTCATATTGGCCGCGGCTGAATCGGTAAAGGTCAAACAAAGAATGTTGCGACTATTTGTATCGGTCTTTCGAAGGATATTGGCAATTCGAAGAGCTAGGATTTGGGTTTTTCCGCTTCCAGGTCCCGCGTTGACGATAACGGGGCCTTCCACCGTGTCTACGGCTAGCTTTTGATTTGGGTTAAGCCGATTATATTCTTTCAAGAACTGTTGCTCAAGATCGTATTTGGCCATATTAACTAACTTGACCGGTCTTAAAGATTTTGGCCCATTCTTTTTCGCCGGTGGTAATAGCTTTTTGGTATTTTACGGATTCTTGCAATAAGATAGAAACAATAGTTTCTCGGCACGCCCCAACTTCGTCATAAACTCCCCGATAGACCTCGACAATATTATCAACCAACTCAGCAAAATACTCATCTTGTTTAATATCGATTCCCAGAGCAAGGCTAGAGGCCATTAAGCGTCGCATAAGCCGCCTGAGGATGTATCCGCGACCTTTGCCACTCGGAAGGACTCCGTCTGCCACAATGAAGCATATTGGCCTAATATGGTCAGCTATAATGTATTGGTGGTTTTTGAGGGGGTTTTGAGTCATAAAAGCGTAGGCTGAGTTAATAATAGTAGGTTCCCGAATTATTGGACTTTTGTCAAAACTTGACTAAATAAAATTTGATAAATATTACTTATTTAGATGATAAAACCAAACAAAAACTTATATCAATAGAATAAATACTAGACAATATAAAAAAAGTTTTCTAAGAATATCATATACTAATTATTTTAACTTACTAATTTTGTTATGCCGATATCAACACTACTTCGCACCAGGAGACAAAAAGAAAAAGAAGCTTTAAAGAAAAAAATCCTTACCGTGGCCAAAAGAATTGCCATCAAAGAAGGTTGGAACAGTGTTACAATTAGACGGATTGCCGCCGAAATCAGTTACTCTCTACCAGTTATTTACTCCCATTTCAAAGACAAAGCTGAGATTATATATTTGATAGCCAACGAAGGTTATGACAAACTAATGACCGAACTCAGCGCCGCAGTCGAATCTGACGATCGAGACCTCAAAACCGAGTTACTCAATTACTGCGAAGCCTACTACAAGTTTGGCGTCGAGAACCCAGCTATTTACCACGCAATGTACGGTCAAAACTACACCGACCAAACCAACGTAAGCTCCGAACAAGCCAACAGAGTCTACAACTTCCTAGTAGAAAAAATCAAACCATCCACCGACAGTGCCAAGTCGTGCTTAGAATTGATCTGGGCCAATGTTCACGGACTAGTCAGCTTGACGCATCTAAACAAAGTCTCCTCGACTAAGATAGATTCTCAAGACTACCTCAATCGTCTAGTAGATGCCTACACCCCAGCCATCGCCGGCCGATAGGCACCCGACAGGCCCTATGCAATCGCATCTCATTCCAACGTCCCAACTACATAAACTGCCTCTATTCTAAGAGGTTTTTTGGTGGGGTAAAATTAAAAACAAAAAACTCACCTTTAGGGTGAGAAAAATGGTTAGTCTAAGTCTCTGGGTTGCCGTGTTACGGGCAAAAATTCCAGAGAGCTTAGTGCAGTCTATAAAAGGGCCAAGAAAGCCCAGACTACGAAGAATTTGACCAATCGTAGGGTTTCCATCTATTTGACTCCTTAAGCTAAGATATGCATTCAAATAATAGCATAGATAAATACAAATGTCAAGCAATAATTACCCCATCAAAAAACCCTTGAAATTAATCAAGGGCCGAATTGGTTATTCGTGTAGAAATAGGTTATTCTTCGCTAGTTCGATTTGGGGTGAATCCTGCTCCGTACTTATTCTTTTTGGAATGTAGGTAGTAAGCGACAGATCCGCCAAATATTACAGTTGCCCAAGCAGCGAATATACTTACACCTCCAGTTACAGGAGCCATAAGGGTTACTTGTGGAGTCAAAATTGGGAAGATGGTGTTAGCGGACTTTGGTGGGATACCATCGGCACTAACAGTTGCTACATTATCAACTTTGTCACCGTTGACAACACTATTAAGAATTGTCGCTTGGTAAGTTAAGACGATAACCGCGTTTGGTTCCATATTGCCAAGATTCCAATTGATCATTCCAGCCTCAATATTCACAGATGCGGCGGCTGGGAGAATGTTGGTGATATTGGTTAATTTGGTTTGGTCGTAGTCATCACTAACCTTTACATTAGTTGCGGCAGCATTTCCTGTGTTCTTGACGGTAACTGTGTAGTTAACAATGTTTCCAGCCTTGAGTTCGGATTGTGCACATGGTTTGTTTGATACGGGGGAGACACAAGTCTTACTAATGCCCATATCAGGTCGGGCCACTACATCAAAACTGACTTTGGCTTCTTTTAGTGGAAGTCCTTCGGCTTTGACATTAGCGATATTTTCGATAGTTGTGTTTGTTTGATTCATCTTGACTGTGGCATCGAACCGAAGTTCTTTGACTTCACCAGAAGTCATTTTAGCGAAGTTCCAGATGATAATACCATTATCAGTATCAAGCTTGTTAGCGGCTGGATTGATATTACTAATTGCTTCTAGTCGGCTTTGGTCATAGTCGTCAGTAACCGTGATGTCCTTAAGTTCGGCTGAGGTGCCATTAATTACTTTGATGACATAAGTTACTTTGTCTCCTGGCTTTTGAGTAGCACAAGTATTTGTGGTACCTGCTACTAGACAGTTCTTAGTGATATTGATCACTGGATCAATTATGTTAATAATCCAAGTTCCTGGAGTTCCAGTTAATCCACTGGTGTCAGTTGGAGTTAGTGTGAAGGTAGAACGAGCTGGAGTGTTAGCATCAGTTGTAATAACAAAGTTGGTTGTATCTTTGATGTTAG
>JACMRA010000004.1 GCA_014376695.1 Minisyncoccota bacterium | reverse complement strand
CGTAATATCATTTGTTTGGGTAGTAATTTGATTAGGGGTATATTCTTGTTTCATCATAGGTTTATACCCCTATTTTGTTATCTGTTTTTAATCAAGTTATACTTTCGTAATTGGGGCTAATTGGTTATATAAAATATTGTACTCATTATTAAAACCAAAAAAAGAACTACACTACTTTGCTGACGGTGGAGATTTTTATAAGAACGGAACCTTTTGTTCTTACTCATATATTCTGGATTTTGATAATAATACACCGGAGCATAATTTAGAAGATTGGTGTGAAAAAGATTTTAATGGCAAATTGTTTTATATGAATACTTTATTTGCTATGACTTTTGACGAGGTTAGAAAGAATAAAATCGAGACAATCCTTACTAAAATTGAAATAGTCGAAGAGAAGCAAGGGATTGATTATAAGACTAAAAAGAGTACGAAAGGGTGAGTACATACCTAAAGAGTATTTTATAATGATTAATCATATTGCAAAAAATTTATATTAAGCTGGGAAGTTTATCCGCGTTTGAGATAGATTTTAGGTTCGGTAAAACCAAACAATTAACCGAAGTTAGCTATTTGAAATATTCCGAATACAAAAAAATATCAAAAATACAATAATTATACCGTTATTCAACTGTTAATCAGAAATTTGACTTCTTTATAGAACCCCTAAATCATAACCATCACCTTATACTTTATACTTTTGCTATGACTCTTAATCTACTTAAAATAAGTATTTAAACAAGCAAAATCTCAACCCTGATATTGTCAAAAATCTAGGCCACTGGCTTCGAATAGAGTTGACTTATACTTCGAACGCTATCAAGGAAATACCTTAACTAGGCAACGGATTGCAATTCCATACAGATTTTTTATTGAGTTGTTGGATGTTTATGAGAGTACGGTAGTGATTAGGGAGCTGGGGGGGGGGCTGTATGATTAGACAAAACAAAAGACACCTATAATTACATAGATGCCATATTTTAACTAACTTTTCAGCGAGCTGGAATGATCACTTTTGAGATTGGACTGGGGATGGGCGTAGGTCTAGGGCGAGGATATCGCTCGTCGCAGCCGGCCAACATCACCGACAACGCCACCATCACCGACAAGAATAACAAGAACGGTAAACTAAATTTCATGAAACTCTCCCCCAAATCTTGGCGCACATCCATAGTATAAAAACACACTAATCAGTATTTGACAAGTGATTTTTACCAATGATCCGTAAATTTAAGTCTTTTTACTTAGGGCAGCATCTGACTATGTTTAATTCCCGTGCCGCTTAAATAGGATAATCAACGGGGTTTTGATTAGGATTATAACATCTAGCCAAAAGTTCCAATTTTCTACGTACCAAGTATCGTACTGAACTTCACGTTCGAAGCTTAGATCCGAGCGGCCGTTGATTTGGGCGTAGCCGGTGATACCGGGTTTGATATTGAGGACTTTGTATTGGGATTTGGTGTATTTTTTGACTTCGCGTGGCTGGTGAGCCCGTGGCCCGACGAGGGAGAGGCTGCCAAGTACCACATTGAAGAATTGGGGAATTTCATCCAGAGAAGTTTGTTCTAAGAATTTGCCAACTCGGGTCATACGAGGATCGTCCTTGATCTTGTATAAGGCTCCTCGGTCGGCTTCTTTACCGCCTTTTTTGATGAGTTCTTGCTCGTATTCGAGGGCTTTTTTGGCTTTGGGATCTAGTTCGCTGGTGCAATATTCTGACTTAAACCTGCGAAACTTAAACATCTTAAAAACTTGCCCGTTTGGACCAACTCGCTCAGACGAATAGAAGACATTGCCCGGAGAGTCCAGTTTAATTGCCAAGGCTAGTAAAAGATATAACCAACCAAAAATAAGGATAAAACTAAGCGAAATTAGCAAATCGAACACCCGCTTACCAACTACTGGCCAACCTTCTAAGGCCGAGTAATACATTTCAAAAAAGTACATGCCGCGTATCCGGAGGGGTCGAACTTTGAAAGCCTTGAGAATTTCGTAGCCTTGAGGACTAAAAACAAAGCGGATTTTGTGTCGCTCGGCCAGCAGAGCCAGTTCCGATTCTAATTCGGAGTCATTGAGTGAGCATAGATAAATCTCGCTGAGATTGCCCGCAAAAATTAGATCCTGGAGTTGAGTAAAGCTATCAGTACTAAGCTTGGTAAAGCTATGGATTCTGCTAATATCCTCTCGGCGGGATAATTCGCTAATTAAGTCTAAATTCTGTTTGCCGATAAGGGCGATTTGCGTACGCGCGCGCGGCCAAAAAATATAGAACAATTTTTCGAAATACCAGGCGGCTAAGCGACCCAATAAGACTGTTCCAATAGCCAAAAATCCAACAACCCCGAGAATAAATCGTGAAACATCGAATCCACCCGTCTCAAAACTAGCTCGAATATATTCGTTGAAATATAGATACGTAATCGAACCTAACATGGCCAGCCAAACTCCAATATTGGTATTGAGAATGATTTGCCAAAGAGTCGGCTTATTAAAGACTCGATACACCCCCATAATTATCCAAATTGCAATAATCGCAATTGCTACGATACAAGATAACCAGACATATTGCTGGCCAAAAATCCGCTTGACGGGGTTGAACGTGCTTTCGAGTAAATCGTAACGGATCCAGTAGGCAAGAGCGGCAGCTAAAAGGAGGTTTGAGAGGTCAAGAATAGGCAAAAAAGCGGTTTTCCAGATTTGGCGGGAGTGGGCGAGGCTGAGCATATTATTATAACCAAACTGTATTAGCTATCTATCAAAAAGTCAAGAATTACATCTAACTGGTCTTATCTAATTTCTTGTAGTCCTTTTTTGTTGAAGAAGACTCGGCTGCGATAATAGTAAGTTACTAGGCCAAAAATTATTAGAACCAAGGCTAGAACCTGACTAACCAAAAAATTAGGGTATTCGAATACGCCGTAATTGATAGGGGCGGGTAATTTGAATTTGAGAGCATCTAGTCGCCAGAACTCAACAACAAATCTAATCGCCCCGTAACCAACAGCCCAGATAGCAAATACTAAGCCAGAGCGTTTGCGAGTTAGTGAGGTATAAATAGCCAAAATACCAATAAGCAAAAAGCAGTTTGGAATAATCTCGTACAAAAACGTAGGATGAAAATATCGCTGATTAATATTGGCTGTAATATTGGCAATGTCGGGTACAAACATCTTCCAAAAAACCGAAGTGGAAGGGCCATAGGCTTCGTAATTGAAAAAGTTCCCCCAGCGGGCGATAATTTGCCCCAATAAAACCCCAGGGGCTATAATGTCAAGAAATTCCCAAAAATTAAATCGAAACTGCTTAGTGTACATAAGCAAATACAATCCAGACCCAATAAACCCGCCAAAAATAGCTAAGCCGCCTTGCTGAATAGTCATCACCACGTTGAGCGGATCAGCGGAGAATTGATCCCAATTGAAAGCCACAAACAGAAGCCTTGCTCCAACAAGTCCCGAGACAAGCACTCCAATCAAAAGCCGGTCAATAATCGTAGAGGCGATAAAGTGAAACTTGGCCAAAAAAGTAGTCAAAGCATAACCGGCCAAAATTCCAGCCAGCATCAGCAGCGAATAAAACCTCAGACTAATCATACCAATCGGCAAATCGTGAAATAGGTCACTGTTAAACGGCGGTAAATCCTTAAAATTGAACCAATTAAACTGTTGTTGTAATTTCCACTCACCAGCAAACACTAGCCGAAGCGGTTCAAAGAGTCCTAATGCCAAAATCCCAAATAAGATGGCTAGAATTATGCTTAGTTTGCGGGGGGTAAGTGGTTTTTGGTTGGACATAGAAGCTTTATAGATTATTTTTGGACTTTAATCAATTGTCGGATCTCTGCAAGTAAATCACTAAAAAAATGCTGATACTCACGAGCGACCTGTACATCGCCACTAACCTGGAGTTGCTTTGTGACATACAGTCTATTAATAGACATCCCCGTGGCAAAGTTAATATAGCCAGATTCGTTGAGGCTAAAATTAATCTTCGGGGTATTGGAATTTAGGAGGCGTTTAGTTATCTTGATATCACCATCTTGAATATTTATAAATATCGATGAATAGGGCAAGTTCATCTGAAGAATTAGGTCTTGTTTTTTGTCTAGGTTGTAGGCCGAGGACTGGGTTAAAATTGTAATCAGCTGGGAGATATTGTCTTGATTTAGTCTGAGGATATTTTTTTCGGATTTTATACGCTTGGCCAGTGGGAGGTGTCGCAGAATTCTTAGCCAGTTACGTCGTAGGATTTTTTTGGAGTTGGTGTGGATGGGAATTAACGGGTATTCAGGGTAGTTGACTTCAACGGGCTTATCAAACTCACTCAAGAGATTTTCGATTTCGGGATTAAAAAATTCGGACTCGATATCCACACGTCGCGATTCCTCGATTGATAGTTTAGTTGCCATGGTTATACTGTGGGCATCTCGAATTTGTCGCCAATTACAAGCCTTTTTGTCATCCTTGGCAAGCATCTGGGCAAAGAGTTGATACATTCTTTTTGTTCCTGGGTGCAAGATACCGTTAATATCAATATCATCTGGACTGTCGAGCTGATAACTACCAACAACCCCATCAAAATTGTGACTAAAAATCAGATCGCTAGTATCCAAATTATCAATCTTGCAATAGTGTCCGTTGGTACCCGTTACGGTGATACTCATACCCTCAACCGGCATTTGGTGTGTCATATTAAAAGCGATATTAGCTTTTTTGCCGTCTTGGAATTCGATAATTATCATTGCATTGTCGACCGTATCGTTGTAGTCCAAATCGTGCTCTTGCTCAAATAATCCTTCGATTTTGGAACCTGTTTTGAACCTGTCTTGCGAGCCAAGAGCATAAACGCCAATCGGTCTTGACGGACTAAATATTATTGTAATCAGATCTATAATATGGATTAGCTTATCGTTAACCGCCCCGCCAGATAGTCGGCTGTCATAGAACCACGGCAAAAAAAAGTTATCCCGAAGTTCGCTGCAAGATATAAATTGAGTCCCTTGCATTTTGTTGCTTTGGATATAGTTGTAGAGATTACCAAAGGCCGCACTATGTCGATATTCTAGAGCCGGCATTACCAAACTACCTCGCGTAAGGGCCAACTGGATTATTTTATCAACTTGTTCGAGGTTGATGCCGAGCGGTTTTTCGGTTAGAGCCGGTTTTTGGCCTTGGATTGCATATTCTATAATCTCAAGGTGAGTTACGGTTTGGGTTACGATAATTATGGCCTCCACGTTTGGGTTGTCAATAAGTTTTTGATAATCGGTTGTTTGGAATATTTGGGAGCTATTTGCGAGAGTTTGGGCTGTGGTTTCTATTCTAGTTGGATCTATATCACAAAGAGCGGTAATTTCGTATAGATGACTTAACTCTTGCAGGGCCACTAGATGAGCGCCGCAGTGCTTGCCACAGCCTATAATGCCCAGTTTGATTTTTTTGGTTTCAGGCATTTTTAGCTTAGCTCTTTTTCAAGAAGTTCTTTGAATTTGGCTGGATTACCTGATTTGTTGGACTCTTTCATACATTGCCCGACTAAATAGCCAATAATATTTAGCTTACCAGCTTTGAATTCTTCGACTTGTTTGGGGCTGTTATTAATTACTGTTTGTACGTAGCCAATTAGAGCTGATTCGTCATTGACCTGCATTAGATTGAGCGATTTTACTGTGCTGGTTACCGTGTCAGACGGATTGGCGATTAAATGTTCGATGGCCACTTGCAGTCCTTGATTATTGATACTTTGGTCTTGGAATAGCTGGGCTAATTCGATTAATTGGCTTTTGGTAAGCAGGGTTTCTAGTGGCCGGCCTAGCTTTGTAGCTAGGGCAATTAGATTAGAAGTTATTATGTTAGCGATGGTTTTGGTGAGCTGTGGAGTCATAGAGCGAGCGGTATTCTATATGACAATATTTAAGATGAGTTCTGTTATTTTGGCAAACTGGCGGCTAGTTGGAACTATGTAACGATTCATTGATTGAAGCCCTGGCATGATTAATCAAACCTTGGAGGTTTTCTTTTGTTGTTTTATCGCTAGCTGACGGGGCGATTATACACAGTGACTTACGATAATCGACACCGTCCCGAAGGCCGTCGGATACTGCTTTTTTAAACTTCCTCTCAATTCCAATTTTCCCTGAGGTCACATCGATTTGAAATATAGCATAAAGTTTATCTAGTTCAATTTTGGGAATCTTATTCGAATCAATTGATTGAGAGTCTTTAAGTTTGGTTAATAGTGCAGCCCCAGATAGCCACCCCCTGTCGGAACGTTTCGTAGGTGGGATCTTTTCGGAATTAGGAATTATAAGCATTATTATAATATCACCACTAGCTTCATCTACGGGAGAACCCGGGATCGTCGGTATTACAGTGATATTCATTCCCTTAAGAATTGCCACTATTTTTTCTTCAGCTTCTTTGCCCCTGGCCAACTCTTCTTTAGTGGCCGGATTTATATAGTTATTCTTTTGGGTCATTCGTTTTGCTAACACCCCTAAATTAACTGGTTGTAATTGGCCGATGCAGTCATTTAGTTGTTGTTTCCTATTTAAAAGTATTGGACTTTTTGGTTTGGTTTCGGGTAAATTTGGTGTTTGAGCGCTTGGTTGCTGTTGCGATGCTGAGAGATATCTCGACTTAATTACCCTAACTATTTGATGTGGGTTTTCTTTTTTATGCATGCCTTTTACACCTTGGTTTGAGGGAGTCTGATTAAGGGTAGCAATTTTTTCGGTTTTGGGGGCTTTAGCAAGCTTTTTGGATGTGAGATTAAAACTTTTTAAGAGGGTGTCGATTTTATCTTTTAAATTCTCATCTGCTGAATCAATCTCCTTGATGTTTATTGAACCATTTTTCACGAGATAAACCAAGGCGGGGAGGAGGCTGTGTTTAGTGATGGAGGGAGTTGGATATTCACGACTGAGACTATTTTGCTGGGCCTTTGTTGTAATTGGAGACTGTTTTAGTGTATTTGGGCTATCGAACACAGGTCTTAACAAACCTAGAAGCATAGGATCTAGAATATTAAAATTAGATTTAATATATTCAATCGCTGTTTTTAGGTCGATTGGAACTTTTTCAACTTTTTCTTGATCTGAATCAAAAGGATTGCTTAATTTGCTTGTTGCATCTTTAGGTTCTTGGGCAGGAACATTTAACTTTTTAATTTTTGGCGAGTCTTTTTTAATTTTTGCCAGCAAGCCTGGTAAAGTTTGACCCTCGACCAAATTAGCTAATTCTATCGTCCCATCCTCAATTAAAAGCCGTAAGAGATTAGGTAGAACTTGCTTGCTTATGTGAGGTGGGGTTTGACCCAAATCAGCTATCGCTTTGTCTACGGTGCTTTGAGTTTTGTTTACTAACGGCTTTTTCTGTAGTCGTTGAAGAAGTAAGGGAACAAATGGAGAGCTTTTTATTTCATAGGCGAGAGAGGTTGATACGATTAGTTCACTTAGGTTTATAATTAAGGGAGCTTTTTTTGTTTCGATGGCGATAACTTCAAATGGCTCGTCCAAACCATCTGTTAAATCACCATCCAATATTTCTTTGCTCTTAGGCTCCTCATTAGTATTAATTATAAATCCACAAATGGCTGCTAAATACGATACTAGGCTTCGTTCGCTTCGGAGCATATGATGCGTAGTACCCGAATCCGGCACGGGATAAATTCCAGTTTTGGTGTCCGCACCATCTAATTTGGCTTGGAGTAAGCTTTCTGATATCTCGGTCGTTGGGTTTAATAATTCGTATAGTAAACCAGGTGCTTGTGGGCCACCTATCCTAGTTATTGTCTTTAAGTATTTCATTGAATAACCCTCCAAAAGGGATCGAAACGCATCCTGAGTCATTGATTGGCTTTGTCGGGGAGACTTTATAATTTCCATAGATGTCATATAAATTATTAGTTATGCAATATTAATTAGGTTTGACCTGATACTATTTAGTATAAGCTATTTAGTCAAGATTGACAATTGCAATCCGTTCTGGTTTACTAGACCTATTAAGACAACCAAGTTCAAGATTATGATTAGTTTGCAAGCTTATATGGATAAACAAGGGGTGGACGCTGCGGTATTAGATCAGCTCGGAGTTCGAAGTGGCGTAGAAAAGCTATACGCTAGCCTGACGCCCAAGAGCGATATTAGGGAAGTTAATTTGATTAGTTCTCAGATTCAAGGATTGATATTGACGGCAATTAACGATGGCAATAACTTTGTCCAAATCAACTTGGCAACTAAGTCAACTGGTGAGGAGCAGGCCGAGGAAGTCGAGCCAGATGTCAACGAAGAGGATATAATTTTGCGACCAACTTACATCCGCGGAACCAAAATTGAAGCTTCAATCTCCGGGACAGCCAATGTTCACAAAATTATTGGCAATTTAGAAGTTGACCCAATCTACACGGTCAAGAGCGTAACGGCCAAAGAAATGAAAATTAGACCCACGGCGCCATATATCACCTCCACTCTCCAGCAAGCCGCTTCGTCCAAGCTCGGTCTCAACCCAAAAATCACCATGCAAATAGCCCAAAAACTCTATGAAGGCGTAGAAATCAACGGTCAAAATCAGGCCTTAATAACCTACATGCGAACCGACAGCGTAACAATTTCCAAAGACGCCCTGGCCAGCATCAAATCCTACATCGATAATAAATTCCCAGAATATAACTTTGACGGCATCCGAACTTACAAATCCCGCTCCAAAAACGCTCAAGAAGCCCACGAAGCTATCCGCCCAACCAACCCGCTCCTTAGCCCAGAGCAACTCAAATCCTCAATCGAACCTCGCTTACTTAAGGTCTACGATCTGATTTGGCGACAAGCTATTGCCAGTCAAATGGCCGACGAAATCCGCGAAATTACGACTTTTGAGTTAGCTAACGACATCGATAACCGTTTTACAGGATCGCACACCCAGACAGTTTTCTTGGGTCATAAAGCCCTTTGGCGAAATAATTAGTTTTTTTTATGTCTCGTGTTAGTCGTCTTAATCGTTTTTTACCGCTTGTGGCCATTGGCACCGTGGCCGACTGTCAAAGCATCATCGATCCAACCAATCGCCTGCTCGTCAAGGCGGGACTTAAGATATTGGCCAGCGGTAACCACGGTATTGTTGGGTTAAGCGAGCTGATGGCTCAGACGGGGCTCACGGCCAAAATCCAATCAGGCCTAACCCTCTCTAGCCAAGATATCGCTTTCACATTATCCCCAATTCTCAACAGCTCGGGTCGGATGTCCCACGCCTACAAGTCTATTGCCAGCCTGCTTGGCACCCAAGATAATGATTTGTTGCCGTTTGCCCACTCGGATTACAAGGTATCGTCGACTATCGAATATTATGTGGCTGATCTTATAGAGACTAACCAAGCCCGCAAGGCCGAAGTTAAGTCTATTTTGGCCGATTTGGAGCAGGAGGCAATCAACCAGGTTCATACCGGTAGCCCGATGATTTGGATAGAGTCAAGTATTAGTAAGGGGATTATTGGTCTAATCGCCAGTCGCCTCGTGTCCAAATATCATATCCCAACCATTGTTATTTCTTGCAAGCCAACTTTGAGCCAAGTGGAGATCGGTCAGATTATGGATTTGGTTGGGTAGGTTTTTGTTTGACAAAACTCGAGTTATTTTTTATGTAATCAGTAATATGACTAATGAAACAGGGAATGCCCAATGTGGTTACTGTAAACACTTAAAAGCAAACACGTTATTTTATAAAGAAGCAGTAATAGACGGGAAGGTTGTCATGGAACCAACTAATTTTGCAGATATGAAACGTCTCGTTATATCTAACGCGATAAAATGTGCAATTCGGGCAGCTGCTTGGGAGAAGATGTTAGCAGAAGTAACTGAAGGAAATACATCAAGTATCATTTTTAAACCAGCGTCGGATGGTCAGATTTTTGTATTAAAGCTACCCTGCAAGCAATTTGAACAATTTGGAGGCTCGCCAGCTGAATCCGCTCCAGCTCCTCAATCAATTTGTAGCGACCCCACAAGTGATGATGAATATGTAGGTTATGCAGCAAATCTGCCAGGGACGTACGGGTTTTAATCAACTACTAGTACTTAATTTTGGATTTGTTCCACTTGTGGCAGTATTTTAGCTTGATTTATGGCTATTCCAAGGGCATCCAGGAACTCAGTCGGTGTGATTAGGAGTTGGTTGGGTAGGTGGTATTAAATTATCTCGGATAGCGTCTACGAGAGCCTGTATTAAAGCGTTAGGAGAGATGGTCTTTTGACTCTCTGTTTCGCTTAGGGCAGTTAGTATCGCACTGGCGATTGAGGAGTCGATCTTGCATACTTCGTTACCGAGTGCGCGGATAGATTCTCTCAAGGCTCTAATTTGCCTTAAATAGAAAGACTCTTCTACGGTGTTGTTATGTGTGCTTTGCATTGGATATTGGCCGAGCTTATGATCTTTGGCGAATCTTAAAAGTGGGGATAGTATGGGTAGAAAGCTTCTTGAAGACCATTTACCGTCGAAGCTTCTCCAATTGTCGTAATTGCTTGTTAGGATGGAGAGGGCAATCAAAATATATCGATTTAGAGTTTCTTGCGGTAACAGAATCGAATTTACAACATCGGTAAGTTCTTGTTTGTATAGCCCGAAAAATTTATCAATGTATAATGCCTGTCCAATATCAGACGGATTATTGACTTTGGCCAAGAGTTTAGTTAATCCGTTTTTTAGATTTTGTGGTAGATTTGGTAAATCAGCAATCGCCTCTAGTCCTTTGATAATAGTTGGGGCACTAGGTAAATTACTATCATCCCTCTTATTTGTATGTATCGGCTGAGATGTCTCGTGTAGACCGGTATAGATTGAATGAATTTTACGCGTAGATTCTTCTATATCTGCAATGTCATTTTCTCTGGCGGTGACGGAGGTATTTAGATTGTCAAAGTCCACTCTAATGCTGTCCGGGACTGGTGGGATTAGGATATTGTCTGGTTTTTCTAGACCGTGAAGTATCTCGGCGGGCATCCAAAAGTATCTTCCAAAAAGAACTTCTTGGTATAGGGTGATTAGCGTGAGAATGGCATTTTTATCAAGCTGCATGTTTTCAAGTCTGATTTTGTCAATGAGGTCTCTGATAGTGAGAGGTTCGCGTCCCTGTTGACTCTGTAAATAACCTTCTATAGATTTAAGTAGCTCCTCCTCGATTCGCATTATTAGGATGACTTCTCGGGATTTTACTGAGAGATCGTCCCTTCCTGCTTCAGCCGTAACAAGTTCAACGTAGGCACTTGCAATAGAAATGGCACAAGCAGAAACGAATTTAGCTAGTTTGAGAATGTTTTCTATATTGCCAGAGTCGTCTAATAATAAGCTAATTCTTTGTAAACTAGTCTGAATATCTGAATGAAGAGTTTCCGTCGAAATTGGACCTCCGGGAAAGACTTGGGCGGCGGTTAATTGACTTGTTAACGGACTCGAAGAAATTAGAAGTTGTTCTGCTAGATCGGTTTGAACTTCTCCACCCTTATCAATACGAGTTTGAATATCGTCGAAGGTTTGTTCCAGTTTTAGGAGTTTGGCTTGGTCACTTGGCTTTTGAGTTGCTCGGTCGATGGACATAGTTTGGATAATTAGTAGTTATTTTGTCGATAGAAGTTTATTTTAAATTTCATTTACAACTTTTTGATATTTAGCAAGTACTCAAGCGGTTTTGGGTTGGCCACGGTATAATCGTAAATTGGCTTGAGTATCTTAAACAAACTGCTGGCCACTGCGTTTTTGAGATCCATTGGGTGTAGACTTCCTGATGTATAAGCCTCGTATAGACTATCATAATTTGTATAGTCAACATTGCCTCCGAACTTGTCAAGTCGAGTTACTTGGATGATTTGACCGGCGGGGTAGAGCATATTTTGGCACCAATCCAATATCGGATTCATATTTTGGATAGTTTGATTTTCTTCTGGGGACAAATTAGGATCGATCATTGGGCAGTAGGCTTTTTTGATTTTGCGTTGGATTTCTGATAGGCTGTCGTGAACCCAGATGGCTGAGTCGGGCTTGGATTTCGACATTTTGGCCACGGTTTTATTGCCTTGATTGTCAGTTTCTGGCGGAAGAAGCCCTGATAGGAGTGGGCACATTACAGTGATTGGTTTGACCGTTTTGTTATTAATTTTTAGTTGGTAACCTGGGTCGATGGTGTAGGCAAGATCGCGGGCTGAGACATAAATTTTTCTTTGGTCGAGGCCGCCTTGGCAAATATGAGCCTGGAGCCAAAAAACATCAGCGCATTGCATACCAGGGTATCGAGTCATTTGGTACTCTACCTCACCGCCACTGTCTCGGCCCATTATACTCATCGAGCGAAGTACACGGTTGAGAGTCAGCTTTTTGTCGATTTGAAATTCGTAGTCCCAGAAAGTTTGGTCGTTTTTGATTTGGCGATAATCATCGAAGTTATAAAGAATTTTGATAGTCTCAGGATTACCACCGGCCGCTCGAAAACACTCCTTCATCGTCGGTCCAAAATAATCTCTGGCCGCGGTTTTGATAGTTTCAAGTTTGCCGTCTAATTTGTTATTGAGATAAGTATGGTAGTCGGCTATCCACAAAATAATCTCGACCCCAGCTTGCTGAAGTTTGGCAGCTTGAAGCATCGGAAAAAATCCTCCACCAATATGAATTTGCCCGCTTACCTCGAAGCCTATATAATGCCTAATCGGCTCTCCGCTAAGGTTGGCTTGTTCGATTAGAACCTCAAGTTCCTTGTCTAATTGTGCAGGGTCGGTTGGCAGAACCTCTCGAACGTTGAACAGGATGGCTTTTTTGAGTGTTTGTAAGTCGTACTTATTTGACATAATTTTGGATTTAGTTATTGTTTATGTATTTCAATCTATAATACAGCTATACTTACTTTTCGATATTTTCGTCAATCATCATAAATCTATAGAGTAAAATATGTTAGGAGATAGAGTCAAAACCCCGCCGATCAAGCTATCCAAAAAAATAGTCCAATCGACACCCTTACCAGTCAATTCACTGGCAAATGTTTCGGTCGTCAAAATACCTCTTAGGCTGGCAATCAAGCCCGGCAACGAATTAATTAATCAAAGTGTCGTCATCCTAAAAAGCCGGATTATCTCCAAAGATGTTTTGCTGGAGTCTTATGACAAGGCCGATAGTTCGTTGCATTCGCATTTGATTCTCCTGCCAAGTATTTCGCATAAATTAAGCTACGGCGACCCGGTAAATCTAGCCCACCTGCCTACAATTCGACGTGATTTCTCGGTACTTAGTTACAATAATTCCGATAACCTCCAGACCAAATTGGATAATAATTGGCAAAGTTTGGTCAATTGGCTAGTTAGTCAGGCGCGAGGCGATAATCAATTCTTTGGCAAACTTGGTAGTTATCTTACCCGGAGCCGACTAGGCCTATTTCGGGCCTATCATATTAAGCGTGAATTTAATTTATCCGAGCAACTCAAGAATATCAATAACCTCTGGACGCTGTATAATCAGACGCGACAGATTTCTGGGGTAGGAGTTCGATGTACCTTAGTCCAAAAACTGCAAAAACTCTATCAAAATGGGTATCTTAGCACTCTCCAAAAACTCTCCATCCTCAAATTTTTTGCGGAGTTTCGCCAAGAGATTATAACCCAAAATCAAAAACCACAGTCAAAGCCCGCAATTACCGCTCAGCGAATTGGACTACGGGCAAGGCTCGGCTTCAAGCCCAAAATTCCTGTGCAGGTCAAATCGGCCCTTAGCAGTACTTGCAATCCCGACCTCAAACACTTCGCCAGGCAATTCGACAAACGCTGGAACAAATTTATTGACAGCTGGTTTAAGAATCCCATCAACACCCATACTCAGTTTGAGCCATCGGCCAGATATTTCATGGAGCAAATTTATCGCCAATTAATGACCCATAATAATAGTATCAACAGCAACATTCCGAAGCTCAAAACTATTGAAATTTGTTTGGATTTTTTGCGAGTCAACAAGGAGATAATCAATAATAGATTTGAGTTTGCAACCCATTTGAACGATCTATATTACTACCTACCTCATGATAATTATATTTTTCGCGAGGAGTTATTGAATATATGGCAGTCGCTATTTATGGCATATCAAGATGCGGTCAAGGTCGAGCCCGCCACGGCGTCTAATATTCCAGCCGATTCGTTAGCTTCCATGGACAAATTTACAGCGCCAACTGGAACCGTCGAGCGCGCTAGCGTCCAAGTATGGTAAGCCAAGCAGGTAATAAATTAGAGTTTTATATTAACTACCTTAAATTCGGGATTGTTTAAGAATTGAGTAGTTTTGATGATTAGTTGATATTGGGGATTTTCCTGACAAGTAAAAGGGATGGACCTCCTAAAAATGTTCTTGGGAGCTAGCTTAAATGTTTCAAATTCCACTAATTCTAGAGCTGGCTTTGTTTCAATTGACTTGACCAGCGGGGCCGTCATTAAAATTCCACCGGAGGGAGACCCATCAACTAATTCAAAGTCAAAATCGGGCAAGACTTTAACATCGGAATCACTTTGATTAAAAATTTCTACTCCAATGGCACAGTAGGACTCCTGGACTTGATTTATTGTCGAAGTGTAGATAAATTTATTAAAATCGAGAATTTTTATTTCTAGTCCGTTAGCGACTATTGTTTCGTCCCTGGTGTATTGGTCTTTGATTGTTTGGATTTTGGAACCAGTTTTGGCAATTTCGATAGTTTGTAGCGGTTTAGTTTCGGCGGAGCTACTTTGAGACGCAGGAGTCGTTTGGGCTATTTGAGATTGCAACTTCCCCTTGAACATATTGACCCCGAATTGACCTGCTACGGTTAATGTTAGGCCTAATACTACTAATGAAACAAGGCTGAGTGAAATCCAATTGCTAGAAAAGGTTTTTGTGGGGAGCATTCTATTTTTGTTTTGGGTTTTATTTGCCAAAATTATAGACTAAGTTTCGGTTTTTAACAACAAACTAATTAGAGCAGACTTGCTTGACAAAAAGATTAAAATTCAATTATTAATGATAATAATATGGCTATTACAAAGATTAAGCGAAACAGTTTTGGAACTAAGCTAAGCGAGTTCGAAATTCCTGATACTAATAAGACTCAACTAGAATCATACAAAAAATTCTGGCTAACCGAACTACCCCAAATTTTAACCGAATTTGGCACTATCGAAGACCCTAGCGATAGGCTTCGAGTTAGTTTAGGGCCTAGTTACTATCTCGAACCAAATGTAGAATTAACTGAACAGCAAGCTCTTTTGCGTGGTGTAACTTTTAGTGCACCACTTTACATCGACGTACAAGTCGAAAATACACAGACCAAAGAAAAGAAAAAACAAAAAGTTTTTGCAGGTAACATTCCTTTGATGACCAAAAAAGGTAATTTTATCATTAACGGAGTGCAAAAAATTGTAGTAAGTCAATTAGTCAAAGCTCCTGGTTTGATTTATACTCGAGATGTTGATAAGGGTACCTTTGAATATACTGCCAAGGTTATTCCTGCCCGAGGTATTTGGACAGATTTTGTAGTCGGCGCCGACAAGGTGATTTATTGCCGAATTGACCGAAAAAAGAAGTTCCCATTCACTCAACTTCTCAAAATTTTTGATATGAAAGATGCGGACATTATTGCTGCTTTTACTGATGTAGACAATCATCCAGATTTTAGTTATATTCAGTCTACTCTTGATAAGGATACTGCTTACGGTATCTCAGAAGCTGTTAACAGCATTTACAAGCGTATTCGACCAGGTGATATTATTTCCATCGATAAGGGGCTTAAGCATATCAAAGGACTGTTTGGAGATCCGGCCAAGTATGATTTTGGTAAAGTTGGTCGATATAAGTTCAATAACCGATTAAATTACGAATCTCCAGTTGGAGCTGACGGCGAGCACAAAAAAACCTTTGACTTGGAAGAGATTATCTTGGTAATCAAGGAATTAATTAGCCTATCCCTCAACCAAGGTCAACCAGACGGACTTGATTCACTATCAAATCGACGAGTTAGAAGTGTCGGGGAATGGGTTGCTATCACTTTCCGAGCTGGTCTTAGTCGAGTAGTAAAAAATACCAAAGACAAGCTAACAATTAGTGAAAACGCCAACTTTACGCCGTCTCAGCTTATTAACATGCGGCCACTCTCAACTATGGTTGAGGATTTCTTTAATGTGTCTCAGTTGTCTCGATTTATGGACCAAACAAATGTCTCTGCCGAGATGGATCAACGGCAATTTATGACAGTTGCCGGCCCTGGTGGACTTGCCAAAGATCGGGCGGGATTCGATATTCGCGACGTTCAACCTTCTTATTACGGCCGTATCTGCCCAGTTAATACGCCTGAAGGACCTGCTTTTGGACTTAATTTACACATGACGGTTTATTCGAGAGTTAATCATCTTGGCTTCCTCGAAACCTGTTACACTAAGGTCAAAAAAGCACTTCCCGTAACCGATGAAGAATTGATTGGAAGGAGTGCCTTCAAAGATATAATTTATAAAGACAAAAAAGTCCTCAAAGAAGGCCAGCTAATCACAAAAGATATATTAGAGAGCCTGCAAGAAATCTCCAAAGAAATCATTGTCAGTGTCAAGGTTTTTGTTTCTAAAGAAGTAGTTTGGCTTGGTTCGGATGTTGAAACTCGATACACTATTGCTGAGTTCACATCTCGCCTAAATGAAAAGGGGGAATTTTTGGACAAGGCCATCGGCGCTCGCGTTGAAAATAATCCAGTTCAAGTATCGGTTGAAGAGGTTGAGTTCCTAGACGTAGCTTCGACGCAGATTCTTTCGCTCTCGACTTGCTTGATTCCTTTTGTAGCTCAAACTGATGGACTTCGTGTGGCTATTGGTACCAATCAGCAGGGACAAGCACTCCCACTGGTCAAGCCAGAAAATCCATATGTTGCCACAGGTTTTGAAAGTATCATTGCTCGTGATAGTGGTTATATGGAAATAGCGGATGTTGATGGGGTAATTACCAAGTCTTCTGATAGAACTGTTGTTCTACAGGGAAATGATGGTAAAACATATACATATTCAGGGCTTAAGTTTGTTATTAGTAACGATCATTCGACAATTAACCAAAAACTCAAAGTCCACGTTGGTGAAAAAGTCAAAAAAGGAGATGTCTTAATCGAAGGGTTTGGTATCCATAACAGTGAGTTTGCCATCGGTCAAAATGCTCTCGTAGCCTTCGTTCCGTTCAAGGGTTACAACTATGAGGACGCGATTGTACTATCGGAGCGGCTAATCCAGCGCGATAAATTTACTTCAACACACATTTACGAATTGGTTTGCGATGTCCACGAAACAAGACTTGGAATAGAAGAAATTACTCGCGATATCTCAAATGTCTCTCAAGAAAAACTAAAAAAACTTGATGAAGGAGGTGTTATTCATATCGGTGCGTACGTAGAATCAGGAGATCTTTTGGTCGGTAAAATCACTCCTAAAGGCGAAGTTGAACTCACACCAGAAGATAAGTTGATTCGAGTACTGTTCGGAGAGTATTCTCGAGATGTTAAAGATTCGTCTCTATACTTGGAGCGAGGTCTCAACGGAAAGGTGATTTCTGTCAGGACACTAAGTCGAGAAAAAGGAAATCAACTGCCAACTGACGTCGTTAAACGAGTTATTATATGGCTTGCTACAACGCGAAAGATTAAGGCTGGAGACAAGATGTCGGGCCGCCACGGTAATAAGGGAGTTGTGTCAGTAATTTTGCCAGTCGAAGACATGCCGTACTTACCGGATGGTCGACCAGTTGATATGATACTCAACCCGCTATCGGTAGTTTCTCGTATGAATATGGGTCAGATTCTTGAGACCCATCTCGGACTAGTTTGTAACAAGAACAATGATTACGCTGTCACTCAGCCGCTTAACGAAATTAGTATTGAAACTATCCAAGACGAACTAGTTAACGCAGGGTTTGATCGAAGTGGTAAAATTGATTTATTCGACGGTCAGTCAGGTCAAAAATTCGATCGGCCGGTTACAGTAGGTTACATTTACTTTAACAAGCTTTATCATTTGGTTGATGACAAGATGCACGCACGAAGTACCGGGCCATACAGTTTGGTTACTCAACAACCGCTTGGAGGTCGGGCTATGGCAGGAGGCCAAAGGTTTGGAGAGATGGAAGTTTGGGCGCTCGAAGCCTATGGAGCAGCTCACGCGCTTCAGGAAATGTTAACCGTTAAGTCCGATGATGTTCGAGGACGCGACACCGCATTCCAAGCAATCGTCAAAGAAAAGCCAATGGTACAACCAAACCTACCAAACTCGTTTATTGTTTTGGCAAACGAGCTTACTGCCCTAGGTATTAAGGTTAACGCCGATGTTATCGAATCCGCTGAAGATTATTCTAAGGTCGACAAGAAGCTGGCTTTGAGTATTGATACCGGAAAGCTATAAGTACTTAAAAATAAGAATATGACAAAAAATTACTCCCAGTTTCGGGAGGTTTTTGTTGCTGGTTTTTGTTGCGGAAATCTAGAACTAAAAAAACTGGGTTAGTTATTTTCTCAATTTTATGATGGTTTCTAATAGCTTTTTTTGTTCGTTTAATTCTTCGAGGATTTGGGCTACTTCTCGCTCGGCCTTGAGATTAATCTGATAATCATTTTCGGCGCGAATTTCGGATCGCTGACTTTGGAGGTTTTGGGCGATCAACACAAGTGGCATAAGTAGAATCTGAATTAGGTTGGATATAATCAGCCAAAGCACAAAGGCTGGATATGGGTCAAATCGCAGAGAACTGGGAGCGAAGGTATTCCAAGATAGCCAAAGAGTAGTCCATATAAAAATTAGACCGAAAAATTGCACCGTTCCAACCCGTGAGGTGATTGAGAAAGCGAAACGATCTAGGGGATTTAGTTTGTCTTGGTGGAGATTATTGGTGTTTTGAATAGTCATAGGTTTGTGTATTTTTATGTTTTTAATTGTAGATCCAAAGTTTTTGACCTAGGTAGTTGCCAACAGCGCTGACTCCAATTGCTAGAATTTGTAATGAGTAGCGACCATAATTAAAATCGTAGTTACTAAGTCCAAGCCAAGTAATTGATATATCTTTCGCTTCGAAATTAAAGGTATTTTGGAGTAGAAAAGTTACCAGACTGGCAACCATGGGCGAAATTATATAAATAGAGTAAGCTTTAGTTAGGGTAATTAATTTACCAGATTTACGATTTTTATCCCCGAAAGTAGTTTTTCGGTTGAGCCAAAAAGATGGCAGTATCATAGTAATTGAGGCCACGAAAAAACAAGTAGCTAATACTAGGGATGAAGTAGTCCCGCCCAGTCTAGAGTAACCAAAAATGAGTAAATTACTCAAGATAAAAGTTCCGCTTGCGCATGCAATTCCAATGAGGAGGTAGGAGAAGAGGTTTTTTGACATTGTAAGGTGGTTTATTTTTGGTATTGGAGATTAATTTTAAATTCATAGCCATCGAGATTCATTTGAGGGGCGTATTGAACACACCATTGATCGATAATGTCCCCCGAGAGATAATTTTCTTCGGTTGGACAATTAGGTTGCCCAATATACCCTGGCATAGAATAATTAGAAAATTGAGCTAGAGAGTTCAGAGGTCGGAATATGTATTGCGATATTATTGGTTTGCCGTGTTGCTTGCTTGTCAATACTCCGCCGCTAAGCACTTTACTCTTTATATGAACTGCCGCAACGCTAAGTCCGTAGTTACCTACAAAGTTTACGATTTGGCTATTATCCAATTCCAACGGTTGGGATTTGGCATTAGTAATAAGCTTTTGGTATTCATCATTACTTACTGTTTTAATTTTTTGACTGTACACCTCTTGCTTGTTTCTAAAGAGTTTTACGGTATCAACTCCGGTATCAAATAAAATATCTTTATTATTCCATTGATAACTAATCCCTTGTTCTTTCATCAAAAATGCTGGTTCGCCAAACGACTTACTTATATTTTTATATTCGATGTTGCCCTTATAAGTCTTGATTTCAAAGTCAATTGGGGTGACTATTTTTGGGTTTACCCATGGCTGGCTAGATATATTTTCTATTTTTACGGCCAAATTTTTGGAAATATTTGTTGCTTGTGTGTTAGATAGGTTGAGCGAGTATTTGAGATTCGAAACCGAGACTTCGCTAAAATTGGGCTGTTTTTGCCAAAGAGTGTATTTGATTGTCTGCCCTACTTTTTGCCAATATTTAGATATTAAATCTGTTGATTTATCGGTATATTCTAGATTGGCTGAGTTAGTGTCATTCTCTTGTAGGATTAAGTCTACGTTTTTTTGATTTAGAATTTGAATTGTTTCGGGAATATTGATTTTTTTGCTATGGGCTAAATCCAAAAAACTAGCTTCGAGGGGGTAAGTTCCAGCCGTACCGCCAACAACCCAATTAATTTGCTGATATTTGAGATTGTTGTTGCGTTCCGAAATCGAGTAATGATAATAGTCCGTAGGCGATTGATCTTGCGGCATAGCTTTTCGCCAAATATAGAAATCATAAGATCGATTTTTCGTAGTAGCTTTATCCAAGAGCATATTTAACTCTGTATCGGATTTATAGCTATCTAAAGCTCGGGTAGTAAATCCATTGTTCTGAATCAGCATAAAGATAGGTGCTAAAATCAGAATGATTGTAATCAGAGTTAGCTTAAGGCTTTTTGTTAATTGGCCACTGTATTTGGCCCAGACGCTACTACATATAATCGCCCAAAAAATCAAGACTCCTAAATATCCAACAAATGCACCTCGCCACACTGCTCGTATTGCTTGCAGGGGATAAAAAATAGTATGTATTAGTTGATGCGGTAAATAGCTTGATAGAATGGTCGATCCACCAAATTTGAGATATGGCCCAAGAATCACAAAGAAGCTAATCAAAATCGCTACGGCCAAACTATACAATCTGGGGTAGTATTTTCCGCGTTTGATAAATAATTGAATAGTCCAAGGTATTATCAAAACTATTAACAGCCAAAAAGTTATAATTGATAGGGCGTCTGGATACATCGAATCAGTTTTGTTGAGAGCGTCGTATATTTGATTAAGTTTTGGACTATATTTTGAATTAGGGAACCGGTTTGTTATACCACTTATAATTGGCATAAAAATATATTTAAGACCCAAAAAACGCTCCGTATTGAAGTTGGTACCATTGACAGCTCCTATGTCTCTAGTGGCATTGAAAATTTTGGATCCTTCTATAACCTTGAGCACAAAAGGAATAGCCGATACAAAAATCCCAAAAATAAACCCGCAAATAATTAAAAAAGATTGCCTAGTAGCTTTGATATAGTCAAAAATACTTTTAGATTTAAATGCAATATAAGGTATCAAAAAAAGCGAACCAAACACAAAAGAATGCCAATCGCCAAATATATACCAATATACAGTATAAATAAGTAAAGTCAGATAAGACCAAAATCTAAGCTGTCGAAAATTAAGTTTTTGATTAATGATTTTTTCTGTGCTTAGTACTAAAAATGGAAGCCACCAATAAAATGAAGCATGGATATGTGCCATATAAAAGGTATTCCAGCCTTGGCTAAGCGGAACCAATAAAGCGACTAGTCCAGATATCCATTGATTTTTAGTGAGGTTTCGAACTAGCAAGTAGACACCGAGCTGTGTCAATATTAGATTACTAAAAAAGAGTAAATTAAAAGCGGCTATTGAGTTATTGGTCAGGCTTTTAAAGAGGCTAAAAATTATTGACGGTGCCCATCCATGTCCAGTTACAGCTATAATATTTGACCACCAAGTAAAGTGATCGCCGTCCATTGAGTAGAATTTTCCTTGCAGCAAATTAGTATTGTTTTGTAAATAAATTGCCAAATTATAGTAGGCATCGCCCCCTGACCCAATTTTGTTATAGAGATTAGTGTATATTTCGCTATATAGCCAAAATCGATGCTGGGCTAATATTAAGCCTATAATCAGAGCTAAGGCGAACAAAGGAGAGTGAACTAACTTATAAATAAAGTTTTTGGAATTTTTAAACATAATCGATGTGGGTTTAGCCAAGCTTGTAGACATAGATGACTTGATTATTAGTGTATATTGGCTTGGTATTTTGGAAAAATTCGAAATTGGCTTTACAGATATAATTATTATTTTGACAAAGGTATAGTTTTTGAACTACTTCACTATCTATTATAATAATTTTGGAATGGCTAGAATAACTTTTTCTATTATCGATTAAATTTTCGGTAAAATACTTAGCTTCGAGGGTGGCTTTGTTAAGATTGGGATTGGAGAAATTTTTATCAATTAATTTTAATTCGCGTCCAATATTAGAACTTCCAAATGACGATATAATCAAATCTTGATCCGAAGCTGAAAGTAGATCGGCGTAATAATTGTCGTAAATATACTTTGTGGCTCTGTAGTTTTCTTGCCCCCAATTATAGCTTGAGTCATTGACAAGTAACCATTTTTGGCTCCTCCACAAAAAATTGACATAGCTGAGGTTTTGGAAAGTCCCAATAAGGCCTGTTGTAACTATCAGCAAAATGAAAATACAAGAAATTAATCTTGAGAAATACCGCGAAAATAAAGCCGCCGCAAACAAATATCCAAAAATAAGTATTGGAAAAAAATGTCTATAGCCAATTGTCAGCTTACTATCTTTTGATAGTAATAAATACATTAGCGGAAAAATCAATAATAAAATAAGCAGTATTATGACGCTTAAAGCCTTTTTAGGATTGAATGCACTTGAGTGTTTTCTTTTTAAGGTTGCTAGGGACCGCCAGAGCGCTACTGGCATAGCGCATAAAAGTCCAATCAAAACCAACGGATTCTCCTTGAATGGTAATAATCCTAAATTGTACTCCAAGAAGGTTTTGTTGATATTTTGACCGTGGAAAAATGATGTGTAACTAGGTTCGCCCGATCGAAGAAAAACTGAGCTAAGTCCCGACATATACCATTTAATAGGCAAAAGTAATCGTTGGATACGCCCACCAAATTGATTGGTATATTCTAGGAGGTTGTAATATTGATTAAAGAAAAGATTTTTATTGATTATACTGTGCCTACCGAAAACAAAGTTGCTATTGCCAAAAGAAAAACTATAGAGTCCATAGATTGTAATATAAAAAGTAACTAGAGCCAAAATAGACATGGCGGCGTATGATAAGAAAAAATTTAAGGGCTTTTTGTTAGATTGGTTTAAACGTGGAAAAACTAATGCCAAAATATTAAATATCAGGAGAATTGGAAGTAATATAACATTACTGTATTTGGTATTCAGCGCGAGGCAAAACGTAGACACAAAAAGCAAGCCAAGCCATAGCTTAGTGGTACGATTAGTCGAGGTATATCTATTAAAATATATGTAGTTAATTACAATAAATAACAAAGCCGTCCACGATCCTGCAACATCAAAAGTTAGCAAGTTACTGTTACTAATAAAAGCTGGTGAAAAGATATAAAAAATGGAAAACCAGCCAAAAATATTTTTTGATAGTAAATTGTTAATGGTAAGTAAATACAGTAATAATATTGGTAGGTAGTTAAAGGCTAAATAAATAAAACGCGAATATCTCAAAATCTCCATGCCCTGATATTGAGAATCAAACAAAAATTCGCTACCTAATTTATATTGCTCGCTTTCGGTCGCTGTAAAGTTTTTGTACTTGATTTTAATCAAAATCGCATTAACTGTTTTGAGTAATATTGGGTGTTCCCCGTTATTGGCGACTCCCCTAGAATTGGAGTTAGTGGCACCAATATGAGCAAATTCATCAACGGTTGGTCCATAATAGTAAGTATTAAAAATTCCGATACTGAAGTAGCTTATAGTAATAAAAATTAGAAAAATACTTATCAAATGTTTTTTGATACCGATTTTCAATGCCTCATTAATGGCAAGCAAGTTAGACATTTGATTAAAATAAATTAAATCGGATTATTTCAGCTAAGGCTTTGAGGCCATCTTTGATAGCGTGCATTTTTTTGCCTTCTTCTAAGCTTCGTGGATAATAGTGGATTGGTAGAGTTGCGAACTTGAGGTTTTGACCGTTTGGTTTTTTGTATCGTGATAATCGGGCGGTGATTTCTGGTTCAAAACCAAAGCTAGATCTTGATAGAATCTTTGGGGCCAATTCTCGGATAATACTCCCTTTTACCATTTTGTAACAGACTTCCATATCGGGAATATAGACACGAATTCTCCGCATTGTAAATAAATTAGAGATCAGGGATAGTCCAACATTGCCAATAAAATTCTTGAGATACCCAACCCCATTATCAATACCGAAACGGTTACCATAAGCCACATCAACATCGAGTCGAATTGCTTGCTCTAACATAAATACAAAATCATTGGGGTCGTATTCGAGGTCGGCATCCTGAATTACCACCCAATCTCCGGTAGTGGCAAGTAACCCTCGCTTGACGGTCTGAGTTTTGCCTAGGTTAATATCATTGGTAATAATGGTTATTTCTGGATTAGATTTGGCTAGTTGCTCCAAAACTATACTGGAATTATCGCTCGAGCAATCATTGACTATAATAATCTCTTTTTCGAATTTAACCGCCGAGATAACCTTGTTTATATTAGTCAAAATTTGGTCAATGGTTTTGGCTTCGTTATAGGCTGGTATTACAATAGATAATTTCATATTTAAGTCGTTTTGGGGTACAAGAGCTGGTACATATCTATATCAAATTCTATCACAGGTAAATTGTCAAATTAGGGTAATTTTGGAGATTGTTCCTGGTTAAATGGTAGTTATTTGACAGATATTCTATATGGTATTAGCCTTTGGGTAACCGGTCTTGTAGCTCAATTGGATAGAGCAGTTCCGTCCTAAGGAAAAGGTTGTGCGTTCGACTCGCGCCGAGATCACCAAAACCAAATTTATCGAATTTCTTTTAATAATACCCAATATTTGTAAGTTTTATGCTCACTCAGGCTGACTTTTGGCAAGTCATCAAACACATCCCTCAACTGATTAAGGACGAAGAAGACAATAACTACGCTCTTTATACCGCAGAATTAAAGGAAGTTTTAGGCTCAACTATGGAACCCATTAATATTAAGCAGTGGCTAGAAACATATTGCGATATTAGATCAAAACTCGATATTCTCGAAATAGATCTGGCCATAGATCAGCATTACGCAGGTCTAGAAGATGAAGAGCTGGAGTATTTCAAAGACTGGATTGTCAGCCGCGGGCAAAGTGACTATGAAGCCGTTCTCGAAAATCCAGATTACCTCAAGCAGTTAGTTCAAACCTGTATCAACTGCCTGTACGGCGATTTTGCCGAGATTCCATTGATGGTCTGGGATGATTTGTACAAGTCAGAGCTTGGGGAGATGGTGGAGTATTTGTCAAATAGCGATAACTCTTAGAAGATATAAATGAACTTTAAAAAACAAAATTAGCATGTCAAAATTAACAGATAACTACTCAACTACTTCGACCAATATTTCGGTCGAAAACTATGATTTCAAAGTCAGAGAAAAAATCCTCTATCTAAAGGAGAATATACTTAATCGAATAACTCTCAAAAAAGATGCCGTAATTTTGGACATTGGCTGCGGATGGGGAGGTAGTCTTAGTGCTTTTCGTGACTGCGGATACGACAATTTATATGGTTTTGATCAAAGTAAAGAGCAAATTGACTACGCTAAAACGCAAGGTAAATTAGAAAATGTAATTGTTTCAGACGCCTTAGAATATCTCAAAAGCACAACTCAAACCTTTGATTTGATTACTATGTTCGATGTTTTGGAGCATTTAGAAAATGATTATGCGGTCGAATTATTAGGATTAATCAATCAGCGACTAAACAGCGGCGGGCAATTAGTTATCCAAGTACCTAACGGGATAACTCTAATTCAAGCATATTTGTTTAGCGATATAACTCACATTAGGTCATACACCTCACTAAGCCTAGCTCAAGTCTTTAAGTCGACGGGTTTTTATGATTATAATTTCTTCGAATCTAGTTTGGTAGCAATAACTCTGAAGCAAAAAATAGCCAAAATCTGCCTTAATTTGATTTTTAAGCCGTTGACGATGTTTTATATTTTATCATTAACCGGTAGCAAATTTGGATCTATTTACACTGCAAATATTATTGCAATAACCACAAAAAACTAAATTTACAAACAATAACTTTATTATAATCAAGATACTATGACTCAACCAACCAAACTTCGAATTCGATACTTTTTTAATTACCCTGCCGTGATGGATGGAGGCGGTGGCGGCAAAGTAATCAAGGATATCACTGACAAACTTTCTTTGATTCATGATTGCCAACCCTTGGACATAATGACAAAAGAATTAGATTTTGATGTATTTTTGGCTTTTGGATTTACTTATCTTAACCCCGAGGTACTATTATGGTACCGAGACAAGGGAATTAAAGTTGTTTTGTATCCAATATTCGATCGCATGAAACCATTGTGGCAGATGAAACTGCTCAAACCTGTAATGATGAAACTCCCGATACTTAATGTTTATAGCCATCGAAAACAAGTACTCGAAAGTGCCGACATTATAATAACTGCCAATCAATCCGAGACTCGAGATCTAGTGGAGTTATATGACGCTGATAAGGATAAGATTAAACTAATGCATTATGGTATCGATGATAAATTTTTTGAGTTAGAGAAAACTATTACCAAGGAACTGTTTTTTGACAAATACGGATTTACGAATTTTGTATTCTGCCCTGCCTCATGCATTTATCCCCGTAAAAATCAACTAGCCTTGATCAAAGCCCTGAAAGGAACTGGCATTAAGTTAGTACTTAATAATACTCATATTATAAAAGAGTACGACCCCGCAGAATTCCATAATTTGGTCGATAATGATCCCAATATCTTGTGTTTGGAAAGGCCAGATCTTGATATGATGATAAGTTGCTATAAAAATGCCAAAGTTAGTATAAGTGTCAGCCAAGCCGAGACGGCCGGACTTGTTAATCTGGAAGCTGGATATCTTGGATGCAATTTAGTAGTCTCGGATCTAGAAGCGCTCCGCGAGTATTTGCAAGAGTATGCTATTTTTATCAATCAGAATTCTGAGGAAGAGATACGAAATGCAGTTACCAAAGCAATGCAAAGTGATTACAATCCCAAACTCAAGCAATTCGTACAGGATCATTACACATGGGATAAATATATAGACGAGCTACTAGGGCATATTAACTTGATAGTCAAGTAATTTTATGAAATTTTTGTCCAAGGTTGTTGTTCAACTATCCTCTCGCTTGGGAGTTTTGGTCTGCGGATTATTACTTACTAAATGGATTATTTACAATCTAACACCCCAAGAATATTACAATTATTCCCAAATTACTGATTTGCTTACGGCTTTCATTTTGGTGATTATTAGTTTGTCGGTGCCTTCTCTGGCTCTAAGATTTTACTCCCAACAAGAATTCCGCGATGATCCTGTTCGAGTTGCCAAGTTCTGGACAACAATGCTCTACCTGCGGATTTTTTCTTATTTTGTAGGTTTGGCTATGTTAATTATTGGCTTAAAGATTATAGACCAGCCTAATTGGCAGTTGGCAATTGTACTATACACAGCTCAATTTGTGTTGATAGTCGACTCAATCTACAAATCAATTACTGATGCGACCGCACGTAGCTACACTTATGGTATTACGGATCTCATCGGTAAAGTTGCAATTGTGGTAGTGTTGTTCAGTGTTAATTATTTGAATTGGATAAGCTCAGATTTTAGGATTTATTTCTTTGGGCTGGTGCTTCTTGGCGGCTATCTTCTAAGTTTATTACTAGATATTATCTGGAACAAATCATATACGAAATTGGGTAAAGCGGATTTTAGTTTAATAAAAGATAATTCAAAGAGCATTTTTTATTTTACGGCTACTGGATTTTTGTCCTTTGTTTACATATCGAGCTTTACTTATTTTCTCAAGTTGTATAATATTGATGTACTTAGTTACAATTCTTATATAACTGCCTTTTTTAAGATTTTTAGCACGACAGCTACTTTTGGGTTGATATTAATGCCGTCTATCGCTGTCCATTTTACCGAGGCCTACAAAACCAAGAACTGGCCTAGCCTCAAAAAATCTTTGATCAAATACAGTCTTGTGACTATAAGTCTTTATATTCTATACGCCATTGCGTCGCCAGTTATATACTGGTTGATTGATCCAACAAATAAATATCCAATGACTTTACAATACGCTTTTTGGTTGTTGCCGTTGATAGGTGTTTATTTAACTAATTCATTTATTAATAATATCACCACTTTATTACACCAAGAAAAGTGGGATTTTTGGGTTACAACAATACTATTCGTGATTAACTTGATTGCTCAAATTATATTAGTGCCTATGTTTGGAGTAATGGGTACAGTTACAGCCTTTTATATTGTATTGCTATCAGATCTTGGTCTAAAGCTGGTATTATTGATTTATACACTAAATAATAGACAAACTCAAAAAAATGTTCAAATATAATATTATATGACTACTACTAACATTACCAAAAAAGCATTTATTACAGGAGTTACTGGGCAAGACGGAGCCTTTTTAGCTGAATTATTATTACAAAAAGGTTACGAAGTTCATGGTGGAATTAGACGTTCATCTCGACGCAACCTCTCTACTCTCGAGTTTCTGGGTATCGAGAAAAAGATTAAATTAATTGACTTTGATTTATTGGAGTATTCGAACATCTTTGAGATTGTCAAAGCAGGTCAATACGACGAATTCTATAATCTGGCCGCGCAATCATTCGTTGGGACAAGCTTCAAACAGCCTATTTCGACTGGTATGGTGGATGGGATGGCCGTTGCCTATATTCTTGATGCGATTAAGACAACTAGTCCCCAGACCAAGTTCTATCAAGCCTCGACCAGTGAAATGTATGGATTGGTACAAGCTGTGCCTCAACACGAAACCACCTCGTTTTACCCAAGATCCCCTTATGGATGCGCCAAACTATACGCTCATTGGATGACAATAAATTATCGAGAGAGTTATGGTTTGTTTGCGACCAGCGGTATTTTGTTCAACCATGAGTCAGAACTGCGAGGTCCGGAATTTGTCACTCGCAAAATTACTATCAATGTAGCCAAGAGGGCCAAAGGTGGCGATGAAATCCTAGAGCTTGGTAATCTAGATGCCAAACGGGATTGGGGCTACGCCAAAGATTATGTTATGGGGATGTATTTGATGCTTCAAGTTGACAAGCCAGAATCGTACGTTTTGGCAACGGGGGAGACTAACACAATTCGATATTTTGTCGAAAAAGCCTTTGATTGCATTGGACACCAGATAATCTGGGAAGGAGCCAACGAGAACGAGGTAGGCAAAGATGCCCAAACGGGACAAATCTTAGTCAAAGTCAACCCAGAATTTTATCGTCCTGCCGAAGTCGAGCTTCTTATCGGAGATGCCACCAAAGCCAAGAACGAATTAGGGTGGGAAGCTACCGTGAAAGTAGATCAATTGGCAAAGCTAATGGTAGAAGCCGATATTGCCCGCTTGAAGTAGTTTTGTACTCAAGTTATTGACTAGTTGGAGAGTTTGACATATTTGGATATATATTCTAACAATGATATACTTTTCAAAAAGGTGTAAGTTCTATGGCAGCAAAAAATTTTGGTAAAAAAATATCGGATCGAATAATAAATTTATCAATTCTTGCAACTGTTGCCGCCTTTACCATATTTGGTGGATTTTTGCTTCCTTTTGATATTGGGGTATTATCAGCGCCGCCAACTACTCCGGTGGTTTCAATTGATAAAAAGTTCGTGGTAGGAGCTTCAGAAACCGATAATATTACAACTGCAGCAGGATCGACGGTAACAGCCAGACTGTATTACAACAATACGGGAGATACACCTGGAACAGGAGCGAGTCTGAAAACTACTCTTCCGGCTGGCTTTGTCTACGTACCGGGATCTACCAAGAATTGTATCACTCCAAGTAGTACAGAAACCATCTGCGACGCAGCAACAACTTCTCAAAAGAACATAATGTTTTCTAACTTAACTGGAGTGGGTATGTCACCAACAGCTGGGCTATACGACGCTGCTTCTCCTGCTGCTACAGGTG
The DNA here is from genome assembly GCA_014376695.1 of Minisyncoccota bacterium. Taxonomy (GTDB): domain Bacteria; phylum Patescibacteriota; class JACMRA01; order JACMRA01; family JACMRA01; genus JACMRA01. The sequence goes on along the minus strand of JACMRA010000004.1, from coordinate 11,936 downwards.
GAACTGATACATCTGCTACTAGCGGATTGGTTGAGATTGGAAAGAAGAGGTACGTTAACCAAACTCAATGCACAGATACAGGCTTACCTGGTTATTTCGGTTTTTATTATGGGGACCCTTCTACTTTGGCAAATAAAGTTTCAAACACTCCTACGTATTTAGCAAATACATATAGTAACGGCATTACAGAATGCGCAGCAACTGTCGGCGGAACTCCAAATAGCAGCAGTTTTACTGTCAGTTGGGATTTATTTAGTAAAAGATATATTAACCAAGTACAATGTGTGGAAACTAATCAAAATTTCTCAGGCTTTTATTTGGGAGCGGCATCCACTTTTGCAAACAAAACGAGTAATTTCCCTCTTTACGGTATAAATGCTTATAATGGAAATGCTTCAGGATGCGCTGCTACGTTGCCTTATTCGTATGGACCTGGCAGTAACGAAATTTCTTTGGATATTTTGGGTCAGAGATATATTAACCAAACACAATGTGCGGTAGGTACCAAACTAAAAAGTTTCTATTTCGGAGCTCCTGGAACATTAGCTAACAAAACAAGTACCACGGCCCTATACGGTGAAAACATATATAGCGTGGCTTCTTCTGAGTGCACTACGACACTAGGAAATGGGTACGGAGTTTTTACAAGTAATTCGCAAAAAATTTCTCTTGATCTATTAGACGTTGCTCGAGGTTCAGGTTACGTAGAATACAAGATGGTCGCGCCTAGTCCAGCTACTTCGCAAAATTTTGTTCAAGCTGAGAGTATAGTCGGTTCTAACTTTGTAACTGCTAATGACAGTGGCAATATTACTATTAACCCAATCCCACCCACCACAATCGCAGTCGTTAACTTATCAACTGGAACTTGTACATCTCAAGTAGTTGGAACTCCTACCACCTGTCAATATCCACTAGTTGGAGATAGTTATAATAACTACGCCCTGCCTGGTGGTGGAATTACAGCTACGGTTCCTGGATCACCATAAGCCCTGCTTGTAGTATTTCTGGTAATGGAACTACTTCGGTAAAACTGATTTGTGCTAGTGTCCCAACTGCGGGAGCGACTACTGGAACCCAAGCTGTCCCAACTTCGCTTGGAGCTAGTCCCACAGCCAGTTTGATAATTTCTAGTATTCCACCCACCACAATCACCGCAACTAATCTATCCAGTGGAACTTGTACATCTCAAGTAGTTGGATCCCCTACCACCTGTCAATATCCATTAGTTGGAGATACTAACAATAACTACGCCCTTCCTGGTAGTGGGATTACAGCTACGGTTCCTGGATCTACCACTAGCCCTGCTTGTAGTATTTCTGGTAATGGAACTACCGGTGTCAAACTGATTTGTGCTAGTGTCCCAACTGCAGGAGCAACTACTGGAACCCAAGCTGTCCCAACTTCGCTTGGAGCTAGTCCCACAGCCAGTTTGATAATTTCCAGTATTCCACCCACCACAATCGCAGTCGTTAACTTATCCAGTGGAACTTGTACCCCTGCAACGGTAACTCTGGGAGATTTATCTAGTTGTGAATATCCTTTGACTGGAGATGCCAGCAATAACTATACTTTGCCAATCGGCGGTATAAAGGCTCTTGTGTCGGGTGCAAACTCCCAATCAGACCTTTGTTCAATCTCCGCTAACGGAACAACTAGCGCTAAAATTGTATGTGCCAATACGCCTACAACTGGTGCCACAACCGGAACTAAACAAGTCGCAACTACATTGGCTGGAACTGCTACATCCCCTTTAACAATATTAGCCGTAACTCCAAATCTTGGAACTCCAACATCTACAACTGCCAGCCCCGTGACGGGAACAATAGGTCAACCCCTTCCAACTATTTCGCTTACTGGTGGTAACATTCCCGACGGAACTTCAGCCACTTTTGTTCCTATGGGCTCTACTTCGATAGCTGGAACAATTATGAATGGGAGCTTTGTACCAACTGCTGGCTCGCTCATCCCGGCAGGGTCAACTACCGGCCCAAGTAGTGGGATTTTACAGTCTGCTGGAGCTGCTAATGTAAGTGTTCCAACCAATTTCAGTCCGGCTGTGGGCCCAACCTTAGCTCTTAAGGTGATACTTGCAGGTGCCTACGATGTTAATACTTCAATGATGAAGACAAGCCTACGAACTAAAAATCTAATTCCGGCAGCTCAGCCGTACAATTCGACGCCGTTTCAATATACTGGCACAGAGACAATGACTACTATTCCAACTGATGTAGTTGATTGGGTACTCGTTGAACTTAGACAGGGATCTGTAGTAGTTGGCAAAAAAGCTGGAATCCTTAAGTCAAATGGCGATGTAGTCGATGCATCTGGATCAAGCTTTACTTTTGCAGGCCTACCAACTGGAAGCTATCAAGTGATTATCCGGCACCGTAACCATTTGGCCATTAGTACAAATACTGATGTTGTATTAACTGATGGCGCCGTGAACGGACTCGATATGTCAGGTAATGTTAATGTTAAGGGTGCTAATCAACGAATGCTGCAAACTGGAGTCTACGGTTTAAAGTCTACAAACGTCAATAGCGACTCCCAAATCAATTCAGCGGACAGAAATATGCTGCGAACAGCGGCCGATGCAATTAACTCCTATTCCAACTTGGATGTGAACTTAGATGGTCTAGTAACGGCTCTTGATCGCACAATGGCAAGATTTGCGGCCGATTCATTTGCGGCTGTCTAGTTTAGATCTTAACTTAATCAAAATTTTACCCCTTGATTGATTTCAAAGGGGTTTTTTGTTGCCTGGCATTTGCGATAGGGCTTTTGGAGATTGTTTAAGACTGGTTTACTTTACAATTTTTTTGAGGATGTTGCCAATCATACTTAGGCCGTCTTTTGCGACATTTTTTTTGCGACCGATGACGATACCTCCAACAATGGCCCCGATTGGAGCTGCTAGCCAAGACCAGTCAGCTAGATTTTGTTCCATTGAATCGAGTTTATTTAAGACGCTGGCGGTTGTAACTTTGGTAGCTTTGTCAATGTTGGCTAGGATTACAATGCTGTAGAGACCGGCAATTGTTCCAGCGAAACAAAGAGTATTAAATAGCACTAAACTTGAGATAATCAGAGATTGATACCACCATGGGAGGATTGCAAGAGAGTTAAGCATAGGAAAAAGATTAAATTAGGGGTTTTTAATTAGTAGATTAGAATTTTGTGATTTTATTTTATACAACTTATTACTTCTTGACAAGGGGTTATTGCCAGAATTTAAGTTTACAACTCCGCCCCGCTCTTTTGTAACTCCCACAGCTCGTTGAATTTTCCATTAAGTTCAATTAACTCTTGGAAGCTACCTTGCTCAATTATTTGCCCGTGTTCAAAGACATATATAACATCAACGTTCTTAAGAGTAGAAAGCCGATGGGCAATAAATATTAAGGTTTTGTCCTCCCAGTCTTGCTCCAAGGCAGTTTGGAAGTCTTGTTCGGTTTTGCTATCCAGAGCACTTGTTGACTCATCAAAGCAAATAATTTGGGCGTTGGCGTAAATTGCCCTAGCTATACCGATTCGCTGTCTCTGGCCGCCGGATAATTTGTAACCTTTTTCACCGATTAGGGTTTCGAGGCCGCTGGGTAATTCGTCGATTACAGAATTTAGTTGACTGGTTATAATAGCCTTGGCCAGTTGCGATTGATTAGTAACCGGATCAAAGAGGGTGATATTTTGGCTAATAGTTGCGTTGAATAGTTCGGGATCTTGAGCGACTAAGAATTGGTAGTTATGCCACTGATCTAAGCTTAGATCGTAGAAGTCAACAGCTGATTGATTGGTGACAATCTTTATCTCGCCAGCCGATATTGTATTAAGCCCAGACAGAAGTTTGGCAAGAGTACTTTTACCACTTCCAGTTGTACCGACTAGGCCAATTTTTTGACCGCGGTTTATTGTCATATTGATATTTGAGAGTTGGTTTTGACCGTCGCTAGTGTAGCTAAAGCTCATATTATTGAGCTGAATTTGATTTATTGTTTGATCTTTAATATCAATTAGTCCTTTGAACGCGTCTCTATCATTGAGATTGTAGATTTCATAGAATCGTTCGGCTTTTATCTGGATTAGGCCTAGTTCAACGGTTAATCGCGTGAATCGACTGACTTCTTGAGATAACTTCATAAGATACCTATATCCAGCGTACATCAGCGCAAAGCTAACACCGCCTACACTTATCAAATAACCTCCATAAATTAGATAAACAAAACCAAGAAACAGGACAACATAGGCCAGTAAAAGATTACGCAGTGACATCAGTGTTAGCATTTTTTTCTCGAGATTAAAAACTTTTTTGAACAAATCAAATATCGGTAATAGGATATTTTTGAACTGGCCAGAGGATTTGAGGACGTGGATATTATTGAAAGATTCAAATATTTTGCCGTAAATTGTTTCATAGGTCTTGGAAGTCTCTTTGCCCCATTTTCGCAGGGTTGGCTGAGTAGAAATGGCAATGCTCAAGCTAATTACAATCGAGACTAGACCGAGGGGCAATAGCCAAATATTAACAAAAGTCAGATACCCAATCGTAATAATAACAGTAACCATCAGAATGAAAATTTGAGGTAACATAACTAAAGATTTGGGAATAGACTGACCCACCTCCCTGATAATTTGGACTTTGTTGCCGGCGTTTTGAGTTTCGTGCCAGTTTAACGAGTAATTAATAATTCTATCGATTCCGGTTTTGAGTAGTTTTTGGTAGGACAATTCTACTAACATATCTTCGGCGTAAGAGAGATACTGGGCAATGGTAATTTGTAGAAGACCAAGAATAATACCAGCTCCAGCAATCCACACAAAATTGGTATAGTTATAACCGCTAGATAACTTCGTCAACCCTTCCAATACAAGCCCAATTGCAAATATTTGTCCGAGCTCAGCTACCATAACCATAATTTGCATAACAAAAAGCGACCAGTACCGAAGCCACATACCGGTTATCTGACTTGTTTGATTATTCATCTTGATGATATCCAGAATACTGCCTAAGAATTTACTTTTTGGGATTTTTGGTTCGATTTTGACAGTGGTGGACATAGTACTTCTAACTTATCTTAGATATAGTGACCTGTCAATTAGCTGGCTTTTGGTGGGTTTATTACAGCTCCACGCCGCTTTTTTGGAGTTGCCAGAGTTTGGCAAAATGGCTTTTGGGATTAGCAATTAATTCGGTGAATTTACCCGTTTCTACAATTTGACCATCTTCAAAGACGATAATTTTATCAACCTGCCGCAGGGTCGAAAGCCTATGGGCCACTATTATCATTGTTTTGTCAGCCAGTTCTTGCTGGATTGCATTTTGAATATCGAGTTCTGTTTGGCTATCGAGGGCAGAAGTCGCCTCGTCAAATATAAGTATTTCGGCTCCTGAGCAGATAGCCCGAGCGATACCAACTCGCTGTTTTTGGCCGCCGGAGAGCTTGTAACCCTTTTCTCCTACTTTTGTCTCAAGTCCTTTTGGGAGTTTTTTGATAACTTCTTCTAGCTGACTCACGCGAAGGGACTTCTCCAGAGTATCTTTGTCAACAGTTTTGAGCAGGGTGATATTTTCTTCCAATGTCATATTAAAGAGTTCGGTCTCTTGGAGGACAACGGCCTGGTGATTGACAATCTGGTCAAAATTCATATCATAAAAATTGGTTTTGCTGTTTGGACTGTTGTAATAGATCTTGCCGGTTGTGGTTTTGTACAATCCCATAAGTATCTTGACTAGAGTACTTTTACCGCTTCCGCTGCGACCGACCAAGCCAATTTTTTGACCTTTTTTGATTGCTAGGTTTTTGATTTCCAGATTAGTTGTAACGCCTTGATTATAAGTAAATTGCAAATCATCAATCTCAATATTACTCCAATCAATTGGGAATTCCCCAGTCCCAAAATAACGCTCCGGTTGTTCATCCAAGATAGGAAGCATTCGTTCAATCCCAAGTTTGAGAGTTCGAATAGTTTCTTGGAGATCGATTAGGTTGTTAATTTGGTTAGATAGTCGGTCAAAAAATCCATAATATATTACAAATGTCCCAACGCTCAACGATTTATTCAAGACAGCGTAACTCAAAAATAATATGACAATGGCTTTGAAAGCGTAATCAATAATATTTTGTACGATATTTTTTTGGCGAAAGTTGTCACGGATTTTTTGATCCAGATGATAAACTGCCAAGTTATCTTCCCTGAGTTTGTTTTGTAGATTTTGTTCGCTGCCTGTGACTTTGAGAGTAGTTATATTATTGTAGATCTCAAAAAACTTGCCTGTCGATACTTCTTTTTGCTTGTTTAACTCTTTGTTAATAATTTGTTCTTTTTTGCCGTAATACCTCTGTACAAAATAGGTAATAAGATTAAACACAAAAACAATTAGTAGAAATCGAAAATCCGTTACCAAAAATATTCCGCCGATACTAATAATACCGGTAATATTGTTGAGAAGCTGGCGTCTACTTATTTTAATCAGCGATTTTAAGTTCCCGATACCAGTCTCAATTTTCTGGATTTTATTCCCGCTGTTGGAACTTTGATGCCAATTAATGTCAAATTCAGCCAAAGCCTTAAGAGTTTTATCCCGCACGTCAAAAATTGTATCCAGTTCGATATTTGCCGCTCGATTGTTGGACAAAAAGTACAGCAAACCAGTAGATATTCCAATTCCCAAAAAACCACCAATCAGATAATATACTTGGTTTAAATTGCCCGTTAGGATTGTGTCGGCAATTTTGCCCAATAAATACATCTCAGCGTAATTAGACGCTACTCCAAAGCCCATCAAAATAACGCACCCCAAAAACCACCACCGTTCTTTTCCAAGGAATTTCCAAACAGTTTGGATCAAGCCCCAATTCGACATATTATTATCGGCTTTTAATTTTGGCGCTAGCTTGTCATCTGATTTGGCAATGTTGGACATATTACTTCTAGCTTATCATAGATAGAGCAGGCTGTCAAACTATTTGGAATTGGGTTTTATCCTATTTTTGCTTATTAAGTCGCTTGTTCAATTCAATAGCTCCAAGGCTTCCAAGTACGATAATTAAGCCCGAAACTATCAATCCCACCCCAAAATTGACTTTTCGCCTCTTCCCTATTTACGGATAGAGGTCATATTCTAGTGTTGGATTGGTTATTAATTTTCTTCTACGAAACCGGCTGGTATCATATCGAGTTTGACACGGTAGATTACGGAGGCTACCTCAGTGTCGATTTCTTTGAGAAGTATCTGGAATAAACTCATAGCTTCTTCCTTAAACTCGGTCAATGGATCCTTTTGGGCGATGTATCGAAGTCTAGTTGAGTCTTGGAGGTGGTCAATCGTTGCCAAATGTTCCGTCCAAAGCTGGTCAATAGATCCAATCATCACAAAGCGGGTCATAGCCGACTTAGTCCTATCGTCGTAATTAGCCCATTCGGTCTCAAGTAATTCCATTAGTTTGTTCTTGAGGTCGAGAGTTGACTTGGTTGGGTTGTAGTTGTTGCGGGTAGCGATAGCTTGAACATCGTTGATATTTAGCTTAGTTTCTGGGAGGATGTTAGCGATAATCTTGACCAAAATCTCGAGTTGAGCCTTGTATTTGCCATCTTCTTTTTTTGGTTTGGGCGGGAGGTTTGTGATAATGATTTTGGCTTGGCCATACATTACTTTGTCCATTTCAGATTTCCAATCGAACCCAGTTCCATCCAGAATAATTTGTCGTTTTTTGTAGATTACGCTTCTCTGCTTACTAATTACATCGTCGTAATCGGTAACGTGCTTTCGGATATCGTAGTTTTGACCTTCGATTTTCTTTTGAGCTTGCTCGACTAGAGTTGAAACGAGGCGGTTTTGGATTGACTCATCGTCAGCCATTGGAAGAGCTTTTGAGAAATACATAGGTTTATCTCCGCCAAATACCCTAAGAATATAATCCTCAAGAGAGATGTAGAATTGACTTTTACCCTTGTCACCCTGCCTTCCGCTACGTCCACGGAGCTGATTATCGATACGCCGTGATTCGTGTCGTTCAGTCCCAATAACGAATAGCCCGCCCAAAGATTTGACTTCTTCGTGTTCTTGGAGCCATTTGGCCTTGTCAGCTTCATCGTCGGGTCGTGATCCACCTAGAATAATATCTACACCTCGACCAGCGATGTTGGTCGCTAGAGTTACAGCATCTCTTTTGCCGGCGCCAGAGATGATACGAGCTTCTTGTTCGTGGTTCTTGGCGTTAAGAACTTGGTGAGGGATCTTGGCCTCGTTGAGCATCTTGCTAAGTAATAGATTTTTGTCGATGGAGGTGGTTCCAATTAGAATTGGTTGGCCAGTTGAGTGGATGGTGGCAACGTCCCGAACAAGGGCTGTGAATTTGCCGTGCTCATTCTTGAAAATCTTGTCGATAAAGTCTTGCCTTATCATCGGTCGGTTAGTTGGGATGGTAACTACAACCTCTTTGTAAATCTGGAAGAGTTCTTCGGATTCGGTACTAGCAGTTCCGGTCATACCACAAAGCTTAGTGTATAATCGGAAAAAGTTCTGATAAGTGATTGTGGCAACAGTCTTGGACTCAGCTTGGACTTCGAGCGACTCTTTGGCCTCGATTGCTTGGTGCAGGCCTTGATTAAACCGTCGCCCGTACATTAAACGCCCTGTAAATTCATCGACAATGATAATTTCGCCGTCTTGAACCACGTATTCTTTTTCTCTGTGGAATAGGCCTTTGGCTTTTAGGGCTTGCTCGATGTGGTGGATTAGAACCACATTATTGGCTTCCCCATACAAGTGCTTGATTCCGAGCATTCCTTCGACTTTTTCGAGTCCGAGTTCGGTCAATAGGACATTTTTTCGCTTCTCGTCCACTGTATAATGAAGAGCTGGATTCAGGCTGTTAACAAGCTTTGAGAATTGGCGGTATCGTTGAGAGCTGCTGGCGTCTTGGGACGAAATAATCAGTGGAGTTCGAGCTTCATCAATTAGGATACTATCAACTTCGTCGACAATGGCCATAATTTGACCAGATTTCATATTGATTTCGTCTTTGGTCTGAGCCATATTATCACGCAGATAATCAAAACCTAGTTCAGAATTTACAGCGTAGACAATATCAATCGTCTGATTAGTTTCGTCGTTCCAGTAGGCTCGCTTTTTGTCGCAGGGGACAAGATTTTTGACATCGATTACGGCCTTGTTATCTTGCTGTTCCCCGTCAACTAAGGTATCAACGCGATTAATTTCACGCAGCTTATCGTCTTGGTCGCTAGATTGATAACCACTCTTAAAGTAAAAGGACGAGTTAGGTTGCACCACGCCAACAGTCATCCCAAGAAAATCAAAGACTTCACCAATTTCGGAGGCTCCAACCCGGGCTAGGTAGTCGTTGACAGTAACAATATGAACTTGGTTTTTTGCAGGGAGGGCGTTAAGATAAGCGGCCAGAGGGGCGACATAAGTCTTGCCTTCTCCCGTTTTCATCTCGGCAATACGTCCATCGTGCAGAACTAGTCCACCGATTAATTGCACGGGGAATTGCTTCTTCCCAATCGCTCGCCAGCTAGCCTCTCGTACCACCGCAAAGGCTTCGGGGAGAATTTCTGTCATTTTGTTTTCGGTGGCCTTGGCATCTAAGCCCTGGAACATAGCCCTAAAATAGCTTGTTTTTTCTTTTAACTGGCTATCGGACAAGCTGGCGATTGACTTCTCGAGGGCAACTATTTGATCAACAATCTTGGTGTATTTATTAATTTCTTTTTTTTCTCCAACCAGACTGCTCAAGATTGAGTTGATAACCGATGTTTTTTGGACGGCGTTTGCCGAGCTAATTTTGGTGTTTTGGGCTGGATTCGATGAGTTGTTATTAGAGTTAACGGTCATAAATTGATTTGGGTCGTGTTATCAATGATTTTGTTTTTGTACAATAATAGAATTGATACTTTTGTATGTTTTTATGAATTACTGAATAGATAATTTGACTATCTTATTTTGTCAAACAACGGCCCTACTAACTCACGACTATCCCAAAATTATTTTTTATTGAGTTTTATTTATGCACGGTAGAAGCCAGGCCGTCTGGCCGGTCCCGAAAATCAAATTTAGTAAGGGTTAACCTTTTACTTGGGTTGAATTAAACTTCCAGGGTTTCCCGGCGTGACAAATTGCCTGTCGGCTAGATTACTAGTCGCTGTTCGAGTCCGCTCAAATTGTTCAGCCTCCTTAGCGCGCCTCTTCTCCTTTTGTGACAATGCTTGATAAGCTTCAGCTAGTACCCGATTTTCACCAGCTAGTCTCCGATTAGCTTTAGTTAATTGGTCGATTACCTTCAATAAAGCACCTCTATCATCTGGCGACGCTTTATTTCCGTGGATGTTTCCTTGAGGGTCTGACAAATTATTAATATGATATTCTAAAAAAAATTTGAACATCGAAGGTGATAACGAATGGTTTATTACTTGCAAGCCAGGCATTCCAGCTTCCGTTTTGACGTGTGCTGAAGTTGAGGATAGTGGGTTGGGTTCGCTAGGCATAGATATAATTTTAGTTAGTAAGTTGTTTGTGGTCATAAGCTGGACGAAGGTTGTGAATTTGTCAATTTATGGTTGATTGAAACGGCATTGACAACAATCAAGATATCTTTCAGGCTACGACCACTGGGGATATCTTAGGTTTGACAGCTGGATTTAATTAAACGATGTGCCATTAAAGTTGGAATACTTCAAAAATTCCAAAACCATAAATGCAGAATCAACTTCTACAACTGCCACAGCGTTTGTACGTTTCTCCGACTACTGTTCAAGTAAAATTGATCAAGTTGTAGCTAGCGTAACAGCTAACTGTGGCGTACCCGATCGACTCTCCTTACAAACTGCCTAGGCACAACCTAAGAGTGCTAATCCCACCAGATTGTCCTAACCGACATCTGCGAGAATCGACTAATCAGGTACTGAGCGTTATATGACCCTGTACTTGGAGTTATATTCGCTTTAGTCACAAACCAACCACAAGTAACTTGATATTATTTACTGTTTAGTAATATTTCGGAATCCAAACAGTAGTTGTTACTGAGCTTGCGTCAATCATTATCAGTATTAACTCAAAAACAATTTATTGACTAAGTTTTTGGCCTGACAAAAGCATCGATTGGTTAACCAGTTGGACGAGGGTGCGAATCCCTCTATCTCCACCAAATTAATTTTTTAGCTACACTTCTATTTTTAGAGGTGTTTTTTTGGGGCTAAGGTCTATACCCCGTCTTGACTACGTCAATCCACCCCTTTAGAAAAGGGGAATTTTTGTGCGTCCCAATTCCCCTTTTTCAAAGGGGTGGCAGGCAAGGCCTGACGTGGCTTTCGGTACGAAACGCCATAACTGATAAGTTGGGGTATACTGATTCCAGTGGTAGGGTTGTTACCTTGTTTTAATACACCTTAAATTTCAGTGTCATCGCGAGCTTGACCGCGATCTAGGTAATATGGCAAAACGATTATACCGCCCTTTTTAACCTGATAGACGGATTGGCTTTGCCCGGCCCGTGGAAAGCTTATACCCCGTCTTGACTACGTCAATCCACCCCTTTAGAAAAGGGGAATTTTTGTGCGTCCCAATTCCCCTTTTTCAAAGGGGTGGCAGGCAAGGCCTGACGGGGTATATTGGTGCCAGTAGTAAAATTGTTACCTTGTTTCAATACACCTTAAAATTTCAGTGTCATCGCGAGCTTGACCGCGATCAAGGTAATATGTCAAAACGATTATACCGCCCTTTTTAACCTGATAGACGGATTGGCTTTGCCTAGCCCGTGGAAAGCTTATACCCCGTCTTGACTCCGTCAAGCCACCCCTTTAGAAAAGGGGAATTTTTGTGCGTCCTAATTCCCCTTTTTCAAAGGGGTGGCAGGCAAGGCCTGACGTGGCTTTCGGTACGAAACGCCATAACTGATAAGTTGGGGTATACTGAT
>JACMRA010000003.1 GCA_014376695.1 Minisyncoccota bacterium | reverse complement strand
CAAAACTAGTGAAATAAAGCCGTTAAATAACTTGCTTATAAGTGTTCCAAAATTAATGGACTTCGTACTAAAAGGTGACATAATATTTTTGTTTTTGCTGTGTGTTTTTTTGTTTTGGTTGTGAGGATATTTTTTCTCAATGGTTTCATTATATCATAAGTTTTATGTTACTGCAAAAACCCTATCCCAATCAACTACTTAACTAAAAACGTTACTCAAAATTAATCTAATATTTTAACTTTTTTTTAACACATTTTTCACCCCTTTTTAACACTTTTTTAACACAAAAAAACCAACCTTATTTCAGTTGGATTAGACCTCTTCAGTACACCTACTTTCCTTGATAAATTTAGCACTTTGTAACCAACCTAAGCAACCCTATAAATATTAAGCCTGCCTGCCTATTCGAGTTTTTAACACTCTCGATCCATGGCAACTCTTAAAACTTCCCAACCTTTCTCAAACATTTCCCTTTGTTTGTCTTCAGGCCTTAATTCTGACTCGACATCTGTTTCTGATGAGGTTTCTTCAGGTAAATGACTAACTCCAAGCCGTTTAACTGTAACTAGAAATAATTCTAATCGGCTTTTGTTAAGTCCCAATTTGAGATTATTTTCATCAATTATTTGAACCTGCTCAGAGCTAGAAGGGTCTAAACAAATCCTGAATTTTCGACCACTAAATTCAAGGGTAAATACGTCAAACGTTCCTTCTTGTGATTTTTTTACCACTTTTATAGGTGACTCTCGACAATTCTCCTGCACAGATGACTTTAGAAGTGCAAATTGTTCTGGGTTTAGCTTGGATATTAATTCCGGTCCGTTAAAAATTTCAGACATATTAATAAGCTCTAACCCGAATTTTATATATTTCATCATTACTAGCCTCCTGAGTCAAATGATCAACTTCAAAAAGTACTTTGTCCCCAAAATCAATTCTAAACTCCGGAACCAAAATCCCCTTATCCAAATATCGAGACTCAAAAAACCCAAATAACGAAATCCAATTATCCTTATATTCCACCTCAATTTTTAGCCAGATTGGTGATTGCCATCCCAAAACAATCAAAATATTATTGTAAATATCCAGTCTATAATAGGCGTCCAAAGTCATCTGATTTTCGTCCATATCGACCCCTGTAATGTAGCATTTACAGTCCTGAACTAATTTTAACAAATCAGGGGACAAGACTTCTTTTAGATCTATTTCTGTATTGTGAGTAAGCTTGAGCAGGCTACTTGAGATATAATTTAATATCTTATTTTGATCTAGGGCTAGGACTTCTTCTAATCGTTTTTTGAGGGCTTTGTCAAACCTAAGTTCGTCTTTTGTGTGCCATAAGGTGGCGTAGCTTTGAGTCATAATTATTTGATTAATTGGTGGTTGGGGTTATATATTATATTTGAGTGAGTTTCTGCAAGTGGTCAATTTTAACCCAATTTTAACCCAAAAAAAGACTCCCGAAGGAGTCCTAAAATGTTTGATAGCCTTAACCATGCTTTTTTTATTTAGCGAAACGATCGTAATCGACGATACTTGCCTGCGCTTCAATCTGTTTGAGAGTTTCGGTAGTTACAGATACCAAAATAAGCAGAGTCGTTCCTCCTACAATGGCAGTCAGCGTTCCATCTCCTAATTGCAAGGATTCGGAGAACAGGAGAGGTACCGAAGCGATGAGTGCCAAGAATAAACTTCCAGCTACATTCAGTCGATTAGAGACATATCCAAGATAATCCGCAGTTTCTTTGCCGGGGCGAAAGCCTGGAATATAAGCACCCGATTCTTGCAGATTTTGGGCAACCTCTTCGGTCTTGAAGGCGATAGTTGAGGTGTAGAAATAAGTAAAGAATATAATTAATATAAAGTAATAAAAACTATAAGCCAGCACTCCATTATGTCTCAAGCTAAATTCAGGCAAGAATCCGAGATTATTCCCCTTGAATTTGAAGTTAATTGGCGTCCCCTCAAAATATGAATTGTCAACGTCTTTTTGGGTACTAATAGTAAAGCCAAATAATTCTTGACCTTGAGTCGTATCTTGGAGCTTAGCTGCCTCAATCTGACTTGGTGTACTTGTAGCGTATAAGCCCAAAAAATTGTTCTTAGGAATTTCGGCAGCTTTTTCATTGAAGAAGTTTGGTTTTCTTTGGGTACTCAAATACTGTTCAACCACTTGGGCCGTGTCTTTAATCTGAGGAATATTAGCCGTGAAGAAGAATCTCGACATAATACTTGGAAAGAGAATAAAGTAAACCGCAAAGATAATTGGGAGAACTCCAGCCATATTAACCTTAATTGGAAGTGTTGCCTTGATATTATCTAGTAATCTTGAGCGACCCTCACTAGCTCCACGCCGAGAATAGACAACTGCAAGTTTGCGTACCGCATCATTAACATAAATAACAAAAGCAAGCGTGAAGAAAAATATTACAAAATATAGTATTAAGACTCGGGTTGGGTTCCAAGCTGGGCCGTCCCAGAATAAATCCCTGTAATTATCTAATCGAGTTAGGACAGAGGGATCTCCAGCAATCTTATTCCAGATATTTCCAACGTTAGGTAGAACATCTTTGACGAATTTGACCATTTGAGATGGAAGCTTAATAACGATACCGGCAAGGATCATTAATGAAATTCCGTTTCCCATTTTGAGTTCGGTAATAATTTCCCCAATCCACATCATAATAATACTTCCAGCCACAAGTGACATGATAACTAGTGACCAGTGTGGGAAACTAACCGAAAGATCCGAAGTGGTAAGCACGGCAGGTAATTGTACCTTAGCTCCTTGCCCACCGCTGTTTTGGGATGATAAAAATTGAAGTACGCCCCAACCGTTAATTGCCGCAAGTGGAATAACTGCAAACCGTGTCCATCGATTGATTTTATTTCGCCCGATTTCGCCCTCTTCTTTTTGGATTTCGTTAATTTTTGGAACAATTACCCCGAGCAACTGAAAGACGATAGTCGCTGTAATATAGGGTCCAAGTCCAAGCATCACGAAGCTTAAGTTACCGTAACCACCCCCAGAAACTACGTTAAGTAAGTTGTAAATGGCATCATTGTTGATTAAGTCTGATATATCTGTGTTTGTAAGTACTGGAATTGGTACGTGCGTTAGAATCCGAGCGCAGACCAATAAGCCTAGTACCATCAATAATTTGTTTCGAAGTTCTTTGTCAATCAGGACAAGTAAGAGTCGTCTTAGCATATTTGTGTTTTATAATTTTTATGATTTTGAGGGACATTAACAAAGCTAAAAGAATATTATATAATCGTCAAGCCTGTCAAACAATACTCCAAACGCCCAAAATGCTAAATAAATTGACAAGAATTTTAATATTCTCTACAAATATTATTATAACAAAATATCCATATGTAGTAGTCAGAATTAAGATTGACCACTATATATAGTATTGATAGCTATTTTAACTTGCCGTAAACTCCTCCAAACTATGTCCTCCAACTCCACCATCCTAGTCAATTCACCCCTACTGGCCCCTAACAGCACTACCAATCCGTATGTAATTTTTACCCCTAATGCTAACAACATTATTGTCGATATGTGCAACAAACAAGAGGCAAATATTTGGCTGTCCTCCGATATTAATCTAACCCACGACGCCGCTCAATGGGAGCTGTTGACTTGGGACGAGCAAAGTTTTATTAAGCAAATCCTTGGTTTTTTTGCGGCTTCCGATTCGATTGTCAATGAGAATATTGTAATGAATTTTATCCAGAATGTTCAGATTCCCGAAGTCAGATATTTTTATTATTTTCAAGCTATGATGGAAGCTGTCCACGCCAAGACTTACTCACAGCTAATCACCACTTTTATAACCTCGACCGAAGAACGCGACCACCTTTTTGACTCGATTAATAATCATCCCGTCATCAAGAAAAAAGCCCAGTGGTGTCAAAAATGGATGGAAGCTGACAATGATTTCTTCGAAAGAATGGTAGCCTTTTTGGCCGTTGAGGGGATCTTTTTTGCAGGCAGTTTTGCTTCAATTTTTTGGCTTCGAGATCGTGGTATTTTGGCCAATTCGCTTGGAGTTGCCAACGAATATATTTCTCGAGACGAAACAATGCACGCCGAATTTGCCTGCTTATTAATCAATCAATTTTCGGGAATTTCCAAGCCTTCCAAAGATAGAATTATGGAAATTATTACAAGTGCCGTTGATTTAGAAGTCGAGTTCGTCAGACACGCCCTGCCAAACAAATTATTCGGTATGAATCAAGATTTAATGGTCCAATATGTGCAATTTGTAGCTGACACTTGGCTTGCCGAACTAGGTTGCCCAAAGCATTATAACGTAGCTCAACCATTTTTATTTATGGCCGAAATTGGTCAAAAACGCAAAGACAACTTCTTCGAAAAAAGCCGTACCAATTACGCCAGACAAACCGAGACCAAAGTTATGGACTGGGATAATTTGGTCTTTTAGGTTGTCCGCAAAAATTAGTTTGGGTTAGGCACTTCATGAAGGCTTACTGAATTAAATTTGACATATATATATCAAAATAAGCTAAATATGATATATAGTACTATATCAAAATGACTAGATTATAATACACTATGCCATTTTTCCCAGATTTCTTAGTGTTTTATAATATTTTCGTTATCTTCACTTGCCCGAAATCCTAGAAATGAAATCAAAAAAGCCAAGAAGTATTGATTTAGGTGTTAGAAATGCCCTTATCCAAAATTTTAATCCACTTAATGCACGCAATGATGTCGGAGCTTTATGGGAAAATTTTTGTATTTTGGAACGTATGAAACTTCTGCAATCGAGGCAGATTTATCACAGTTAATACTTTTAGCCAGCAACTACCCAAAAAGAAATTGATTATATCGAAGAATACAATGCCAAATTTTACGCTTTTGAGTTTAAATGGAATCCAAAAAAAGAAGCAAAAATCCCACCTGACTTTTCCTCATTTTATACTAACTATGATTACAATCTAGTTAATTCCGAGAACTGGTTGACACATTTGACCTAATTTTAAGCCCGCAAAAACTAACCTAAATCGGTTCTGATTAGTCATATTTTGTAAATGCCGAAGTTGACAAATGTTTCACAGCTCTTTAGATTATCGTTTATTTACCCTTGTCAATCCTCTTACTTGATTTGTATAGACAAAACTTTATTCTATCTTGTATCTGTCCGGATTGATTATTTCAATTTTAATTTCTGAACCAAATCAATCCTCGGTAATGTAGGAACAATTTGCAAAACATATCCAAAAATGAGGCCAGTACGAATTGACACTCAAGAAGTCCAAAATGCCAATCAGAAATAAGTCCATTCACAAGCAAGTAACCCTGCAAAAGTCAGTTCAGACCTCTATTTAACAAGTAGCATAATTGACCCTATAACTGAACCTACCATAAGAATTAAACTAGCTAAATCGGACAAATAACCGATTAAATTATGACGACCTTCGGCTGATTTGTAATATCCTATCGAATAAGCAATACGCCCAATTGACCACGCAACACCTAGTCCAAATGAATAAATAGGGCTAATTGTCAGTGCAAAAATCCAAAGTAGAGGTAAGAATATCGGCATCTGTTCAAGTGTATTCAAATGAACCCTAAAAATCCTATCAAAATTGTCATTGTGACCCATGGTTTTTGGGGATAATACATTGTATTTAATCCTCCCTTTTGCAACATTTTTTGACTGAAAAAGAAATACTATTATGGCCATAATTGTTGCCAGTGCTGGATAAGCTAATTCTTTAGAAAGCATAAATTTAGTTAAATATTTAAATAGAAATTAATAACTAGTTAACCCCTATCTCTAAATAAAATTTGTGTCAAAGGATTTTTTAGCTAAATTTATAGAATAGCCAAGTTATGACCAAGCGAACGACTCCTCCGAGACTCCAGCCAAAAATTTTTTGACAACTCCCATAATCGCATTTACTACTTAATTATAGATACTAGAGAATCAAGTAAGTGATTTATGCCAAAACAAATAGCCAAACTCAAATTTACCCAACTACTAATTATCGGTGGCGCTTTGCTGGCTCTAGTTGGCTTGCTTTTGTGGCTCCCGACTACCAACCTTGCGACAACAAATATTCTACAGTCTTTGGCAACTCAAGTAGCTAGCGATCTGGGCTTTAGCTCAGCCCCAAGCAAAGCACCCTCCAAATTAACAGCCAAATCAAAGACCGGTCAAGTCGAAAAAGTTACGGTTAATCGAATAGTAGACGGTGATACAATCGAACTAACCGACGGGCGAAAAATCCGCTATCTTAATATGGATACACCCGAAACGGTCAAGCCTAATACCCCCGTAATGTGCTACGGAATGGACGCAAAAGCCTATAACAAAAAATTTGTAGATCAAAAAACCATCTGGCTCAACTTTGACAAAGATCCAACCGACCGATATGGCCGAACACTGGCCTTTATTTACCTAGACGAGGAAAACGCCAATAGCAACAATGTCACACAGAGTCTCAACGCCGATATGGTCAAAAAAGGCTACTCCAGGGCTATAAGCTACAGCCCCAACACCACCTACAAAAAAGACTTCGAAAGCTGGATGGTAACTGCCCGCGAGGCCAAAAAAGGGGCCTGGGAAGCCTGCCCAAGACCATTCGAGGAGTAGTTGACAATTTATAGCATTTGAGTTACTATATATTATATAACAATATATATTACAGTATGGAAATCAAGGAACTTAATAATAAACCAGTAGCCCCTATTTTAAAAGAGGAAAAGCAATGGATGATTGTCTGCCAATTGCAAAAAAAATATCCAAATATTACCGTCAAAAAACAAATATGGGACTCCCCGTCCTCATATATGAAAAAATTTGTAAATAAATTTGATAATCCAAAAGTCGCGAATCAATTAAGAGACATTCAATTATACTTTGCGGGTGACGTGCAACTTAAAAGTCAAGATCTTAAGGGCTTATTAGAAGTATTTGATAGGAAATCCAATCCTTCGGAAAATGAAATTATCGATATTGTAGATTATATTTGGCGAAACGGTATTACAAACCTATCATTTTCGGAAACTCGCGAAATGAAAAGATCCGAGACATTCAGGTTACTTAATTTGAGTGACGAAGAATTATTACCAATGATAAATGCTGAGCGTCTAAAAGAAGGTTTGGGAGAAATATAGAACGACGAAATTCGTATTAACAAACAACCCCACTCAATTGAAAGGGGCTATATTTTTGTGTGGGTTAGTTTAAAGCAATCCGCTAATTTCCAAGAGTATAAATTTCGAACTTCTCGACAAAAATCTTTTCGCCGGTAGCGTGAGAAATAGTAGCGATATACTCATCGACAGTCATAGAAGTATCAATCAAATACGGTTGTGAATTTAAACAGACTTCTTTGGCAAGTGCGTCTTTTTTCCCGACTAGAATTTTGTCTAGGAGTGCTTCGGGCTTGCCTTCGCTAATTAATAATTCTCGCGCAAGAGCCATTTCTTTTTCAACGAATTCTTGATCCATTTGGTCAACGCTGACAAACTTAGGTTGGTTGGCCGCAATGTGTAGCGCGATATTATTACCCATCTTCTTAAACCCGTCGGAACGAGAATTAAAATCGGTTTCGCACTTTAGCATTACAATTACCCCAAGCTTACCCTCGTGAACATAACTAAAGATTCCGCCTTCAGCAGTTTCGCGACCTTCTTTGGCCTGGGCTTTTAGGACGCCTTGTTGCCTGAGATGATCTATGATTTTGTCTTCATCTTGGATTCCAAGCTCATTAACAGCTTTTAAAATATCTTTGTAAGATAGACCGGTTCGGGTTCTAATGCTTTTTACTAAATCTAAGGACATATGTTTTTTTGGATTAAATAATCTGTTATTGACTATATATATCTATATAAGATGATTGAAGTCCTTTTGTCAACCAACTCTGTAACCACCTAAATGTTATGATTTTTGGTGTAATTGACAATATCGTGTGTGTGTGTTAGGGTATGGTTGCAGTTTCGCCTTTAACGGTGTTCATATGAGAATTAATAACGGGGAAATTAACGGCGTGTTAACGCCATACTTCTACCTCAACCTCGATGCAGTAGCAGTCTTTATACCAACCTATGATTTTCCGGAAGCGAAAACCCAAACGGTTGAATTACGATTATCCAATGGAGACCAAGTTAAATTTGAGGCTAATCAGAAAAAAGTTTCCGGATTGAATTTCAACTTACGCGCCCTGGTTGCGCTGGAGCAACATTTCAACAAATAAGAAACTGCAAGCTCCTATTTATCAAATTTTGATAATAAATCGTAACTAATTGTTATGAGGGGGTATTGCTCATCAATGCCAACTCTAAAAGTTGGTTTTTTTGTTATTAATTCTCATTCACAATTTCGAATTTCTTTAGAGCGGTTATCCAGTTGACCAAGAGTCTAGAATATTCAAAATTGCCATACTTGACAAAAAGTAGGTAGTTTTAGTATAGTGTAGTTACATATTCGACCTATAATTTGTATATTATGCAAAAAATTATCAACCAAGATAGGATTATCCAAGATGAATTACTAAAGCCAACGGACAAAGTCCTGGTCTTACTTGGCCCAAGACAAATTGGTAAAACCACCCTGTTAAAAAACAGTTTCCCTGATTCGACTTATATTAATATAGAAAAGTCAGATTACATCGATGTCCTCAATTCTCGCGATACTAACAAAATCAAAGAATTATTTGACTCTCTGGACAAAAGCCAAACTAAAAGTATTATTTTGGACGAAGTTCAGCGGCTCAAAGATCCAGGATTAGTTGCCAAGGTCATCTACGATGAACTTAAAGAGTATAAACTGATCATATCAGGCTCTTCGGCGCTAGAAATAGCCAATACAGCAAGCGAATCTCTAGCGGGTCGAAAAAAAACAATCTTAATGTATCCTTTAAGCTATCGAGAGTTGCAAATCCAAACCAACCAGTTAGAACCCTCGATTAATCAAATAATGCTTTACGGCCTGTATCCAGGACAGATTAATATTTCATCCCCATCTCAAAAAGAAGAGTATCTAATTGAATTAGTTGACAGTATCATCCTGAAAGATATTTACTATCTCAATATAGTCAAAAATACCAAAAATCTAATTGCTGTACTTAAGCTATTGGCCTATCAAGTTGGCCAGCTAGTCAACTATTCTGAAATTGCCGATAGAATTGGTATATCCAGAATCACCGTTGTAGATTATATAGAGATCCTAAAAAAATCTTATATTATCTTTACCTTGGCTCCATACACTAATAAAAGGCGAGATGAAATTGGTAAAACTGAAAAAGTGTATTTCTATGATCTCGGAGTGAGAAATGCCTTGATTAATGATTTTAGCCCTGTTGAATACCGTAAAGATTATGGCAATCTATTTGAGAATTTTGTAATTGCCGAAGTTATGAAAGCAAATTATTATAACAAGTTGAGATACAATCTTAATTTTTGGAGGACAAAATGGGGGAGTGAAGTTGATCTGGTACTTACCAAAGATGGTCAGCACAAAGCAATTGAGATTAAAACTAGAAAAGGTAAGATTACAAAAACCTTCAAAGACACATATGAGAATACAGAAGAAGAGATTGTAACGGTAGATAAATTTAAGGAGTTTATCTCTAGATTGTCTACAATCAATATTATCTAAGTTGATGAATATTTGGCTAAATCTGAGAATTTCTTGACAAGAAAAAATATCAAAATAAATATTTGATTATTAATCGAGCATTAATACTAACTAATTTTTTAATCATATTTCTATGGCCAAAAAAGACTCTACCAAAACAGTGAACCAAACAACAACAAACCAAGAAGAGAAAAAAAAGATGATCGCAATGATCATTTCCCAAATCAAAGATACCTACGGAGACGGTGCTATTATGAAGATGAATGAAGTCATCTCAGACACACCGGTTATATCAACAGGATCTCTGGCCATAGATATAGCAACCGGAGTTTGCGGACTACCAGTCGGACGTATTGTCGAGATATTCGGCCCAGAATCCAGTGGAAAAACTACCCTCGCCCTTTCGACAATAGCCCAAGCCCAGAAAAACGGTGGTGCCGCAGCTTTGATCGACGCCGAACATGCTTTTGACCCAACATGGGCCGCCAAATTAGGTGTTAATCTCAACGAGTTATATGTAGCCCAACCAGATAACGGCGAACAAGCCCTAGAAATAGTAGACAGCCTGGTTCGATCCTCAGCCTTTGACGTTGTGGTTATCGATTCAGTTGCAGCTTTAGTCCCAAAATCCGAAATCGAGGGCAATATGGGAGACGCTTCTATGGGTGTACAAGCCAGATTGATGTCCCAAGCCCTTCGAAAGCTTACTGGAGTTATTTCCAAATCCAACACCGTCGTAATCTTCATTAACCAAATCCGACTCAAGATTGGGGTAATGTTTGGTAGTCCAGAGACAACAACTGGCGGACAAGCTCTCAAATTCTATGCATCTCAGCGATTCGACGTCCGAAAAATCGGAATGATCAAATCAGGAACCGAAGATCTCGGTATCCAAGTCAAGGTAAAGCTAGTCAAAAACAAGCTCGCAGCTCCATTTAAAACTGCAATTGTAGAACTTATGTTCGACGAACCTGGTGTAATATCTATCGCCGGAGAGATTATCGATATCGGTGTCAATTTCGATATAATTAGCAAATCTGGTAACACTTACAGTCTAAATCTTCCTGGTCAAGAGTCGGTTAAACTTGGAGTTGGACGTGAACAATCCAAAAAATACTTTTATGCTAATCCAGCCGTTTTGGATCAAGCAAGGGATGCTATCATCGCCGAATTCAAAGAAAAAATACGCTCCGGTAAACTGGCCTTGGAATCTGGGGATACTCAACCCTCAGACAACCCCGAAGACGATATGCCCGATATTGATGAATCAGGAGAATAAACTTAAATCAACTCACAACAATTCTTGCCCACAGTATTTTCAGTGGGTAATTTGTTGTTTGGTTGACGTTAATCCTAGTTTGACAAAAATTACAAAACTTAAAAGACTTAAGATATTACACCAAGACTAAATATTTATAGATTATATATGACAAGCCATCACCAACTTAAGTCTCAAAAGCGATTAATTGTCGGTAACAAAGTAAAAACTCTAAGTCGAGAAGGTCTCACTCCAGCCGTTATTTACTCAAAAGATTTCCCAAGTACACCTCTCCAAATTAATACTCGCGAGTTCCTCAAAGTCTACAAAGAATCTCACCGTAGCGGAGTTATCGACTTAGATATAGACGGTCATGTAACTCCTTGTATTGTTCAAGATATCGACGTTCACCCATCCAAAAAAACACTTCGACACGTTGATTTTTATGCAGTTAATCTAAAAGTGAAAATCACTACAGAAGTACCGATAAGTATCATTAACGAAGCGCCAGGAGTCAAAAACCTTGGAGGCGTACTTAACATAGCTATGGAAACTCTGTCAATCCAAGCTCTCCCTGATCAAATGCCAGATGTTATTAAGATTGATGTATCTACATTAGTTGATTTCGACACTAATATTCGCGTTTCTGACTTACCAACTAGCAAAACTTATCAAATTATGGACGAAGCTGACAGCCTTGTAATTAATCTAGTTGAGCAATCTCAAGAAGAAGAAGCTCCAACCCCAATCACAGAAGTACCGACTCCAGTACCAGTAGTAAAATAATATTTTTAACCAGTTAAATAAATAAAGAAATAGATTATGATCACTTTAAGCAACTTACCAAAATTGGTAACCCAAAAAAAACAGCGAGTCGGACGAGGTATCGGAAGTAACCGCGGGAAAAACGCCGGAAAAGGAAACAAAGGACAAACCAAGCGTGGCCACATCCCAATTTTCTTTGCAGGAAGGCAGTCAGACGCCGGATCTGGTATTATGGCTCGATCTCCAAAAATCAAAGGATTTAAGGCCTGGGACACTAAGTCACACAAGGTTCTATATATTGAACGAATCGCCGCTACACTAGAATCTGGAGCTGTCATTAATATGGAAAGCCTACTTAAGGCAGGCCTAATTATCGACAAAATCAAAACCGTTAAAATCATCAAGGGGAACAGCGAAACTACAGAGCTAGACAACCCAATTAAATTTGACGAGATAGAAAATATCGTTCTCAGTAAAGGAGTTAAAGAGTTGCTTAAATAGCAATTTCTTTGGCTTTTTAAGGGTGTGTAGCTCAGTTGGTTAGAGCACTTCACTGATAATGAAGAGGTCACAGGTTCGAATCCTGTCACACCCACCATAACACTATTTTTTCACATTGTTATCAATTTTTGATAAATTAATTCTTCTGGGGCTTTCACTCCAGATTTTTTAAACCTATTTTTACTTCTTTATCGATGGCAACTCTAATCCCCCAAAAAAAATTTAGTCAAAACTTTTTGGTCAACACAGGGATGCAAAGTAAGATATTCCAAACATTTGCCGATTTTTTGGCTAGTCTTAACCCAAGCGACAAACTAATCGAAATCGGCCCTGGGCGCGGTGATATGACGGCTCACCTGCTCAAAATTGGCCAGCCCATCTTGTGCCTCGAACTAGATCCACAAGCCATTGATTTTCTTCACCAGCAAGACTTTATCAAAAATGCGCCAACTAATATCGAATTACGGCTAACAGACGCCTTGGAGCAACTAGAATTAGCTAATAACCCTCTCTTACCTGATTCATTCAACTTGTTTTCATCTCTGCCTTATTCTACGGGTTCTCGAATGCTCGTGGCTATGGGGATCAATTATCCCGCCGCCTCGTACGGAGTCATTGTTCAACGCGAAGTAGCCCAAAAATCAATCTTAACCGATAAAAAAGTCACATTATTCGGCATCTGGCTCAATCTCATCTGGGATACAAAATTAGTATTTAATATAGCTCCCGGTAATTTTTATCCAGCCCCAAAAGTAATGTCTAGCTTTTTGACGGGTAAGGCCAAAGAAACTCTGCCAGAATTTTTACAAACTACAGCTCAAAGACAGAAGGTGCTTAATTTACTCCATAAGTTAGTTGCCCAACCAAACAAAACCCTAGCCAATAATTTAAAATCAATACTGCCAAACACAGAGTCAGTAACCAATTTTTTGGAGGATTTGGGACTCGATCCAAAAGTTAGACTAAAGCACGACAACTATTATTTAGTATTAGAGCAATTGACCAAAAAGGGATATTAGTTTAAGATTATGTTATCTTTTATCAACTGCGAGAATTAATTTTATGCCATTACTATGACTAATGTCCAGCCATCTCCTTTTGAACCAATAATATCAAACCAGTCAGTCCAGCCGTCAGTTGCTATAAATAACCCAATAACCACCCCGCCCGGAGCTCCAACCGACAATGAACTACTGGCCCTCATAGAAAGCTCCCCACTTCTAGCCCCAAGCGACAAAAGTTATCTCACCAACCAAGTAAATTTTATAGCGCCCCTTGATAAACTTAGGCTTAAGCACAGCTTAGCAAATGGACACGCCCCAGCAATTTTGGATCACCTGCGTATTATTAGGGATAAATTTAGAAATTTAGAAAAACCCAAAGCCGCTAACCCTGTAACTAAGGTTCTTAACACCCTTTTCAAGCCCGCCGCCCCCAAAATTGTTTCTAATTCCTTCCTTAATCAAGGTGTCCTACTTGGTGGTAATGTACCAAAAATTATACCAACAGGAACCATTGTAAATTTACAAGCTTTGAGTCAAATAGAATCGCTAGACCAATTAAAAATCTTAACTTCGGAACATATTAGTTTCAATCTTAACCAAAATACAGATTACGAAATGCAGATTTTTTATCAAAGAATCAGTGAGCTATTCTCCAAAATTCACTCAATTAACAGTAGGCGGGATTACTTTCTTAACTTTTTATCGTCCCCACTCTTTAAGGCCTACATTAATACAGGTCTTACGGCTCTTCGACATCCCGAATTACAGCCCGCAAGTATAGTTCTCAATACAATGTATCAAATTGACGCCAAGTACCTCAATAACAAGCAGTTTAGACTGACTGCCAATATTTCCACATGCCTGCGTGGATTATGTGGCCTGTAGAGGGGTGGGACAATCCTAGTTTAGATTCTGACGCTTGGGCTTTTAATACAATCCTACATTATAAGCTATAAACGACAACTTTCGCTCGCGAACGATATTAGAATTCAATTGCCTTAGGGTACCAGCGGCTACATTACGTGAGTTGGCAAACATACCATCAACGCCCGTTTTACCCATTTTACCTGTTAATTCACCACGACTAATGGATAGATTAAGAGCTTCAAAATCCACATGGGTAATGTATATCTCGCCGCGAATTTCTATACTTCTAGTATCTAGAATAGTCTTTGGAATACTGGCAATTTCTAGCACGTTGACAGTTACATTCTCCCCCTCGAATCCATCTCCCCGAGTAACTCCGTGAGTTAGCACCCCACCTTGATAAATCAGTGATATGGCTAAGCCATCGATCTTTGGTTCGCATACAAATTCTGTACTAGCTAAATTTAGTTCATCCTCTTTTTTTAGATAATTGGAGTTGCGCTCGTTCCAATCTTTTAACTCGTCCAAATCAAAAATATCACACAAGGATAGCATTCGATTTTTGTGTCTGAACTTTTGGAAACCTTTAGAAACCGTTCCAGCTATGGTCAAATTAGGGCTAGATTTATCAATTTTGGAAGAATTTTCGTTTTCGTATTGAGTAATTTTGTGTTTGAGGTCGTCAAGCGCGCTTTCACTAATTGGTTCCCCGTTGTTTGAATGTATATCGGCGCGATATTGGTTGACTATCAATACCAGCTGTTTGTATTCTTGATCGCTGAGCATAGGTTTAGAGGGTTTTGTATTGTTCTTCTAGTAGCTTACTATTAGCCAAATATCTCAAATATAACGAATAAAACTCAGCTCCGAGCCGAAGACCTCCAACAAGCACGATATACAAAATTATCTTCCAGGCTTGGTCCAAGATAATCCCATTTTTCATCGGGAAAAAAAGAATAACCGGTGTTAAAATAGCCGGAAATATTAACCTTATCAGGAGAGTCATCAAAATATCATACAAATCCTCAAATAGATTAAACGGATTAAGATAGTAGACTATTACTTCAATTGAGTTAATCAAAAACGTACGAAGTCCATCAGAAATGCTAAATAATTTAATCAATGAAATTGCAAAATAGTAGCTTGTTTTTCGTGGGCTTCTTTGCAAGAAACGGAATACTCTTTTTAGTCCGATCCAAACAAATGCAAAGGGGGACAGGACGGGATGGTTGAGGATTAATTTGTACTCTTTTTCATCTTCCAAATTTTCTATCTCGATCAAATTCTTTTCATATTCTCTGAATTCGGATATATTTTTTTCCAGATCTAAGAGGAACTGCTCTACTTGGTTATCGACTGATTGGGAAGTATATTGGTTAGTTTTGGCGCTTTTGCTCTCTATATACTGAGTTGGCTTCGAAGGTATCCACTGAAGATTAAAAGCCAAAAACTCAATAATCACATTAATCAAAACCCAAAAGGCATTAACAATTAACATAATAATCAAAGAGATGTAACCGTAATTACCTTGCGTCAAGTATTTTTGGACGTATTCAATATATGTTTTTTGGCCATAAAAGTTAACATCTGAGATAGTTATGGCACTAATTGCGGTCAAAAAAATACAACCTGCCAAAAATAACAAATAAACTCGCAGCTTATGAGCGTTCCTCGGGGCCAAAATTCTATCTATGGGACTAGTTTTTTTCTGGGTACCTGGCAGGGAGTTTATACGGTAGCTAAAATCCGAAAGGTTGGGCTGCTCATCATCAAAGTCGGTGTTCCGAGGTTCTTGATTCATAATCGGTAAAAGTTAATTAGGGATTGGTTCTAAAGTAGTTGAAATATAGTAATGATCCGAACCAAATAAATTGGTTGCCACTTGGGTTTGTCTGGATTGGAGCTTATTATCTATAAGAATATGGTCTAATTGCAGCCTGAATTTTGGGTATGTAATTTTTTTGTAATGTAGGTTTTTTAATCCGAATTTATTAAATATTTTTTCAAATTTTCCACGCTCCAGAGCCAAATAATCAGTCAATCCGAAGTTAAAAGCCCAGCCAATGAAGATATTCAAAAGTGGATTTGCAAATATGTTAAAATCGCCGCAAATCACATTCGGGATATGGTTACTCAGATTAGACAAAGTGTTGTAAAACTCTTCTTGACGCCGTTTAGTCCCAGTTGCAACTTCCAAATGAAGGTTAATTACCCGTAAAATAAAGTCTTCTCGAATTAACAGATCCACAAAATGAAACTCTCTTGGTTCTCGAATTCCATTATGCCGGGCTAATAAGGAGCCAATTTTTTTGTTATGTAGCTGGGATGTATAATTATGTAAAATTTTGGATTTACTCAATATAACCAAGTAGGCTACAAAATCTTTTTTCCATTTAAAATCCTGACAGGACTCGACTTCATAAGTTGTTTGGGTATTTTTAAGGTAATCCAATAGCTTTGGACTGACTTCTTGCAAGCAAATTACATCGGGATTTTCTAAATCCACCAAAGTCTGGAAGGATTTTATTTGATCTTTGTTGTCTTTGTAGATATTCCACGATACGCACCTGAGCATATCTATATAGTGCCTATAAAATAATACAATGTCAAGTTATCTGCTGGCTTAAAAGCTTTTTTGATAAACCAACAAAAAAACCTACCACGATTAGGCAGTAGGTAATTTTAGGTTTGTGAATTTCATTAATTGTTGTGTTAATTACTTAACAATCTTGGTCACAACTCCAGCCCCGATTGTTCGGCCGCCTTCTCGGACTGCAAAACGCATTCCTTCTTCCATGGCAATTGGCTTCTCAAGAACAATACTCATTCCGACGTTAACGTCGCCTGGCAATACCATTTGCTTGGTTTTGTCCGTGAATTCGATAGTTCCAGTTACATCAGTAGTTCGGAAATAGAACTGTGGTTTGTATCCAGGCATAATAGCTGAATGTCGACCTCCTTCCTCTTTCTTAAGAATGTACATTTCGCATTCAAAAGCAGTGTGTGGAGTGATGGACTTAATCTTGGATAGTACTTGTCCTCGTTGTACTTGGTCTTTGTTAATACCTCGAAGTAAGACCCCAGCGTTGTCTCCAGCTTGCCCTCGATCTAGTTGCTTGTTAAACATTTCAACACCAGTAACAACTGTTTCTTGAGTGTCTCGAAGTCCGACAATTTCTACTTTGTCGTTAATATTAACAGCTCCTCGTTCAATTCGACCTGTAACTACAGTTCCACGCCCTGTGATTGTGAATACATCTTCAATCGCCATTAGGAATGGTTTGTCAATTTCTCGAACTGGATCTGCGATGTAACTGTCTAGGGTGTCCAAGAGTTCTTGAATTTTAGCTTCCCAGACTGGATCTCCTTCGAGTCCTTTAAGAGCTGAACCTTCGATAATTGGGGTATTAGCACCGTCGAATCCGTTCTTAGTCAAAAGATCTCGAATATCCTCGATAACCAATTCTTTCATTTCAGCGTCGTCTACCATATCACACTTGTTCAAGAAAACAACGATGTTTGGTACTCCAACTTGCTTAGCTAGAAGAATGTGTTCTCGGGTTTGAGGCATTGGTCCGTCAGTTGCGGCAACTACCAAGATAGCAGCGTCCATTTGGGCGGCTCCTGTGATCATGTTTTTGACGTAGTCAGCGTGTCCTGGACAGTCGACGTGGGCGTAATGTCGAGTTGCAGTTTCGTATTCTACGTGAGCTGTGTTAATTGTGATACCGCGAGCTTTTTCTTCTGGAGCAGCGTCAATAGAGGCGAAATCTCGAGGTTTAGCATTGCCATGTTTTGCAGAATATGCACAAATAGCAGCAGTTAGAGTAGTTTTACCGTGATCAACGTGACCAATAGTTCCTACGTTTACGTGGGTTTTGGTTCGATCAAATGTTGTAGTAGCCATAATATTTAAATTATATTTGAGTAAGTTTTATTATTTATTTAGCAATAAGCTAGTAGTCTGATTATTATATAAAAAGTAAATCCTTGTCAAGAAACTATTAGAAAATATCTTAGTAAGAATATTAATGTACTTGACAGCTTTTTAAAAACTATTCTAAATTGGGTTAAAAGATTGTAAATCCTGAACGAAATTATGTCCAAAATTAACCAAATTATCGATGAACTAAAAACATTAAGTTTATTAGAAGCCAGTGAACTAGTAAAAGCCATCGAAGAAACTTTCAATGTTTCCGCCGCTGCCCCAACTGCCGCTGCCGCTGCCCCAACTGCTGCCGCTGCCGTTGTCGAAGAAGCTACTGAATTCGATGTTGTAGTTGAATCCGTACCAGCTGATAAGAAAATTGCAATTATCAAGATTGTAAAAGAAAAGAAAGCTATCGGACTTGGAGAAGCCAAAACTATGGTTGAAAGCGCACCTTTCACAATCGCTGAAAAACTAAATAAAGCTGATGCAACAGCCTTGAAGGACGAATTGTCTGGAGCTGGAGCTAGCGTTACTCTTAAGTAATTACTAAATTTCTAACTACTAATGTAATTTAACCCCTCTCATTTGAGTGGTTTTTTTATAGATTATTTATATGCAATTCCCAAAAATTTTGACTTTTAATACTTGGGCTTATATTCTTGATTTGTTGGCACCTCCTTATTACGCGCTAACAGTTGATCAGATACAGGAGCGTTACACGCCATTTATTAAGAATTTAGCCACTGAAGATATTGAATTTTTTGCCTGGGTAGGCTCGGAATACTCCAAAGATATCAAAGCTATGATAAATCGAGCAAAACAACTAGGGGAGTATAACCAAATATCACCCTTGATTGATAATTTAATTTTGCAAATAGCCTGTGGAACAGAGTGTCAGGACGACAGGTCGGAGGCACTGATTAACCTATCAGCAATCTGGCCCGATTGCATTACATATATTCCCCCAGATCCAGAGCGTTATCGAATTAGAGGGTTTCATCTACCTATTATAATTGCAAAAAAGCTATCAAAACTACTAAAAATTGAATTCAAGCAATTAACTTACAAGATTGCAACTACTCAATCCCAGTCTGAGCTAAACAGAGAAAACAGGGAACTAAATATTAAAGATAAATTCCTATCGATAACCACAAATTACAACAAACTACTCGGGATAACTAACCCTGTAATTTGGTTAATTGACGATATTACAACCACAGGATCGACATTGACGGAAGTCGCCGGGACTATAAAAAAACAACTCCCAAATTGTATCATTTATGGAATTGTCTTGAGCGGGGGAATTGATAGTTAGAGGCTATTCCTTGTATTCTGTATAATTGTTTAGATATCTTGCAATCTCAGTTTGGGCCTCAGCCTTATCGCCGACTCCTAGAATTTTGTTGACATTTTTTACCCAAACACCTTTTTTGAATTTTTGCATGTTTTCAAAGAAGTCACTTAGTTCTTTAATTTTGTGACTTGGTAAATCTTGAATGTCTTGAATATCGTTAAAATAGGGATCATCCACTGGAACTGCGATGATTTTTGAATCTAGATCGCCCGAATCCTCCATTTTCATAATTCCAAGCGCTCTGCATGGTACAACTGTACATGGAGGAACTGAGTTGGTCATATAAACTATTACATCTGCGGCATCTCCATCCTCTGCTTTTGTGCTTGGGATAAAGCCATAATTACCAGGGTAAAAGGCAGCTCCGTAAAGCACTCTATCCAAAAATAAAGCACCAGTCTTTGCGTCGAGTTCGTATTTGTTTTGAGATCCGTGAGGTATTTCGATGATTACATTAAATTTATCTACCGTTCCAGAAGGTAAAAAATAAAGGTTTTGAGTGTAAGACATAAATTATTGGTTAAAAATGTTAATCAGAAAGTAAAAAAACCACATAGGTGGTTAATATTGTTACAATGGGGCGAACGACGGGAATCGGACCCGCGGCATCTGGTACCACAAACCAGCGCTCTACCACTGAGCTACGACCGCCATACTTTATATAAATCAAACCTTGCGTCAATTGTCAAATAGTCAAAAACCGGGGCAATTTACTCAGGCAAATTTTTGTACATTGGCAAATTAGCGTATCCTCGTTTATTATCTGGCTTGATTTTGTAATATTCGCGACCGAGTATCTGATTTTTGCCAACGGCCCCGCACTTGCGAGCGTCTAGACTATTGTTGCGATTGTCGCCCAAAAAATAATAAGTATCCGCTAATAATATTGGCTCAGCCACCTGTTCTAATTTGTTTATCTCTCCTTGATTGGCCAGATTAAGCGGTGATTGCTTGTAAGTCTTGGTATCGTTAGGTAGATAACTCTCCTCGTCCAGCTTGATTGGCTTGTCCGAAACCTGAGGGTTAAGAATATACACCGACCCTTTGTCAAAAATTACCTGTTCGCCAGGAAGCCCAATTATCCGCTTAATAAACAAATCTTCTTTGGGATCGCAATTCTTATCTGGCAAAAGCACCACAATTTCCCCGCGGCGATAGCTCGAAAAGTGAGGGGACAATTTATCAATATATATCTGGTCACTGGTCTGAAATGCTGGCAACATAGAATCGCCCTGAATTTCAACCTGCGCCAAGGCAAAATTTCGCCCAAAAGCGAATAAACTCGTCATTAATACTGCAGTAACCAAAAAATAAACCGAGTAGACTTTCAGCTCATTCATAAGCTTTGGTAAGATAATTTTGTTAATTTTATTTAGATTGTAATTTCGTTGAATGTTAGGTTTGGACACAGGAATAAAAGATAATATTTATACTATATAAATGCCTTTATAGCAGATTTTCAAATTTAGTTGATTTCATAAAAGCTATTTTTATCTCACTCTGCCCACATCGCCGCTCTTGGTGTACCTTGCCCCCGTAAAGTCATCAACCCCAACAACTTCGGGGCTGGCAAATAGTTCGGTGTCATTATTTTCTGTGACTATATTGAAACTAATGGTCATCAGTGGGTTGCTGAGACCGGAATAAGCTGGAACAGAATTAGCTTTCCAAGTAATCTCGCCTGTGTTGCTTATATAGCTGAGTTCTGGCTGCTTTGATTCTGGCCGAATCGACGAAAATAAATCATCAAATGAGGTTTTTAACAGGCCTGAGCGTGCTTTAATTTCT
Organism: Minisyncoccota bacterium; assembly: GCA_014376695.1. GTDB lineage: Bacteria > Patescibacteriota > JACMRA01 > JACMRA01 > JACMRA01 > JACMRA01. Next base: position 52,218 of record JACMRA010000003.1, on the reverse strand, counting down.
ACTTGATTAATCTGGTTTTGAGTTGTTGAAATGCTCCAAGTAACTTTGTATATTTTTTTATTTGCCGATATTGCTTTGGTTGCCTGCGATGTAATATCACTAATAGCCTGTGAAAAAAATATATCACCTTTGGATTTGTATGTTGAACCGCTGACATTAACTGTCTGGAGAGACTGGGCTTTGGCCTGGGCGTTTGGAATCAAAATATAGTCGTTTTGCTTGAGATTTTGCTTGAGAAAGTCTTGATCGCTTTTGACCCCAATGGAATATCGAAGCTGTCCTTTTACATTAACTCCAAGAGTCGCGAGCTGCGGGACATTTTTACCACTCCATATCAAGTTGCGATTTTCGAGATTTCCAGAGTCGCCGCCACTAAATTTCACTGAAGTCCAATCCAGAATGCTGGCAGGATCTTGAATAGTCCCTGTAATTTCAACATTGGACAACGGGATACTGCCCTGATTCTCATAATCAATAACCAAATCAAGTGACTCTCCAGGTTTTATAACCCCGCCATTGTCTTTGGAAATAATCTTGGTATTGAGAGCTAGTGGTTTGCCGGTAATTGTTATATCTCGAGTTCTAGTCGAAATGGTTTGCCAATTCTCACCGTTGCGCAGCTGCATATTGATAGTAAATGGCAATTTTACGCCGTTTGCCCCAGTAACAGGTCCTTTGAATCTTAGCGTCTGACTGCTGAGCCGGTTAAAAGTATTTAGTAGCCATATATTATTACTATCATCAGGCGTATTCTTACTAGAACTGAAACTATCAGCCCTTAATTCGGAAGTCGAATATGTAAATCCTTGTGGATAAATCATCTGAATCCGCAGATCTTTTATTTCTTTTTCGCTGGTATTCTCGAATTTAATAGTCATCTCGGCTTCATTATTATTAGGTACAAGTTCCTCCGTTGGAGACATATTAATATTGATCCTAGCCGAAGTTGTTCGAGTTTTGAGTGTTGTCAGCGGGAGGGCTCGCCTGTCTGTCTCGCCTGCGGCTAATTTGCCCGAGTTCTTAAGCCTAGACAGCGCTTGGGGCGAATAAGAAACCTGACCCTTCATTTCTATTTCCTCATCTATATTCCCTTTAGTCACTCCCTGAAATTCAACTACTGCCTGATAGATACCATTTTGGTAAGAATCGAGGCGGCTAATCTTATATTTATCTCCTTGAGGTCTGTCGGGGGAAGGGCTTACGGCTTTGGCAAACTCGAAACTTTTATCAAAATCTAAATTTATCTCAATATTTTCCAGTGGTGTGCTTTCTTTATTTTCTATAAATACTTTCCAAGTTCCTGGATTGCCTTTGGGCAGGGTATCTGGACCTTCTAGTCGAATTAGTACATTATTGTACGGGCCGGCTACTATTGACTTATTCCCGAGGATTACCTGAGCGACTATTACTACTATTAGTATTGCCAAAGCCAAAGTAACCGATAACGCTATCCACCAATTTTTTAGAAGCCAACTCTGCACGGCCTCGAATTTTTTGGCCAATTGGTATTTTTGGGCCAAGCTGACTTTGGGGGCTGGGGGTAATAATTCTTCAGGATTTCCGATACTAAACATTGCGTTCTCTGCATCTGTCTGAGTATTACGATTTTCAACTGGTGTTTGCTGGTTGGGGTTTGGATTCATACAAGTTTTACTCTAATTATTACCTATAATGTGAAATATATCATATATGATTGATTGAATAACTAATTTTTGTCAAAGTTATTCTAACGATGTTTGAATTAAGAATCTAAATTATAGATAATTATCTCTCCTTGGACTATCAAAGGGGCTTTAATGGAACTTATCTGGTTATAAAGAGAGGTGACAGTGTTATCAGTGGTATTAAGCACCAAGAACGATATGTTTTCGGTCTTTAATTTCTCTAACCAGTCGGAGGTTTTTTCTTTTGTAAGCTTGCCACCGAGTCCAATAATCACATCTAGCTCTAACTGCACAGAATCGATATCGACAATTTCACACTTATTGAGGTAATAAAGAGGGTTTTTGGTAATTTTACTAGTCTTAAAGTCCTTGATAAAAACTTGCTTTGGTAGCTCGAGAACTTTGGTTTTGTTAGTACATTTTTGATTTAATTGTCCGTAAGCTGTATTAAGCGAAGTATAATTGACTATCTGATTGATCAGAGTAAATGGTAGGATATTACAAGTTACGAGCAAAAGTAGGGCAATTATCAAAACCAAATTAAGCTGCAAATGCCATTTGACAAAATTTTTGAGTATATCGAGTACGCTTAATACACTAATTACAAAAATTAATACCGCGATAATAATATATAAATGGTTATGATTGAGGGCCTCTCTAAAATAAAAAGTTCTAAAATTTAGTAAATAAGTTGATAAATACCCAGCTCCAATTAACCCAACACACAGGGCAATAAAAGTATTAATATATAGCAAAATTCCAAAGCTTTTGAAAGTAGAAATCAGCCAATTAGCCATCAACAATATAAACCCGCCGATAATTATCCAATGTATATATTGATTGAAGAAAACGCTGAATTTTGCAACTGAGCCAAACAGTTTCTCAAGGCTCATAATTTCGTTAAAAATTGACCAATTAATACTATACCAATCCCCAAGTCTTACTTCGCTCGAGACGGTACTTTGGTATGGGTATATATTAGCAAAAAAATCTGAGCGATTCCGGATATCAGGATTTATCTTGTAGATAAAATAAACAATTATCGCGGGCAAAAAAACCACCAAAGGGTAGGCTAAATATTTGATTGCCATGTTCGATAAAATAATCGTATATTTTTTGCTTTCTTCAATATAAATTGACGGCCGATAAAAGTAAGCTTTGCGAAAATCAAATACCAAAACCAAAGCCAAAGCCAAAAAAATTATCGCACTAATCGATGCAATATATGTAAAAGATAAATTCAGAATAAGCGATGCAAGTAGAAATACCGACACAAAAAAGGTCGACCGCAGGCTAATCATCAAAGTCGGAACATTGAAACTTTGCGAGCTTTTTATATCCCGAAAAATTGATATCTGACTCAGTTCAAAAATCCAACTAATTAGAATGCACAGCAAAACTGGTAAACTAAAATAAGCTACAATTTCAGCCACCGATCCTAATAAGAAAAACTTGAGTGTAATCGGATTATAAATCGTAAAGATAGAAAACAAAAATACTGCAATTTTGGTAGTTATTTGTACTGCAAAAAAATTAACTCCATCTTCGTAATTAATCTCCCTAATCTGGATAACAAGCCTAATTAATTTGTAAAAAGCAAAATACGTTACCATTACACCGCAAAAAAACAGCAGAGTGAAAAAGATAGAGTAAAAACTTTCGGAACTGATACCAAACTGAAGTGTTTGGTAATTCAAAAACTCCAATAAACTATCTTGGTATTTAAAATTTTTATTGTCTGGCAACAAAAAGATCTCTCTCAAAGAAAAGTAGCTCTTAAATCTAAAAAACCATGCAGATAAGCCAAAGCTAGCTAATCCAAGTATGATATTTAGGTATTGAGACTGAATTAATTTTATAATTTTGGAGATCATCTTTATTTGAATTTCTGACCTAGTCTAAGTAATAATTAATAAACAGTCAAGGCTAAACACTGTAAAACTAAACCGAATTAACCTTGACAAGACACGAATCCTAATCTATAATGGGGCAACAAACAGCCAATAAAACATTTAGGGTTGCTCCCTAATATCACTGTGGAACTAAATCAAATCATAATTCTTTCTATCAATCTTCTAGCATTGCCGACGGTATTTTCAATATTCTTGTTTAACAGAGACAACGCAGATCCATTTATCGATAGATTTAATCATAGGAGTCTAATACGACGACGAAACGTTATCAAGGTACTGAAATCTATGAAATAACCTGCCCGACTCAAGTGGCCAAACCAAAAACTCCGTCAGTCTTTCTTAGGCGGAGTTTCAAACGTATAAAAGGTAGCAGCGCACCACGCATAGAACAAGGCCAATGCTATGAACACCATTACAATTGTATCAGCATCTGTAAAAGCATCGCCCGATATTGGGTTGTTATAAAAATCCGATATATATGCAACTCCGATTGCAACAAAAATAGAGGCAGCTAATATACTAGGTCCAATAAACAATGCTTTTTCCAATGATAGATTTTTAATGTGGTCTCCAAGGCTATCTTTGGGCCTTTTTTCTATATTAGCCATATTTGTGGCGTTGATTTCTTAATTCTCTGAAAAATAAATTTTGGTGGGTATGGCGGGACTTGAACCCACGACCGCAGACTTATAAGATCTGTGCTCTACCGACTGAGCTACATACCCAAAATTACTAATAAAGTTAGTTAGCAAGGTATTGACGATACTACTAAGATGAATAATCATACGGTTAATCTTATTTAAAAATATGTCAATAGCCTTCATCCATAGTCTCCTTCGAAACTTTATACTCTATTTTGGGCCAATAATTATAATTTCGGCCTCGCTGATTTTGTCAGTAGCTAATGCAGATCTTTACAAGTTATCGCTGAATCAAAATAATTTTTATAGCCAAGTGGCTGCGGAATTTGGTAACCTAAAGCCTGCGGACCAGAATCAAAAAAATAATCCCCAAAATGATTTTTATAGCCAATTAATTTGGAATAACATCGACTCCAAGCTAAATTCACCCGACTGGTTAAAAAAAGTCACCGAAACCAATCTCGACCGAGCTAATCTTTGGGTCACTGGAAAAAGTCAAATCTTCGAACCGTATTTACCACTCAACGAGAACAAAGCAAACCCCCAAAACACTCCAGAGTGGTGGACTAATGTTACCGATGGCTCAACCAAAGCCTTGAATCTACTCCAAGATCAAGTCAAAAAACTTAACCTACCAAGTATTAATATCCCTCCCGATATAAAAAATCCCAAACTCCAAGACAATTTACGAGATAATCTCAAGAATGTTGAAAACCTAAATCCCGTTAATCAAATCAACCAGACTTGGCTAAATATTTGGAATGGACTTAGAAACTACTACTGGCAACTGCAAAATCTAGCATGGACGGCTATTATTTTGTATAGTCTTGTACTGATTGGACTAATTTTAACCAGTTTCCTTTTTGGCAAAAAGCCTCTAATTGAACTGGCAATAATCGCCCAAAGGCTCGGATTTAATCTGCTGCAAAGTAGTCTTTTCTTTGTTTTGAGCCTATCCGGAGTCTTTTTGGTTGGAGCTGTTATCAAAAATTTTATTCCAAGTACATTTTTAATCGGCAACGTTGCCAGCATCATTAATTGGCAAATAATTTGGATAATAGTCACGATTGTGAGCCCTGCCTTTGCTATCAGCATATTTTTGATAATAACAGGCTTAGTTACAAAATTAATTTCCCCGATTGACTCTCGCCCGTGATATAGAAAAATAACTGAGGCAGATAAGACTAATAATTCCATAATAAAAAATATAATCCCAAAACTCAAAGTTAAAAATTAGACTCGATTTGGGAGACATTGATGCGATTATAATTATTACTTGAGTCACAATAGCCTGAATAGCCACGAGGATAGGAGCTAGCAAATATCCAATCAAAGGCAGTATGAGAAGATAGTTAAATAAGGTTAAAAAATTCAAAATTGGTACAAAAATAATGTTCATAACCAAAGCAAGTAGCCAATTCCCACTGCCAAGCTGCAAAATTATAGGCAAAGTCATAACGATGCAAAACCCGGATTGTACAAAACCCTGCCATACAGTTTTTGCTATTGTATTTAATTCAAGAGTTTTAGTCTCAAATATACCGCTCATAATCACTCCAAGGGTTGCCACAAAAGACAGCTGAAATGAAATATTAACAATATAAAGCGGGTTAAATATCAGCATAATTGCTCCGGAATAGATAAGGCACCGATAGGGCGATAGTTTTCTCCCAAAAAATTTTAGAATACTAATACTAATTAATACACTAAGAATTGAGCGCAGAACTGGCGGGCTAAACCCAACTACAAATATGATTAAAAGCATAACTAATAATGCCAAAAAATATCTGTAATTAAAGCCAAATTTAATTTTAAGTAACAAATTTTCTAATAAAGTCAAAATTAATACAGTTTGCATCCCGCTAAAAGCTGTTAAATGTGTCAATCCTAGCGTCCTGAAACTATTTTTGAGCTCTTTGCTAAAATACCCATCTTCCCCGAACATTAACCCAAGTGATAGGGCATATCCATCTTGGCAGCCCGACTGCCCCACAAGCTTCAAAATACTGTAATTATCAAGGCAAAAAGTCTGCCCAAAAGTTCGCAGATTCCAATTTTGAAAATTATTCACTTGACTGATTATCCAGCAATCTGCGGCACAACCAGAGATTGGTTTGGCGGATTTTATCTTAAACTTAGCCATTATACCTAAGCTTCGGTAATATTTATCAAAGGGTTTTAAGGGATCATTGAGTTTGTATTCAAGAATATCGGCTCGAATTTGATAACTATAACCAACGCTCAATGACTGGCTCGAGTCTAAATTAACCAACCCTATATTGCTTAGTGCCAAATAAGAATTGCCAAAACCCCCTTGAATGTTCCTGCGAATAACTTGGATTTTTTGGGTGTACTGAGTTGAGGCCAGTGTCTCGCTAGAGGCCTTTTGTATAGTAAAAAAAGAATTCAAACACAGCAAAAATAAAAGACCAAATAAAAACCAAGTCGATGCCTTTTTAATATACGCCAGAATTAAACTCATACTTATATTAGTTAAGTTTTTTTTGTTTATGACAACTTTTTAGCAATTTTTATTTAGTTTAAATTTTTATTTTTGTTGATTAAATTAGTTAGAAATCGCTGTTAATAAATATATCCTTGACAAGAGTTTTAAAATTCTGTATAATCAGTGGGATTTGAAAATCAAATCAAAAAAATCACAAAAATAGAAATAAAAATTAGAAAATAAAGACTTCTAATTCCTCAAATAGAAAAGTAAATACAAACTAAAATATACAGTATTATTTATTTCTCTATCTACCTTTTTTCTCGATTGTACGTAAGCAACTGGGTACTACAATCAAACAAAAATAAAAATAAAAAAGCACAAATACTGCTAAACAAAAATAAAAAACTGTTAACAATCCAAACAAAAATACTCACAAAAATAAAAAATATCCATAAAAAGGGTAGAGAAGGTCCCATTTCCAATTCTTTATAACAAGGTATCGCTGACAATTTATATAATTTAGGTCAAGACGATACCTTTTTTTGTTGCACGGCTCTTGTGCAATATTTTTTTGGACATTTTTTAGTCCAAGTTATATCGTCTATTTAGTTCGTATTAATAAATAATTTATCAACGAGATTAATACTTCACATTCATCTATATTATCGCTGGAGCCAAATTCTTTGACAATTGCAACGCATTGCTCAGCAAGTTCGCGAGCATACTGCTTGTAATAATCTAGAGTTCCACTGCTTTTTATCTGATCTTTTATCCAGCTAATTTCTTCTAAGGTTGCCTCGGTATTGCCTAATATAGATTTTATTCTATTTCGATTTTTTGAGTCAGAAACTTGATATAGACGGGCAATTAAAAGCGTCCTTTTACCCTCTAGGATATCTGTCGTATTAGACTTGCCAATGGCATCTGCGGATTCATACAGCCCAATAATATCATCCACTAATTGGAATAAAATCCCAGCTTTATAGCCTAATACCTCGACTGATTTATAGATACCTGACTCGGGCGGGCAACCAGCAAGTAACAGACCTAATAAAAGCGGCTTTTGAATAGAATAATTACCGCTTTTGGCCGTCATCATATCAATGATGGAATCTGATTCAAGAGTATCAAGATCGCTAGCCCCAACTCCGAAAGTATCGTCAACCTGGCCCCCTATAAGTTCGTACTGCATCTCATAATAAAAATCTCGAACATTCTTATTTTCTACCATATTAATCTGTCTATCTGCCAAAGAATGAGACATTATCCCAGCAAGTATGGTTGCACTGATTGCGCTGTGAAGATAGTTGCCCTGACCCTCGGAAAGAAATTTTGCCTTATAAAAAGCTTCGATTGTCGGTTCTCCACGCCTCATATCCGATTTATCGATTATATCGTCGTACACAAGCGCAGATGTATGAAAAATCTCTAAGCCAGCCCCTGTCTGCATTATGGATTCACGTTGTTCTAAGGTGGCAGTCGAAACATCAGAATATAAAGCATATCCAAGATATATCAAAAATGGTCTTAGTCGCTTGGCCCCAGGCAACATACATAGCCGTTTAATTTGATCTACTACAATTGCAAAGGACTCTGGTTTTTTGTCAGATTTAACAACCTCAGTAAATTCCGTCAAAAGCTCCTCAAAATACGGCTCGAATAATTTTTTGAAGTCCGAAATCTCTTTTTTTATATCTTTTTCTACCATACGCCAAACGTTAATTCAATATTCCCAATATATCCGTATTAGAAATTTCAGTCACCGCCTCTTCGAGAATATTTTTTTTGACACGGGTTGTCCCTGTGTATTCGAATTGGATATTAAGCCCCGGATTGAGATATGCTGTCTGCTTAAGGCTTTGTGAAACCTCTTTGATGTCATATTCCACAGTCTCAAAGATTTCTTTGTCAGGGTAATAAGCAGTTACAGTACCAGTTTTTGTCCAAACAGTTTTGTTTTCAAGGATAGGAAACTTTTTGAGCATATTTTCTCGAGTATCGGTTTCTAAGTCCCCTATTGTCTTGCCCTTTGCAAAGCTTAAATGACTAATCTGCCCGTTCTTAAGCACCCAGACATGCATTTTGGCAGACAAAGCGTTGACCACCGACGCTCCGACCCCATGCAAACCTCCAGCAAATTGATAATTCTCTTGATCAAATTTACCGCCGGCGTGAAGTACAGTCATAATGGTTTCGAGCGATGATTTACCGGTCTTAGGATGTATTCCGGTCGGGATACCTCGACCATTATCTGAGACTACAACACAGTTATCTTTGTTGCTAATAAATACTTTGATTTTGTCCGCATGACCCTCCATTGACTCATCAACCGAATTGTCCAAAATTTCGCCCAGACATCTGTGCAGACCGTCTTTACCCGTATTGCCTATATACATTCCCGGTCTCTTTCGAACCGCTTCTAGACCCTCTAATACGGTAATATGAGACGCGTCATAAGTTGACGGATCTGATTTTGGGCCGGTCGATTGAGTGTAATCTATTTCGACATTGTCTGTTGTAGGTTCTATATTAGTCATAATGATAGGATATTAAAAGGTTCCAAAGCTGGATATAGTAGAAATATGCACAAAGAAATAGACAAAGTCAAGATTTGTTTTATCTGACTGTCCGTGTCCTGATTTCCAGTGTTTCAAATTCTTTTGCAATGGTATTATAGTCGCTTAATAAAAACTCTTGAATAGGATAGTTAGTGGCATATAGGCTGGTTTTTGGGTTTTTATCTTTGTACATTACAATCAATTTTGGTTGAGTACGCTTGAGATCGCTCAAAACGGTAGTATTAATCCCGAAACCTAATTTTTCCCGGTAATCAAGCAACATAAAACTAGCTGACATATATTTAGTTGCCGGCAGTCTCTCAGATAAGCCATATAGACTGGCTCCGTAAATATAGGTAAATATCAGATCGTCTTTATTGGTCTTTGATTTGATATAATCGGCGATTTTATAGTATTCTGCTTGCTGCCTCGAGACACTACCTGTAAAGTAATTGAGTGGCTGTTTGTAACTAATTCCAAAGCTTATTAACAACCCCAAACAAATTACAGCCGTGGATAATTTTTTGAGCACACCCGAAAGGTTTAAGTGTCCAATTGCAACCCATATCAGCAAAATAGGTAAGCAAATAAGTAGGTAATATGGATAATAAGTCCCCGATATACCCAAATATACCATACTTATCAAACTACTACCCACAATAAATATCTCAAGAGACGTTAATTGCTTAGCTTTGATTTTTTGATACCAACCAAAAATTGGCATAATCAAAATTGCTAACAATGGGGATAGTATAGCCAGAAATACCTTAGTATCGGATAAAGCCCCGCGAAAACTAACTTGTACATATTTGGCGCTGTAACCAAATGATCCAATCCAGAGCGCCTGCAAATATCCAAAACTACCAAAATACCCTATAATTACCAAAGAAATTAAAATCAAAGGAGCGAATAAAATTATAAATAACTTTAAACTTTTCCCTGGGCTTTTTGATGCCTTATATATTACAAATAACCGCCAGATAATCAGACCTAACATTGGTAAAAATAACAAAATCATATTTGCTTTGAGCCAGAATATTAAACCAAAACAAATTCCAATTAACAACAAAAACCGCGCTTTTGACTGCTCCAAAAAACTAACAAATTGTATATAACTTATCAAAATCAAAATTACTCCAAAATTTTCGGTATTATTGCCAGAGGATGCAATCTGACTAAAGTTTCTGACCAATGCGTAAATCGCGGTCAAAAACAGCGGGTACTCTCCGAACCGTTTGAGTTTCCTGAGTAAAATATAAAAAAGGTATATTTCAACAATGTTCAAAACAGTCAGGACGACCCTAAATAAAAATAAGTCAGACCCTGTAAACAGGGATATAATCCCATTAATCAAAAAAATCATAGGTGGCTTATGATCCCAAAAATCTATATATAAAAGACCTTTTCCGTTTATCCAATGCTGGCCAATGGCCTGAAATATCCAATGATCTGAGTCTACAGGATAAAACCAAACCGGAAATCTGATAATTATATACAAACCCACCCCTAGCAAAAAATATCCAAGGCGCTTATTAGTAAATAAATTGTTAATAACTTTTAAGACTGAATTTGGAGTCATATGCTTAATTAAGTAAAAATAATTGACTTACATGGCCATTAATTCAACTTGTTTTAGTTTGACCGTCTCATCAATTTCTTTATTCATATTATCCACCTCGATTTGCAAGCTCTTTTCGTAGCGCTCAACATCGTCTTTTATCATGTCTTTGTTACTTTTTGTAATTTGAATCATATCGCGGCGATTGTTGCGAAGCTTTACTTTGATTTCTTCGCCTAATTCTTTGGCCACTTTGCACCGCTTTTCCCGGTCTTCAGTTGTTAAACTAGGAAAGTTTAGCTTAATCCCAATACCGTCATTAACAGGATTTACTCCCAAATTACTCTCCCTTATAGCTTTTTCTATAGCGCTTGATGAGACTTTGCTGTCATAAGGAGTTATTAACAGGGTGTTTGGCATAGGGATATTAATCGTGGCCAGCTCGACAATTTTGAAAGTAGCACCCCAACTCGGTATGTACACAGCGATATTATCCAAAATAGACGGGGTAACTCTATTGGTTCGGAGTGCAGATAACTTATTTACAAGAATTGTAATGTAATCTTCTTTGTTAAGTAGTTTATATTGAGACATATGATGCAATTATATTAATATTTTTTTGAATTTGTAAATAGTCTACAATTTTGAAATTGTACATAAATTGTACATAACTCAAATTTAAGTCAATATCGGTCAGTATTAATATCCATTTCAATAGTTATTTACAGGGTGTTCATAACTTGTACACAACTTGTACATAAGATCCCCACTTATCTACATTCCAAAAATCTGTAAATAAGTTATTTACAGGGTGTTCATAACTTTATCAAGCCTAAATACATTAAACTAGCCGGCTTAATTAAGGGTTATCTACAAGTTATGTACAATTATTGATCCCTTATTATTATTATAAAGTTATATATAGAAAGAAGATATATAGGGGGTAAAAATAATTACTAAACTACTTCAACCGTAATTTCCTCAAATTAACAAAAATATCAGTATACCAACTAAAATAAACACTAATCTTAGCAAATGACCTTAAATCATATACAATTTTTAAAATATAAAAAAACAAAGCCAGCCCAAACAAAGCCAATCGGCTCTGACTCAAAAACAATCCGCCAATAATCGAAAGAATAGAGGGTAAAGTGGATAACCAAATCTTTATCGCACCATACAGTCGATCTACCCCCGTTTTCTCCACTTCAAAATCGTCGTCCCCAGCAATTCTATAGCAATAAAAAAAATCAGAAATATAAAAAAAACTCACAAAAATGTTCCATAAAAAAACAAAAATTGAGATATTAACAATAAGACTTGTTAAGTCCAAAGAACTCCAATTAAACAATTCGAACGTATTGGCCCCAAATCTTTGCTCTTGAACACCGGGCTCATTGACTTTGTAGAGATCTTGAATTAATAATTTAGACATATACACCCAAAAATAATTCAATAAACTGGATATGTCAAAGCAAAAAACCATCCTCATTCTTTTCGTAAAAGCCGGTGGAGGCCACGAATCGGCCGCAAAATCAATAAAAGTAAAGTTAGAAAAATTCGGTCACAAAGTTATTTTGGTTGATATGCTGGCCAGCTCGCCGAAATGGGCGCAAAAGCAATTTGATACAGGTTACGTAATACTTACAGAAAACTTACCGTGGCTGTGGATTTCAATTAACAAAATGTGGAATTTTCACTGGTTCAACTTATGTACATATTGGATTTTCAAATTGCTATGCCAAAATCATATCAAAAAAATGATCCTAGAAAATAATCCTGATATGATTTTATCAACATATTTCTTTGGGCAAAAGCTTTCACAGAATATCTTGATCAGTAATCAGCTAAAAATCCCGAATTACACTATTGTAAGCGAGATATTTCAAGTTCCAAAAATCTGGTTCACTTTTCCGGGCCAGTATATTATATTTTCCGATCAAGCCTTTGCCATCGCCAAAGCTGTAACTCAGAATTACAAAATCAAATCAACCATAATCAAATTCGGGTATTTTTTCAACAGCCTTTTCAATACAATTATCCAACCAAAAGTCAATAACAATAATCAGCCCTTTTCAATATTAATCCTTGGTGGAGGTTCGTCGCTTCCCAAGGGAGCTCAATTACTAAGCAAAATCTTGGAACTAAAAGAAAAAACAATAATCAATCTGGTCTGCGGTAGAAATCAAAATCTATACAAACAATGCCTCGAAATAAAAAATACACATTCAACCAGCAATCATATACTTAATATTTGGGCCTTTACAGACGCAATTCCAGACCTAATTTCAAATTGTGATGTAATTGTAACCAAAGGCGGCCCAGCGGTTATATTTGAAAGTTTGAGCCAAATTAAGCCTGTCATAATTTATGATTACATCAAGCCCCAAGAAAAAGGCAATGTCGACTTCGTTCTTAACAACGGTTTTGGGATTTTTGAACCGGATTTTGATAAGCTTCTGGGCTTACTGACAAGAATTATTACTAATCCAAATATCTTGGAAGAATACAAAAGCAAAATTAAGCAAGCAAATATAAAATCCGATGAGGAGGCCCTGATAAACTTTTTAGAGTACCAATTCACCTCTAATTAATTTGCGCTGATAAACTTGCCATCCACCAACGGGCCTGTAACTCACAACCGAAGTTTGCAAGGTGGCAATCCTCCTCTCTGCCCCGAAGCTTTTATAGGCCTCAGCAACATCTTCAGATTCGATAATTTTTGACTCAAAAACCCTAAAATTTAATTTCCGACACTTATGATCCCAAATGGTAAATATTTGGTCATTTGGCACGTCACCCAGCAAAGGTTTAAATACCTCGTTGTAAGCACTTTTTATATGTGGCCAATTACTAGAATGCCCAGCAAAATAACTATTCCCCTGTTCGCCAGCCAGTGGGCTTATAGGAGTCATATGAATAACCCCGAGTTCTAATTTTTTTTGAGTAGGACTGTCAATATCGCCGTAATATGGATGGTTTTTATATTCAGGTAAGCGATTAAAGTCGTAGGTACCATCTGGATTTGTAAAAAACATATCGCCATAATTTAGATATTGAATTGGTGCGTCAAAAATCTTTTGCGATTCGAATATAATATTGTTTTTTTGCTCGCATTTTGTCGGTGCTGGATAGATTGAGTCGAGCGATTTATATGCTTTAGTTTCGTCTTTTGGAACTAGAATTTGCTTTTCATTATTTAGACTAATCGGGTATTTAATATTTAATTCTGTTAAATTTTTACTTGATATAAAACCCATATTAAAGTTATTATTTAGTTTAGATACAAGCTTCGTAATCGATTCCCCGTTGATATCTCTGGGGATTAGATTTTGGCTTAGGTCTTTGATAACCGGTTGAGGCTTGGGCTTTGGGGGCGTGGGTGTTACAGTTTGGCTAGGATTATCTAATTTAGCCCCATTTACAAACAATTCATACCAATTTGAACTAGTAAAAAACAAGCCAAAAATCATAAAAGGAATGACCAAAATTTTGATTTTATTTGGAATAGTATGAAGAAAATTGTTTAACTGGCGGTATAATTTCATATAGAAAATCTTTTCTCAATTAGCATCAAGTCGATTAATAACTTAATATAACAAATTTTATGAAAATATTCAAGTTAATATTTTTGAGTTACAGTCCAAAGTAGGTTGACAAGCTACAAAATTTTTGATTATAATTGCTACTATTAACTAAGTCCAAATATAATTATTTGCTCATACCACGAAATTTATGATTTTTATTAAAAAAAACAGTGAGATAACAACTCAAAAATTAGTTTCACTTTTTATTAAAAGAGTTAAGAAATCCAATCTAGTAGCCAGAAAAAGAAAGACGGCCAACTATATAAAACCAATTTCAAAACTCCAACAGCACCGAAAAGCTGTGCGAAAGGCTAAATACTTAGAAGCTCAAATCTCGGGGACTAAATTAGCTAAGCGAATCTAAAATGACAAATTATCGCCGAAAAAAAGGTAAACCAAAGGTTATATCAAAATCCTATTTTATCAACGAACGGATACCGTTTGATACGATACGTTTGATCGACGATGCAAACGGAATGATCGGCATAGTATCCAAGTCAGAGGCTTTGGTTATGGCCAAAGAGCAAGAAAAAGACGTAATTTTGATTAATCCAAAGTCCGAACCGCCGATAGCCAAGCTTATCGAATACTCTAAATTCAAATACCTAATGGACAAAGCCGAAAAAAGCCGGGCCAAAGGTGGTGACGAAATTAAAACGCTACTTGTCTCGGTTAGAATTGCCATTCACGACTTGAAAGTCCAAGCCAAAAAAGCTGACGAATTCTTGAGTAAAGGTCTGAAAACTAGACTTCAAGTAAAAATGGAGCGACGCGAAAAATCTCATCCAGAAGTAGCAGTTGAGACGATGGCCAAATTCCTCGGTCTCTTAACAGTGGAGTATAGCACCGAAGCCGAACCTAAATTGATGGGGGACAGCTGCGTAGCTTTACTCAAACCAAAAGGTAAATAGTGCTTGTATGATTAATACAAAACAACACAAAATATTCAAAACTTTGCAAAGGGTAAGCTTGACTGGACTTCTTATGCTGATATTTAGTGTGCCACTGCAGATCCATATCTTTAGTCAAAGTAATCGTTTAGTTGTATCTCAACCAGTACAAACTAGCCAAATAAACTCAGTATCAGTTGAGACAATTAACATTCCTGACCCGAAAACCTCAGAAGATGATCAGCGAACTAAAGATCTATTGGAATCTCAAAAAATCAAATTTAGCGAACTAAAAATCCCACTGCCAAAAGTAGTAAAAGCTATTGAAGTAGTCAAACCAAAGATTGAACCAAAAGTAGATCCAAAAAAAGAGTCCGAACCAGAGACTAAGACGCCTAGTGCCGGAGATCCCTCAGTACAAGAACTCAAGAGCCTGATTACCTCTAACTGTACCAAATATAGCTGTAATCCGGATCAATTAATACGGGTGATGCTCTGCGAAAGCGGCGGAACTAACCACAGAAATACTTACTACAAAGGCCCTTTTCAATTTTTGGCCTCAACTTTTTACGCCAATGCCAAACGAGTTGGTATTGAAAATGCTGATGTTCTAGATGCTCGCCAGCAAGTACAAGTAGCCTCCTATATGTTTGGAATAGGTCAAGCTAGTCAATGGGGCTGCAAATAGCAGCGCAAAAAAATTAACTTTTAGATGCCAGTTCAAAAAACTCAATACCAATGTAGTCATTGCAACCACATTTCTAGTAAATGGCTGGGTAAATGCCCTAACTGCAACACCTGGAATAGTTTTGTTGAGCATGTCATAGATAATACCAAAAACAAAAATCTGGCTTGGCTGCCACCTTTAGAAACAGTATCTAATAATAAGCAGTATACTCAGCTCAAAGATTTGAACACCGGTCAAAATGACCAAAACAATCAATCAATCTATAAATTCTCAAGTCAGGATCTTAATACTTTTTGGAATCGGGGTATTCCAAGCGATGCGGTAACCCTCCTGTCTGGCGAACCCGGTCTCGGCAAATCCACTCTTGCATTGCAATTACTCCGCTCGTTATACCTAGCTAATTCGGCTCAAATTGCTAATTTTAGACTACTTTATATCTCGGCTGAAGAAAGTATCAACGAGCTAGCTCGACGCTCAAGGAGACTTAATGTCAGCGATGAAATTCACTTTGCCCAGATGAATCAACTCGAACAAATCGAAAAGGTAATTCTAGAACTCAGGCCGGCCGTGACAATTATCGACTCCATTCAAACCATTTATAGCAGTGGAGTCAGCTCCAATCCAGGTTCTGTTAGTCAAGTCACCTCGGTTACAAGCCGGCTTTTAATCCTCGCTAAATCGCTTGAAATTAGTATTTTGATAATTGGGCATGTTACTAAAGATGGGTCCATAGCCGGCCCAAAAACTCTGGAGCATATGGTGGACTCGGTTTTGCTTATAGAGAAATCTGATAATTTAATATACAGGACGCTAACCTTTACTAAACATCGATTTGGAAGCACCGACAATTTACTCCTGCTCAAGATGCAAGAAGATGGGCTGGCTATCGTTCAAGATCCAAGCCTTGCTTTGCTTGAGAATATCGAAAAAGGGGTCGGCATTTGCTACGGAGTCGGCATGGACAAAAATTTGACATTCATTGTCGAGTTACAAGTCCTAGTTTCTAACCCGATTAATCAGGCTTTTGGCCGTAGGGAATCAATTGGATTTAAGTCGTCTAAGCTTAACGCGATTTTGGCAATTATGGAAAAATATCTCAATTTAGATATAAAGAATCGGGACGTCTATCTTCAGGTTACGGGTATGCCTAAGTCAATTACCGATGACAACCTAGATTTGCCAATTATGCTGGCAGTTATTTCGTCTTATCTTAATCTCTCGGTTGAAGAAATTATCAGAAGCCAACAAATGAAACCCAAGCAAGTTTTTGCTGGGAGATTGACATTCAGCGGTAATTTGCGAGTGCCAACTAATTTGGATCAACGCAAAAATATCGCCAAACATCTCGGTTTCGAATTTAATCCAGTAATTGAATTTGGCAGCCTGGCTAGTGTTGGTAAGCTTCTCAAAAAACTAGCTATAGACCACTAAAGTGTTAGCAATTTTGTCGGAGAGACTTTGACCCCTAACAGAAAAAAATATGTTCACAAAGCTGTAAATAATTACTAGTAGAATCAAGATTTGCCCAGATACGATAGCTAATTGATTCATTGACTGCGGATTTTTGGAGAAGTAAATCATATCTAAGCCTCTGATTAATATTGACACCTGAAGCACCGAAAAGAACAATTCACGCCAGAAATTTTGGAATAATTTGAGTTTCGGACTTTTTTTGGTATCGCTAATTATCTTTATCCCAAACAATTGCATACCGAAAGTGGCTCCGTTATTTTGGACAGGTATGCAGACGAAGTAAAATATATTGCATAGAAGTGTCAAAAAAAGAGCAATTACATAATTAAATTTGAGCAATTCAAAAATATCTTTGCAGTTAGGCGTCTGACGTATTTCATAAAAAGTACCACTACCAAAACACTCCAGAATACTGGGATCTATCTTTGAGTCGGGGATGTTGGCAATGCCGAGGGCAACAATTAGGCAGGTTAAAAAAACACAAAAAAGGCTAACTATCAAATAATCTAAACCTCTAGCCATGATTCGAGTGTTTACACTGGCAAGAGAAAACGGATTAGAGGGAGGTAGGTCAGGTTCTTTGGCACCCATTATAGCCAAAGCGTCTCTTTGCAGAATACGGTGAAGCTGATCGGAATTGAGTTGGGTGCCGGCATTATCCATAGCGATATATCTATGATATAAGATTAATATTGAAAATATCCTTAATCGTTTGAGTTATTTTGTCAATCTCAAGGCTGCAAAAATTTCTTCGGGAGTATCGACAACCTTAATTAGGTCCAAAAAACTTTTATCGGCTAGCTTTTCTTTGTAGACTAAAGTTTCGAACCAAGCTGTATAAGGAGCCCAAAAGGCTTTGTTAAACAGGAATATCGATTTAATCGGCATTTTGCGAGTATTCATCAAAGTTATATTTTCCATTAATTCGTCCAGAGTACCAATGCCGCCCGGTGCGTATATGAATACATCGCTTTGTCTAAGTGCATATTTTCGAGCGCTAAAATTATCGAAGCGGATTGCCACATCAGGCTGATTAAAAGGCGGTTCCCCCTTTATACTAATCATAAAACTTATGGCTTTGCCCCCGCCCTTTTTGACCCCTTCCAAGGCGGCGCTCATAACTCCCGGCCCGCCTCCAGTCACGCACCCCCAGCCCATTCGACCAAATTTTTCGGCTATCAATGCGATGGCCTTGTAATTATCAGAACCGATCGGCACACGAGAACCACCATAAAAGGTAACGGTATGATCCCCGAGTGAATTAAGAGCCAGCATCCCTTCTTCGTACTCAGCCATTATTTTATTTAAGAAAACAAATTGATCTTCCGTGATGGTTTCCATATTATCTGTACTCACAGTTATTGGATTTGATTTTTTGGTCATGATATAGAGTAGGATACCTTAGTTTTTGACATCTGACAACACTTGCCAAATTGTTGATTTGTGAGTATATATAGATAATATGACTAGCAAATCCCCGAATTCTTCGAATACGTCTAACATAGGAGCTCAAAGGGAGCTTCGCATTGAAAAGCTAGAAACACTCAAACGACTTGGTGTTGAAGCCTATCCGGTTGACTCAAAGCGTGATTATATTTTATCCAAGCTTAAGTTAAATTTTGAAAATATCAGAAATAGCCAATCCGAAATTACATTAGCAGGTCGTATCAAATCTAAGCGAGGCTCGGGCAAAATTGGTTTTGTGACTCTTGAGGATGAGTCTTTGCCAGAGGGGTTTCAATTAGTCCTAAAAGTCGATGAACTACCGCAACCAGCAAATCTAGAACAAGAGCTGTTAGATATGGACAATCAATTGACCTACAAGGCATTTCGCGCCTTAATAGAGGAAGGTGATTATATCCAGGCAACTGGCTATCTGGATACTACGGTCGCGGGTGAAAATAGCTTGTTTGTAACTAGTTTTAAGCTTCTAACCAAAGCTTTGAGGCCGTTGCCTGATACGATGGATTACACGAATGTTGAGAGTCGTTATCTAGATCGAGTAGCAGATTACAAGATGAATACAAAGGATGAATTTGGCTTGAGCGTGAGAGATGTTGTCCGAGCAAAGTCCAAATATTGGCAAATTTGGCGAGAAGAGTGTTACAAAGAAGGTATGCTCGAAGTTGATATTCCGGTATTTGAATTAATCCCTGGAGGAGCCGAAGCTAAACCCTTTACGACTTTTTATAACGAGCTAAATCAAGATGTTTATTTAAGATTATCGCTTGAACTTCCCCAAAAAAAACTAATTGCAGGCGGCTTCGAATCAATTTTTGTGGTAGGTCCTGTATTTAGAAATGAAGGTTCTAGCCCCCAGCACTTACAAGAATATTTGGCAATCGAATGGTATAAAGCCTATACTGATTACAATTACGCCGCCGCTTTTACTAAGCGAGTCTATCAAAGAGTGGTAAAAGAAGTATTAGGCTCAATGGAGCAAAAAGATTACTATGGGAACCAAATTAATTGGGGCAATTGGTGTACTCAAGAATTCGCCGATAAAAATGGATGGGGTCTTGAATCGGGCTGGCCAAAAATAAATTATTTTGATGCTGTGAGATACTTTAGTAATGGTCAGATTGATACTGAGAATAAAAGCGATCAAGAATTGTTGGAAATGTGTCAATTAATCGGCATTAACGATGTAAAAATCAGTGATGGAACGGCAACAATGCTAGATAAGCTATGGAAAAAAGCCCGAGTCAACACAGTTAATCCATTCTTTTTAATTAACCCACCTGTCGAACTCGAGCCACTCGCTAAAAGAGACCCCAATAACCCAAAGCTTACCCAAAGATGGCAAATCGTGGCAGGTCGGGCAGAACTTGGCAAAGCCTTTAGCGAGCTTAACGATCCAATAGATCAATTCGGCCGTTTTGAGAAACAACAAGAGGCCAAAGACGCAGGTAACGAGGAAGCTCAATCAATGGATCTCGACTATGTCAAGGCTATGGAATACGGAATGCCGCCAATGTCTGGATTCGGGACTAGTGAGCGATTTGTAAGCTTCCTACTAGGCAAGCACATCAAGGAGTGCGTCACTTTCCCCCATGTTAGAAAAGAGATAAGCAAAGAAGATCGAACTAAAATCCTGCAAGAGAAAAAATCAGAAATCGAAAAAGAATTACTTCGCTTAGGTTAATATTATTATTATTTGTGAGGCTACGAGGCGCTAGATAAAGCATTTAATTCTTTGTATAGTTTAGTTTTGGGATTAACTGTCGATTTAATATAAATTATAGTTTCGTACCAATATTCGCTAACTTCGCCGACATCTCGCCACTTTAGCAGGATATTTAGAACCTCATCTTTTTGATTACTCGGGAGAAAGGCCGCCCACTGAATTAACTGGCTTTTGATATTTCTATCAATCATATCTCGACTCTCAATCGGCAATACCGGAATAAGTTTAATCAGTTTTTCTGGGTCTAATTTTTCTACATTTGCTTCAAGCCATTTATAATTATTGATCGCAACGGCCAACAGATATAACTTTTCAAAAATATCTAATTTACTGCTTTTAACATTATATTTTTCTATAATTGCATCTTTGGTTGCTTGAGTCGATTGGTTAGTAATTTCTTTGAGGATTTTTTGGTAATACGGATGGAATTGATGGTATCCAGCCTCGAGCCGTAGTTCAAAAAGCTCATAAAGAAATTTGGTCCAATTATATTCTGAAATTTGGCCAATAAATTTGCCCCATAGTTGCCACCAAAACTCTGGATTAATTTTTAGAGTGTCCAGTATTATTCTGATAACTTTTTTTTCACTTTCATACTGCTTTAAACTTGTATGAATAAGAGGAGATAGACCGTCAAAAAATTTTTGCTGACTCAGATTATCGATATCTTTTAGGGCGGAAGATAGCCTAGCCAGCAACGTAAGTTGCCTTGGGTTAAAAGAACTGATAAGAAGTTGATCAAATTGATTGAGTAAATTATTTACACTTTGAGTTGAATTAACTAGATCGTATAGATCAATAAACGAAGTACCAATATCGTTAAATTCGAATTTGGTTATTTGCTGTTGTAATTCCCAGTCAATTTTGCTGGCTACGCTAAAAATATGTCTACAAATCCCAGCTTCTTGATAATATGGACATTGGCAGCGAGATAATTTTTGCCATATATCAAAGGTTTTGTTCCAGTTATCTCGACTAAGTAATTGATGAGTGAGTGGAACAATCACATTGTACGAATATGAGACATCCGTAACCCTTGCTTCTTGCCAGCCGTCTATCTCAAGATTAACCAACTTTTGTACACCTCCTTCCAAAAAAATCTTTTGACCTCTTTTGATTATGCTTGAATCGACGTGTCCTTGAAGTAATTTCAGATAAGAGAACATTTCAAAAATTAGCTAAGAACTTGTTTTTTCTCCACTTCGGTCAAGACAATTTTTATCCCAGATCTGTAAAGTTGAAATTGTCGCCTTAAGAAGTTTTCTAAGAATTTTAGATAGTTTTTATCGATACTTGTACGCGATTTGAGTAGCATTTCAAATGTATGGGGATTATTACCCTTGTAGAGCAGGTCGTAGATTACTGGCTTTTTCTCGGTTCTAAGTTTTTTTGGCGGCTTGTTCTTCATTAAGTAATTAAAAATTGTACGCATTTGATTCTCGGGAATAGATTGATGTTTTTCTTCAATAGCTTCGTCAATAGTATCCCAAATAAGATTCATTCCTTGCTCCTCAAGGGCTGAAACCCAGATAAAGTCCTTGACTTTTAAGAAGAAGAATCGACGATAAAATTGGCGCTCAAACTCTTTCTTTGACTGCAGATCTACAAGATCGCTCTTGTTGGCAACCACGATAATGCTTCGATTGGCCTCTTTTGCAATACCGGCAACTACTTGATCTTGATGACTTAGCGGTTGAGATCCATCCACTACTAAGCAGATAATATCTGATTGATAAGCTGTTTGAATTGTCTTGAACACCGCAAAATTCTCCGCTCCGAATTCTCTTTGACCTTTTCTTCGTATTCCGGCTGAATCGAGTAAAATATACTGTTTTGTAATTTTTGACATAATACCACTATTACTAGCTAGCAAATTGATTTTTGTAAACTAATCCCCTTTGAGTCTTAATATAAAATCACTCCAATTTTTGAAACTACGAAATTCATTCCACACAAATAAACAGGAAAACGGCACGGTAAAAAAGAACATAAACTCCTCAAAGGGCAACCCCAAAAATTCAAAACCTATCAAAAATTGCTTATTAAATTGCCAATGATTGGAGAATGTAGCATAAATATCCCACGCCAAAAATATTAAAGCCGATACCAAAATTGCAACAAAAATATTTGACAGTTTAGTCCCAACATTATTTTTTGGGTGAAAAAAAGTTATAACTAAAGTTGGCAAAATTACAACTAAATTCACAATCAAATATTCGAATTGAACAAAATTTAAAATCATATTGAAAGTATATTTCTGACAAGGTGAATAAAAATTTCATCACCTGATTGGATGGTAGAATTTTTTTCGGGATGATATTGGAGCCCGTAAATAGGCTTGACACGATGCCGGAATATTTCCCAACCAAACTCAGAAACCCCTATTCCAATCAAATCTGGCGGGAGTTCTGTAATTATGTAGCGATGTTCTTCCCATACCCCAAAAAAATTATTACGACTAAATTTTCCAAAAATAGCGTCATCGGTGTCCAAGATCCTGATTTGATTAATCCCTTTGATTAAATTAGTTGACTCCACTAACAGTGCTCCAAAATTCTGAGCAATAATCTCGGCTCCATAGCATATCCCAACAATTGGTATATTGGAGTTATTGATAATGTCTAACTGCCTATTAAAACTCGTTTCTAGGGTTGTTTCGTGGACAGGTGGTACTTTGCCCCCAGAAAGAATAATAAGGTCGAAATCAAGGATTGTATCAACGCTTAATCCAAGTAAAATATCGTAGCTTATAAACGAAGTCCAACAGCCCAAAGATTCCTCCAGCAAAATCCGTAAATTGGCAAGATATTTTGAATGATTATCAACTACAAGAATTTTTGGTTTTTTCATAGGTCGCTATTTGATATTTATATCCATAAACTAAAAAAACATGTTTGACAAATTTAAAAAAAGATAATATTACTTTATGTAATCACCGCGGGGTGGAGCAATGGCAGCTTACTTGGCTCATAACCAAGAGATTCACGTTCGAATCGTGGCCCCGCCACCAGAATTAATACTTTAATTTTGGGTCTGTAGCTCAGTTGGTTAGAGCGCTGCCCTGTCACGGCAGAGGTCACGGGTTCGAGTCCCGCCAGTCCCGCCATAAAATACGAATTTTGCCATACAAGACTAGTATGGTTTTTTTGTTGTCTTTTTCGAATCAAAATCATAATTAATGCCCGAACAATTTGAAATTTTATCTAAGAGTTCTATCGGATCTCAAGGCGAAAATATCGCACTTAGTTATTACCAAGAAGATGGCTGGGTTCTAGTTACCAAAAATTTTCAATACTACCAAAAAGGTCGCGCTGGCCGTCGCGCTGAAATTGATTTAATCCTCAAAAAAGATAATATCCTACTAATCGTTGAAGTAAAGGTCAGGCAATCAAACAAATTTGGAACTGCTATCGATAGTATTAACGCCACAAAATTGACCAATATAAAAAGCGGTTTGGCATACTTTTTGATCAAAAACCAATTATTTAAACATTTTTTTATCAAGATAGAAATTTTTTGCTTGGATTCTGGTAAAGTTTCAATTTTCCCCGTTCATTCTTTATAAATAGCCCGATACAATCCAATTATAATGCCTCAGCAGAAACTATACAAGCTAAGTTCAATGACAACTACCAGAATCGGAGGACTCATAAAACACGTGTTTTTTCCACAGAATCTTGATCAATTAGCCATTAATCTCTTAACTATATTTAAGTTGGATTATAAGTTTTATATTATCGGAGGCGGCTCTAATACCATTTTTGGAGAAACATTTGATGAGCGATCGTGCCTGATCAACCTTAGTCAATTTAATACAATTAAAAACACGTGTTTTGAGAGTATAGAAGCTGATACTGGAGCCATTTTACAGGATATTGTAGATATCTGTTTAATCCGTAAACTGACCAAATTTGACAAATTGAATCGAATTCCTGGATCTATAGGCGGGGCAGTTTATGGCAACGCAGGTGCTTACGGCGTTGAAATATCGGAATTAATAAATCAAGTAACGGTTATCAACTTAGATAAATTCTTTCGACTGTGCGAGCTTCAAAAAAAATCTCCCCTTTTTAATTTACAAGCAATTATTTATAATAGTCTCGAAACCTACAACCAAAATGAGTGTGAATTTGGCTATCGCACATCGCTTTTTAAAACTTCAAAACACAAGTTTTTGATAGTCAAAATATCATTAAAATCACATAAAGCGGTCAATAAAAATAAAATAATTGAACTCCAAAATTCATATTTACACATCGCCAAACTTCGCGATTTTAATTATCCAAAAAATCTCAAAAGCCCTGGCTCCACTTTCAAAAACATCGAAGTATCGAATCTGTCTCAAGCCTCACGCTCGCTAATTAACCCAGAATGGATATACAATAACCGGCTGCCTGTAGCCAAATTGTTAAATGATTGCCCAAGCATAAAAACTTCAATCAACGGCATCCAAATGAAATACGGTCATTGCAATATATTGACCAATAACTTACACGGAGGCAAAAGTAATGCCGCCGGTACCTCACAGGACGTAGAAAAATACTTATCCGCCATAAAAAGCTATGTCGCTAAAACCTACAAAATTCAGCTAGACGAAGAAATTAGAATTGTTAACGAATTTGAGACAATAAGCTCAATTTTACAGTCTAAATAGCATCTTTATTTACTCCAAATACGGGCAAAAAAATTGTATTGACAAATTATTGATTTTCTGTTTTAATATGATTATAAAGAAGGATTTATAGCTCAGTTGGTAGAGCAGAGGCCTTTTAAGCCTTTGGTCCTGGGTTCGAGTCCCAGTGAATCCACCATCGTTTCAAAACGCAATTTTTTTCAGTTCCAAATAAAATAAACAAAAATAACTTTTTAGAATATGTTTCTCAATATTTCCACTTACAACTGGCTATTAATCCTCCAAGCGTCCGTCCTCGCCTTAGTTACAGGTCTAATTTTAATTCAGCAACGCGGCGCTAGTATCGGATCTGCTTTTGGAGGAGCTGGACAGGTTTACTTGACTAGGCGAGGAATCGAAAAATATGTCGTCAATTTAACCGTTATTTCAATTGTAGCATTTGTAGTTTTGAGAGGTATAAGTTTATTCTTTTAATTTATGATACCGATTACAATACTTACTGGTTTTTTGGGAAGTGGAAAAACCACTCTCCTCAAGCAAATAATCGAGCAAAATCCTAATAAAAAATTTGGATTAATTATCAATGAGTACGGCCAAGTTGGTATCGATGGTCAACTAGTCGAAGATTCAGGCGAAGAAATTGTCGAGCTGTCAAATGGATGTATGTGTTGCATAGTACGAACGGATCTCTATACAGCAACCCAAAAACTTATCCAAGATACAGATGTTGACTACATTTTAATAGAGGCCTCTGGTTTAGCCGAATCAAAGCCTATTGCTGATACTTTTGTGATGAACAATCTTAACAATCAAGTTGCTCTCGATTCAATCGTTTGTGTGATCGACATTGAGAATTTCCACAAAAAAAATACTGATGCAAAGATAGCTCTCAATCAACTAAAATTTGCCGACATCATTGTTATTAACAAAGTCCAAAGTCAGAGTCAAGAAGACATACTAAAAATCAAAAAAGAGGTATCAAAAATGAACCCGGAAGCCTCAATCCTGATTAATATTAATCAAGAACTCAAGACAACTCTTCTAATCGATAATAATAGCTGGTCGATCGATCGCATTCTTGACCAAAAAGAAGCTATTAATACAAAAGAATCAGGGCACCACCACGAACATAATCATAACAATTATCAAGAAGTGTTCTTTATTTCGGACAATCAAGCGGCTCTCGATCCCAAAAAACTGGATAACTGGCTACAGTTTAATTTTCCAGAGAACTGCGTGCGGGCAAAAGGTATTCTAAATTTGGCAATTTCTCAGGCCGATGGCGAGACTAAAACCGGGACATATCTATTTCAAATGGTTGGCGCCAGCAAAATGCTAACTCCTTTTGAGTCCAAAACACCAATGACTCAATCTAAGTTAGTTTTAATCGGACAAGAGCTGGACGAGTCTAAGATTTTAGCGGATCTAGCCAATTGTGTATATTAATCAAAACAGAACCTAAGTATAGGCATTTTTTGACTAGAAGATATAATATTTGCTATAAAAGCAGATGTCAGGCACCTATTTCGGCGCTTAAAAACCTTTTAACTATTCTCAAAAATACCTTCCACGACTAATAGGTTATCTTTAGAATTTGGAAATAGATTAATTATATTGGTTCGAGTTTTCTCGTATTGAGATTGATTAAGCGAAGGTGTATCTTTGCGTAGATCTCTGATTGTGTTTTTACGCCAGCCGTCAAATAGATTAACGCCCTGGGTAGGCAAAGCCTGTAATTCATCCGATAGGTCTAAGACGGTATTGATTTTGTTAATTACTACCTCGTCGTCACCTTGTCTGAGGGACAGCTTGGATAGTTTTGCCACTTTAGCAATGGATGTTGGTGTGATTTTAGACATAGATTTTTTGTAATTGTAATTTTTAGAAACTGTAATCGGTTGCCAGCTTTTTGGCTTCATTGATGAATTTTTGATCTAAGTCGGCCTTATTGCCTATTATCTTTTTTATACAACTTCTTACTGGTGCATTATTTGCCATGCATCCGTCTTTCTCATCGCGCGTAAGTAGGTCTGCATATGGAAAGCTTTTGGTTATGACAAAGACATTTTCGTCCTTTTTACCGTAAATACTAAAATTGATAAACAGATTATTATCTAGACCTCTTATATCAGTCAAGGCTCGGTTATTTTGGGTGTTTGGTATGTTCTGGAATTGGTCTGACCGAAACTCTTTGATTTTTTGAATATTAGATACAGCGCAGTCCCGTCTCAAAAATTGCAAATAGTCAGGTCCAAAGGTGGTATTTGTATCAGCCATGAAGTCTGTATTTCGGCCTAAAAAGTTAATTGCTCGCTCGTAGTTTGAACTATCACTTTTGTCCAAAATCATTGATTTATGAGCGATTAATAGACTTGATTCCGAGTTGTCGCTTAGCTTTACTTCTGTGATACCATGGGTTGAATTGGTGTTATCAGGACACGCGACTGATTTATATACAGTTTTTTGCATTTTGTCCTTTTGAATTGGTAGCGTGTCGATATTAAAAAGAGCTGGTAGAGATCTACTCGCCGCCGAGCTTAGATTAGTCGCAGTATTGCTAGAGCTAACGTTATCATATATTTTGTCGCTGGGGTTAAAAAACCTTGGAAAATAAAATGCCGAACGCTGGGATTGAGAGCTGCTTCGAGCAGAAATTGTAGATTGCTCAATTTGCTTTTGTTGGAATCTTGCTAAAACTTCTTCGCGAAAAATAATGAACACTATCCCAAGCATGCTCACAACTATTAACGCGACGATTGATATTGATATAATGATTTTTTTTGTAGTCATAGTAATTTATTTAAAAATTGAAATTGAATTATAATAAATTTGCAAGTACTTCCAAATATGCTTATAAACATCGCTAACGGAGTCTTGCCCGTCAATGATAAATAATCTGCCTTTTGACTCTATTTGCATAGTTGAAATTACCTTAGCAAAAATATTGGCGTAGACCTTGTTATACCTATCCATAACTACTTCAGAATCAGTATCTTCAGGCCGCTGGTATGGCAAATCTTTGTTTTTACACTCTAGCAGAGCTTGATTATAATTGCCGTGTGGATGGCTCGAACCAGGAGCGTAGTATCTTTGATTAGCTCTGCTGACAGACTGCTCAGGCGAGATATAAATATGAAAAATACAAACTGTCAGCTTGTTATCAAAAGCCAGTTTACCAAATTTTCGACCATCTTCATAGGTACGGCCGATACCTTCTAGTATTAATTTTTTACCATCTATTATGGCCTTATCGATTGTTTTGCTAACAATTTTCCATAGGTACTCTGATTTGACAGGCTGACCTTTTATCATTGACTCTCGCAAACTTAAGGCTATCTCGATATTTTCGTCCTGGCTTTGGCGAAACGACTTTTTTCGAATCTCTGATAATTCTGGATAAGATCCTAGAGTCAATTTAACAAACTCCCTTAGTTGACCGCCGAAATCTAGGTGTACGTAATTAGGTAATTTTTCGGATAATAATCTTGCTTGCGTGCCTTTTCCACTTGCTGGTGGTCCAAAAAATATTATTACGTCAGGGAAATTATCGTAATTTTCTAAATTTGTGTCTTGGATATTTGTTTGTGTCATAGCAATATTGTGTGTCAGTATCGCATTAATGTCAATTCAAAACTTTTTCAAAAATCCAGCGGTATCACGAGCGAATTCTTCGGTCGCGAAGCAAATATCAGGTTTAATTCGGTCGTAGTTTTTATTCGATTTTACGTAGTAGTTACCGTTGTCCGAGTTATATGTACCTTTAATGATATGGTTGTCATCGCATTTTCGTTCTTGATTGGCTTTGATAAACTGAATACCTATCACTTCTTTGGCAACAATTTTAGCTGTTTCAGTCTGCTTAACTTCCAAATCAGACAGCGTATTTTTATTTAGAGATGGGCTGGAGCTTTGACTGTATCTAAAACCAAAATAGCCACCTAAACTAAATACAAGTCCAAGGGCTGTAATTATGCTGGCAATATTAATAATTCGGGTTAAAATATTATTCATAAAGTAAGGGGTATACAAAATTTGTAGTGCAATTAGAAATAAAAAAAACCTATTGAGTAATAGGTTTTAAGTGTCAAAAGAAACACTACTGAGAAACAACTAAAGGAAAGCTTTTGTTAGAATATTTTTTCATTGTCCTAATTGCTCGAGTAGATAATTTAACAAGTTTATTTCCAATTCTGATTCTTTGAAGATTTGCTTTGACTTTGGTAAGCGTGCCTCGCATAGAGTGAGATCTTTTTACAGTCATTTTATATGTTTTTCCGGTTAGGGCGCAGGTAGCGGGCATAATCAATATTATTCATTTTTAGGGCTAATGTTCGATAAACTAAATAAAAGTTTATTATCAAATTTTGTCAAAGTAACCTTTGAGATTAAGTTATCTGCATTTGAAATAAGTAAAACATAGCAGGCTGGCAAAAGCTGATTTAATTCAGTAAAAAATAATAACTTTTATCACTCGGTTAAATATCCAAAAAAAAAGATTTTACAAAAAGAAAATTATCCTGTATAATATGAGCAAATAAACATAAATAATATGTCTTTAAAAGCCAACCTTATAACTAAAATTTTAAACCTTGGAATTACCGTGAGTTTAGCCTCAGTTCTTCTTGTATCTAGCTTGAATATTAACACTTTTAGCCAATCAGTGTCAACAATAAAAATCAAACAAGACCGAACAGTGCCCATTAACGTTGCTTTCAAATATGGCGATCAGCAAAACAGTGTAAAAATCTCTAAGGTTGCGGTTACTGCAGTATTATCTAATTTACAAAATACTGCTACCGCACAAGCCTTTGAGCTAACTTCAGCTAGCGATATTTTTGCAGGGGACCCATCCGCCGAAAATGACAAACCAGCGGCACCTTCTAGCTGCTACAATTTTCCTGAAGGAACAAGTTACGGTATCTCTCCAACATTAGTTTCACCTACTAAGCTAAGTAATTACGGACCGCAAAGTGCCAAGCTAGTTGACGGTGGAGCTCAAATTTCAGCTCTTTCAGCTAATAGAACTGGATGTATTAACTTGGTGATCAAAGTATCTCCTAGCGCAAAAGTTGGTGATAAGACTTCAATAATGTTTAATCAAGATGCACTTTCATCTCCCGACTATTCTTCAAAGCCTGCTATTCAACAAGTCATATTAGAAATTGAAGCCGCTGATATTGTTGCTCAAGCTACTCCAACACCAGCCGTTCAAGTCACACCAACCCCTACTACTGCAACCCCAGAAGTTGTCCAAGTCAAACCTACGCCCGTACCAGTTGCCCAAGTAGTCGCAACTAAGCCAGCCACAATAATCTCAACCGCAAGAACTGGTAGTGCAGAGCTTGTCAGCTACACACTAATTTCGATTATGTCGGTTACTATCCTTTATTTCGTTGCTCGACGATTTATTCCCAAATTCAATATCTAACATAACCCGAATCGTACCAATATTTACTTCCCATTTGGGGAGTTTTTTATTACCAATACACTTGAATATTAATAGGTTTTTGAGCCTTAAGTTACTTGTCAAAAATTAAATTATAAATTATATTTCTACCTATAGACTCAGTTTGGATAAAAATTAATTAAAAACTAAATAAATAATATATTACAATGGCTACTACTCACTTTCCAGATGGATTCCCATATAACCCATTAGAAGCAATTCAATTTTGTGATTTTCTTACACCTCAAGAAAAAGACGAGTGGCTAGGTTGGTTGCAAGGTTCAGATGAAACCCAGCAAAAAGAACTAGTTGACACATTACACTCCATTTACATTGAACAGAGCGAAATAGGGAAATCCCAGCAGCCTCCAGTAATTGTTGACACAACCAACGTCAATCCAAGTCCACAGGAAGAACATTTTTTGGACCCGGTTGTTCAAAATCAAGAAATGCAAATCGAGCCCAATATAAATCCACAATTAAATCCTTTCACTCCGATACAGGAGGCCGCAGTTCCAGAACTAATTGTTCAACCAAAAAAAGCCGAGACTCAAAAACCTGCCCCTAAACAGGCTGTCATAAAGCTCGAGGCAAATAAAATCGACCCTAGATTCGAAGATAGCTTTGTAGATCCTTTTGACGAGAGCAAAAACCCTTACAGAAGGGTGTCATCAGCCGACGATAACCTACCAACGCTACTACCAAGAAATAATTTTAACACTGAACCAAAATCAATGGAGGAGCATGTCAAAAAAGCCGAAACTTTAATAATGTCAGCTCGAGAAGTGAGTGATTTGTATAATGGTTTTATAACTTCACAGACCAAAGTCTATAATTTAAATAATGATTTTCAAGAAAAACAAGCCAAGCTATTTAGTAAAATAATGGAAATGGTGCAAGAAGCCGCTATCCTTAGCGATAAAGTTTTGAAATTGAATTATGAAAATGTCCAGAATGCGCGCTCAATTCAGGAGCTAAAAAATGCTACGCAAATCAAAGGCGGCACCAGCTTGCAATATCAAATTAATAACTTAACAGAAAGGCTCAAAAAATTTGAAAATAATCTAGATTATTCTATCGAAAGAATTGACAAAGATCTTGTAGATTTTCGAGAAGACGTAGGTAGTCGAATCGACGACATTAATTCTCAGTTAGCTGCGGCCCTAGCTGACAATTACAAGTCTGATGGAATTCAAGAACAAGTTGCCAAAATCTCCGCAAAACTAGAGATGAAAATCGAAGAATTAGAGCGAAAAATTTTAGATCAAGATAGAAGCCCCAAGAACAAATTAAATGACATCTCTAATCATAACCTAAGCGGAGATAAAACAATGAAAAGGCCGAGCTATGTAGAATCAAAATTAGAAGCCGCGAAACATAATAAATTGACCCACAATGAATCTTCCCCATCTGAAAAAAAAGATGATGTTAACAGTGATTATGATTCGTATTTTAAGCCAAAGAATTCTGAGTCCCCAACTCAAAAAGTAAAAATCAATTCAATTAAAGGAATTTAATGACCAGGACAATCCTTCATGATACCCATATTCACTTGGAATTGCTATTAGAAAAACTCGGTTACGGTCAAAATTTTAGAAAATACATTTTCGGGGAAGGCAATCCTGAGGGTAATAATTTGACTATTATCAGTGAAGGCTCTGCCAAAATCAGTGAACTTCTTGTTAATCATCAATTTGTAATCCAATCGACTGTAAGCACGAGCAATTTTTACCTTGTTTGGCAATTATTTAAATCTAATCCAAAGGTATTTTTTCTTTTAGGATCGCACCCAGAAATTGTCAAACATGGATTTGATATGGACGCGTATATTCTGGAACAGTCCAAATTACTTGAATTAATAGATATTAAAAATCTATGCGGGATAGGAGAGGTTGGCCTAGATTACCATATTGCCAAAAGTGATGAGCTTATTAAACTTCAAAAAGTGCTTTTTATTTCTCAAATCGAAGTAGCCATTAAGTTGGATCTGCCCCTAGTCATACATTGCCGAGATGCATTCGACGATTTGATTGAGATACTAAAAAATTATCCTGCGATATGGGGGAAATTTCTTATTCATTGCTTTACTGGAAATAAGCAAAACTTACAAGCTATTTTAGCACTAAACGGTTTCATTGCCCTTGGTGGTATTATCACTTATAGTAATACAACAGAACTGATTGAGGCTGTAAAATACTGTCCAATGAGTAATATCATGATAGAGACTGATGCGCCATTTCTTGTTCCGCTGGCTAATCGAGAAAATAAAGTTTGCCTGCCTGTATACATAGAATCGACCGTGTCAAAAATTGCCGAAATAAAAAATTTGCAAAGTCAAGACATTTTGGATTTTTCTAAACATAATGCTATACAATTATTCCCTTTGATTGAGGAAAATTTTGGAAATCTGCAACCTTATTTAACAGAAGAAAAAATCAACGAATAGGAATTTGCATAGAAAGTAAAACTATGTTAGAATATAGAAGAGATTTAGATTCGTCCGTCATCTAAAATACAAATACAAAAAACCTCAAACAAAAATTTTGACAAAAATTATGCCCAAAAAAACAAAAATTAATTCTTTGAATTATCTATTCACACTTGGCTTTACTTTTATCCAGCTGTTTGCACTTGCAAGCCTCGGTAACATAGGAGCCTTCGCAGCTGTCAACACAGCTAATTTAATCATCGGATTAGAAGACAAAGGGACTACTGTTGAATTATCAACATGTGTACAATCTACTGGTTCAAACACAATGAATCTGGCAGATGTCAGTACTTGGTTTGATTTAGCAAACTTTACGACTACACCAACTATCACCGAAGAGGGTAAATTTACGGCTGCGAGCGGATTTTATGATCCTGTATTTCAACAGGTAAGTCCTGTTATAGGAGCGACTCCTGCTATCTGGTCTCAACGATTAACATATACTGGAAACAACACAACTGGAGGTCTAGCTATTTCTACAACTCCTGAATTGATGATGAAAAATACCCTAACCAAATCTGGTACCAATCCAACAGCTACTTTACACGTTAATCCAGGGGCAGAATGGTTCACAGTACCAGGGCCTCAGATCACTTTTACAGTATCTAATGTAGTTGGTGATTGTAGAGCTGCTGGAATGGCTGTCAAAACCATGGGAACTAATCCTTCCGGTCAATTAATTGGGACTGTTGGAGATGTTGTCGGCGGGAGCATTGTCACAAACAACTCAACTTACAATGGCCCAGCCAAAGTGGTCATTGGTATGGGTTGTACAATAGTCGGTGATATTCTGAATGGAACTTTCACGCCTACTATGGGTCAGGTTATCCCTGCTGGATGTCCAACTGGTGTTATGACTACTGGTAGTTTAGAGGCAACAACAGTAACTGGTGTAGTGCCAGCAACAGGGGTCGCAAGTAATTTTACTCCAGCACTGGCTGCAAAAACACTTGGAACTAATCCAACTGGAGTTTTGACTGGAACAATTGGTCAAAATGTAACTGGTGCAATCACAACTACAGGAAGCAGTTATATTGGGCAGGCTCAATACACAAATGGAACTTGTGTTATCGACGGTAATATGTTGATGAACGTCTTTACACCAACAGCTAATCAAGTTATTCCAGCAAGCTGTCCTACTGGGGCATTAACTAGCGGCTCGCTTATTGCCAGCGGGGTTATGACTTTGACAGGAGTTGCTTCAAGTTTTACTCCGATAGTAATTGTTAAAACACCTTTAACTTTGGATGATTTAAAAACAACGGACCTAAAATGTAATGATAACAAAAATGTAGTCAAAAATACAACTACTACTTGTACATTTACATTGCCAAATAGCAAGACTCTACCAATGGATCTAAAATTGGCTATTGGAGATGCAACCCCAGCAGGTACCTGCACTCTAAGCGGTATCACTGTTACATGTACAAACGTACCAACAGGATCTCTAACTGGCAGACAATCTATCTTCTCACAATTGGGAATGGGAGCCAAAGTAGATACTACCAAAACAGCAATGGTTGACAATACAACAATAGCACTAGTCAATACAGGCACAACCACAACACCAGTAGTAGCCAAGCCAGTGGTAAAAACACTGTCACGAACTGGAGCTAACTCAATATTCTTAATTGCTGGATCTATAGTAGCAGCGTTAGGAGTGGTTGTAATGATCGTTCTTCGAAAAGTTGTCAAAAAATAGTTCAAGACAAGTTTTTTAATCGAAACAAAATCCAAGTATATTTCTCCCTGATTAATCGGGGAGTTTTTTTGTATTCAGTGACTGATTTTTGTTGACAGAGTCGAGTATTTGGATTATAATCAAAGTATTAAATTTTTATTATTATGTTTACTTGGTTCGACAAATTAATCGCTGGGACTTGGATTGTTTTAATGCTGGCATTTGGTTCTATGCTAGCTCTTGGGGATTTTGGCGGAGTGCGTATGCTGCAACAACAAGCTGGAATTCTGGTAACAAAAGCTACCAAGTCAAGTATCTGGGTAACCCAACAAATTCGTATGGGGTTAATTGACTCTTTACAAGTCCGGGCTGGCTGGGAACAGTGGTTATTCGATATGCTCACCAAAGCCGCAATCAAGCTTCTCAAAAAGCTGATCCAATCATTTTTTAGTGCCATTCGCAAAATCTTATACAAACTCAAAGACTCAATAAATCAAGCGGTATCTGCAATTAGTAATTCAAAAATTGCTCGAGACATAATGAAGGTCTTAAATTTTCGTATAAATGTTTGCGAGGAAATAGACAAATGGGTTAATCAGCAGATGAGTTCAATATCGTTTCTGAAGACTGGTTCTATCGAGAGCACCGCACAATACGCTTGGAACTCAGCCGGCGACTGGTTTAATAAGACCCTTGGCTGGACACAGCCTCAACCAGCGTACGCTCAAGATCAAAACTGCGAATTCAGATTGTTCCCAACTAACGGAACTACTGCTCAAGGGGCTATCAAATGTATCACTGCAGTTGGTTGCCAGGCGGCCAATACAGCTAGGGCTGCGGCCTTTGCAGCTGGCGATGAATGTGCCAAAGGTAACGGCGCCAAATGCGACGAAGGTTTTGGGAAATTGCAAAACTCTCTCAACACACTCAGGGCAGCCAGTGCAAAAATTTTTGATGCAGATAGCTGTAGCCTATTAGGACTAGTAGCTTCGATAAGGATCAAAAAAGATGGTACTTGTCAATATTCACTTGGCGCAATTGAGATTGGTCAAAATGTAGATAGTGCGTTTAGTACGGACAAATTAAAAAAGATAGGATTTGACGCAGGAGAGAAAGCAGAGGGATTCGCTACGCAAGATCAAATAGTAAAACTCGAACCAGAATCTGGAAAAAGTCTACCAGCTTTTATACCAGCGGCTCTAGCTAATCGAGGTATAAATTTAGACCAAGTCACTCTAACTACAACTTTACCCGATACTGGGAGCGCTTTGAGTAATACCAATTTTGTCAAGGATGTATACGTCACAACTATTGTGGACAAGCCAAAGGGGGATCTTGGATTCACAAGCGCGGTAGCCGCAATCAATGCAACTAATAGTGCAGG
The DNA here is from genome assembly GCA_014376695.1 of Minisyncoccota bacterium. Taxonomy (GTDB): domain Bacteria; phylum Patescibacteriota; class JACMRA01; order JACMRA01; family JACMRA01; genus JACMRA01. Next base: position 15,978 of record JACMRA010000003.1, on the reverse strand, counting down.
TGGAGGTGATAACGCGGACGGTATTGACCAAATCATCGATAAGGTTATTGAGGAGCTAACCAGTCTGGCCCTCGAATTTCTAGACATTATTTTTAATGCTGTAAATACAATTACTTGCGGGGTGCTTAACTTTCAAGACTTCTGTAATGCGACAACTCAATTATCGAGCCAAGTCACAAAAGGAGCTATTCAATACTTCGACAATCTCAAAGCCTCGATCAAAGGAAATAAAATCGGTGCCTCAGAGCTCCAAAATATCAAACTTGGTACCTATCTTGATCGAGATAGAAAATCAGCTTAAGAACCCTAATTTGACATATTTTCAAAACTCATCTACTTTAAGATATATAAGAGCATCAATTATTTAGATAAATTAAGATTAAAAAGATATGGGTCAAAAAATAAACGTAAATCTATTTCGAGCCAAGAAAAAACTCAGCAATGTAACTAACACATCAGCCGATGCTACCGCTTTGCAGACTTCTGTGTGGTTCGCCAAGGGAAAAACTTACTCAACCTACTTATTGGCTGATCGTGAGATCAAAATCTTCCTTCGAAAAGAGCTACAATCGAGTGGATTGGTTAATGTAGTAGTTCGACGATACTTCCGAAAAGTAGAAATCTCGATCTTCGTCACCCGACCAGGATTGGTCATTGGTAAAGCAGGTGCGACAATCAATGCCCTTAAAGCCAAATTAATAAAAATGTTTAAACTTCCTGAAGATCTTAAGCTAGACATTGCAGAATACCGAGATCCATATCGATCTGCAAACGTTATTGCCGAAGAATTATCTGATGCAGTCAAACGAGGAGCTGCATACCGAAAGCTGGCCAAAGGCTTCTTGGAAAAGGTTAAATATTCAGGAATTCAGGGATGTAAAATTACGGTCGCTGGTCGACTTAACGGCGCAGAAATTGCTCGATCTGAACATTTTGGGTACGGCTCCGTCCCACGACACACAATCGACGCCAACATTGATTACGCCGCAGTACCTTGCAAAACAAAAGCTGGGATTCTGGGAATTAAGGTATGGCTCTTCAAGGGAGACAAATTCAACGCTTTTAACGCGTAGGTTGTATAAGGATTAAGGAATAATAAAAATAATATGACAGGTAAAGTTACATCAAACAAAATGACTAAGGCGATTATCGTCACAGTAGAAAAAACTAAATTACATTCCAAATATGGAAAAAGGTTCAAAGTTAAGAAAAAATATGCAGTTGCCTGCGATGATTCTAGTCTTTACACTTTGGGACAGGTTGTAGAGATTCAGGAATGTAATCCAGTCTCAAAGACTATTCATTTTCGGGTTTCGCCAATGGTTGAAGCGTAGGGCAAATACTTGACAAAGGCTAAATATCTGTTTATCAAATAAGCAAGTCCATTTAGTCTTCTCGTCAAAGCTTGGGTGATTGGCGCAGTGGTAGCGCAGCTCCTTTACACGGAGAAGGTCGGGGGTTCAAATCCCTCATCACCCACCAAATATAATCTTTCAATATTTCCCTCGGGAGATATTTTTGTTTCAAAGTAAATTCTTTATCGTTTATATGGTTACAGCTAATCAACTTCGCAAGCTCTATCTTGATTTTCATAAGTCCAAAGGCCACAGCATTATACCGTCTAGCCCATTGGTACCAAAAGAGGACCCTACTGTACTTTTTAATACGGCTGGAATGCAACCAATTATACCTTATTTAACCGGCTTAGCAACCCACCCAGCTGGAAATATGCTAGCCAACAGTCAAAAATGCATTAGAACGGATGATATATTGGAAGTTGGGGACAATAGGCATCTAACGTTTTTTGAAATGCTGGGCAATTGGTCAATCGGGGCATATTTTAAAAAAGAGATTATTGAATGGTCTATGGAATTTTTGACTTCCAAAGATTGGTTAGGACTGGATTCAAATCGTCTTTTTGTAACTGTTTATCAGGGTAACGGGCGAGATGTAGATGTCGATAGTGAGGCCGCTGCGTACTGGCAATCCGAATACACAAAACTTGGAATGGAGGCCTTGGTCGGTCCAGACTATAGTCAAAGCCTCGAAGATACCCTAAAAACTAACCAAAATAGAGTTAGTCGAATCAGAACCATGTCTGGCAAAGACAATTGGTGGGGACTGCCCTACAAAGGTCCGTGTGGACCTTGTTCAGAGATGTATTATTTGTTACCTGATCAGCCAATAGATTTTGAAACATCGATTCTGCCAAAGCTATCTGTTCAGGAGAGGGTCCAATGGATTGACGATAATATTATCGAAATTGGGAATAATGTATTTATGCAGTACATCGGAGAAAAAGACGGCGATAAAGAGCCGGTTAACCTGAGCGATATGCCAAGTAAGAATATTGACACTGGACTTGGCTTCGAGCGATTTTTGACGGTAATTAATGGTTACAAGACTGTCTATGAGACTGATTTATTTGCAACTACGCTGGCCACTGTTGAGAAGTACTCTAAATCGTCTTTGTAGCCTTGGTGAGCAAGTGGCTTTGAGATAGGTTACCATTGGATTTGCCAAAAAAATCTATTTTGGTCATTAGCATAGAATTAGAGTTTATCAGCCAAAAAATCCCTATCGTTTATATGCCGCTACTACAAGAAGATATTGACGAATTTTTACTGTACTGCCAGGTCGTCAAGCAGTATTCACCCAATACAGTTCGCAACTACCGCCAAACACTGACAACCTGTGCCAAATTTTTTGCAACGCAGGGAGTCAGCCAGGCTGAAAAGCTGGATAAGGTCATCATAATGAAATTTCGACAAGTTTTGAGCGAGCGGCTATCTAGTCGCCACACCCCAATGACGCCCAAGGCCCAATCGTATTTTGTGGTTGTGCTTAGGACTTTGCTTAGGTATCTTATTAAGCAAGGCCGGGCTGTAATTACCCCAGAAGTTATCGAGTTGCCAAAATCTCGTCAGCGCAAAATTGATTATTTATCCGAGCCTGAAATTTTGAACCTTATCAGTACGGCTATCAATATCAAGTCCAAACGCATTAGTAGGGTACAAAAGCTTCGTGATAAAGCCATAATTTTGACTCTTTTTGGTTCTGGGCTTCGATTATCAGAATTACTCGAGCTTACTAAATCCCAGATTCAAGGCTCAATTGACGGACAATTAATGATCAGGGGGAAAGGGGGCAAGGTGCGGACAACTTTTTTGGCCCCGATGGCAATAACGGCAATTGACGAGTATTTACTAGCTCGAGGCAAGGACGATAATAAATTTTTGTTCGTAACTTCTATCCTTCGCAAAATCGACGCTCAAAATCTAACTCCAGAAAAAGGCGATCTCGATCCGACAACTATTACAAAGTTTCGCCAATTGTCCCGCAAGACCGATTATACAAGGCCACTAAATCCAAAATCAGTCCAGAATCTAATCCGAAAGTACGCGCTATACGCAGGGATCGATAAGCACATTACGCCACACACATTAAGACACAGCTTTGCGACAAAAATACTTTTTGAGGGCGGGGATATTAGATCTGTCCAAACCTTATTAGGACATAGTAACATCGCCACTACCCAAATCTACACCCATATAACCGATACTCAAATTAAAGATCTCCACACTAAAGTATTTAAATAAGTATTTTTATGAATCACTTTGCCGATTTGGCCAAAATATCAACATCCGTCCGCCAGAGCATTCTCAAAATGACCACTCAAGCCGGTTCGGGGCATCCAACAAGTTCGCTGTCGGCGGTTGAGCTGATGGTTGGCTTATTATTTGGCCAAGATGGAGCTGGTCAAGCTTACTTTAACTGCAATTGGCAAGATTTTGAGGCGGCTACTAATGATAAATTATTATTTAGCAAGGGACACGCCTCACCACTTTTCTTTGGTTTGTTTTATGAATTGGGATTATTGTCTCAAGAAGAATTAATGGGTTTTAGGACTTTTAAATCAGCTATCGAAGGCCACCCAACCCCAAAGTTTGCTTATACTTTGGCAACTACTGGATCTCTTGGGCAAGGTCTTGGGATCGGACTTGGGATTGCCATTGCCAATCAAATTGATAAATTAAATGCAAAAACTTGGGTGCTACTTGGAGACAGCGAGATGGCAGAAGGGAGTAATTGGGAGGCTATGCAACTTGCATCTCACAGAAATGTCTCAAATTTAATCGGGATTATCGATCTCAACCGACTTGGTCAAAGGGGAGAGACGATGGTTGGCTGGGATATTGAGACGCTATCCAAGCGAGTTGAGTCAATGAGTTGGGAGATAATTCAGATTCAGGACGGGCATAACTCTGAACAGGTCGATCAAGCCTTTGAGCTGGCAATTAGTCTTAGTAATAACGGTTCAAAGCCGACTATGATAATTGCCAACACAATAAAAGGCAAAGGGGTGAGTTTCTTAGAGAACAAAGAGGATTGGCACGGTAAAGTTTTGGATAGCGAGCAATTGGAGAGAGCCTTGAGCGAATTAGAGTAGTTAAAGTCGTGCATAAAACTACCCACCTGGTTGACAAATGGGGTTTGTTGTTTTTTCTATTCACTTCCTCTTGACAATAGTATATGATACTACTACAATAATTATATATGACTACTACAACCAAAGATTTAGCCACGCTTAATATCCAGTTAGATAAGTCCCTCTATAGTAATCTTAAGCAACTGGCTCACACCAAACAAACGACCCTAGCCAAGCTATTTCGCGACTTTGCAACTCAAATACTAGAATCTCAAGCCAAACAAATCCCCAAAAAACAAATTACCGTCGAATCCTCCCTCCCAATTATTAATATAAAAACCTCCAACGACCTGTATGACTACAACCCTATCCTCACCGCAAAAAACGATGAAATACCTGTATTTAGATTGCCTTCTTCAATCCGATTCCAATAGTCGCTACCTCAGGTGTGTGGTCGATACGGGTTTTGACGGGGACTTACTAATTAATGCCAAAGTTGCCCAAAGTCTAAAACTTATTCCAATCCCAGGCAAAGCTAGTAATACCATTCTTGGTGATGGCAAAGCTATTTTGACCCGGCTGGCTAATGTTATATTCGAGTTACCGGAGATCGCTGCGTCTTATAACGTGGTAACAGTAATCCTACCGCAGGAAATTGACTGTATTCTTGGTACGGCCTTTCTCGAAAAAATCTGCAGGAGCAATAAGTCAAATTTAGTGGTTAATTATATGACTAATAGCTTAGATTTTGTATCTATGATTTAGATGCCCGGCCAACTTAATATTTTTTTATTCTGACTTAGCAAACTACCGAAAAAACTATACATTTAGGTATTAGACTACATAAAAAATTATAAATATATGTATCAACGAACAATAGAAGGTCAGGTTATAGAGACATTGGACAACCATAAGATTGCTAAAACTACACTCGCGATGGCAATAATGAATTAACGAGATCATTTAAGATTTATTTTTGGGATTTGGGTATTCGTAACAGTTTTTTGGAGAGATTTAATCAATTGAACCTACGCGGTGATATTGGGGCTCTTTGGGAAAATTTTTGTGTGAGCGAGAGATTCAAATATAATTATAACAATCAAAAATACGGCAAGTATTATTTTTGGCGAACATCTAATCAGAATGAGATTGACTTTGTAGAGGACGTTGACGGAGTCTTGCACGGCTATGAGTTCAAATACAACAAGTCAAAAATGACCAAAGGTTCCTACCAATTTACAACTCAATATCCAGGGAGTACACTTGAGCTAATTAATCGCGAGAACTTCATTGAATTTATTTCACCAACTATCACCCAGGGATAAAATCACCCCAATTGTTTCTAGCGGGGCTTATTGTTATTCTACAGAAGTTCTATAGAACTTTGATACTTGGTTTAGAGATGATCTAAATTACAGGTTTCAAAAATTACCGACACCACAGTTTTGTGGCCATAGTCCCGTCCTTGTTTCTGATTATTTTATCTTGAAAGAAACCAGCCCCCAGCCGGGCTTTTCCACCCTTCTTTTTTACTAATTTAATACATGGAGCCCCAAGTTTAGGAGCAGCTGCTGCTTGAACAGACAGTGGGAAAGCTATAGAAAGGCTGAAAGCGAAACTGACACCTAGAGCAAGAATTGAACGTTTCATGAGAAAAACTCCTGATTGAATATTTGAAACCGAATATAAAGTAGAAAAAACTGATCGTCGTATCTACTCAAATGCTAACACACACACTACTTAGTCAAGTCAATTTTAAACCAGTTCATTCCAAAAGTTCTGAGAATTAACAACCGTAAAAGTTGCACCGGTATAAAATGATTGAAATTGGGTTGGGAATTTGGGAATTTTCTTTTGATTCCATTTGAATTCGTATGCTTTTAACTGCCCCCCGTAATCTATAACTAGATCAATTTCTTTCATCGCGCCTTTTGTCCTCCAAAAATATTGATTATAAAATATTTGATCTCTGTTTAGTTTTTTCATTAATTCGAGTATGCAAAAGTTTTCCCATAGAGCTCCTATATCTGTTCTAAGATTAATTGGATTAAAATTTCTGACAATGCTGTTACGGACACCTAGATCGTAGAAATATACCTTGCGACTATTTTTGATTTCGAGTTCTTTTCGAGGGTTGCGACACAGAGATTTTATGCGAAAAACGACAAAGGATTTTTCTAATAGTTCAATATATTTTTGGATGGTTTGTGGTGAGGTATTGAGTGTTTGAGCTAATTCATTGTATGAGACTTCACTGCCTAATTGCAATGCTAGAACTTCTAGCAAATTATCGAGCAATTCAGATTTTTTGAGTTTTTCATGCATTAGAACATCTCGATAAAGATAGTTAGTTGCGATTTCTTGGATTTCGGGGATGGCCTGACTTTCGGGTCTGTCAAAAACTGATGGCATACTACCGAATCTAAGTAAATTACCAAGCCCAGATTCTATACTTAACCGGTCATAACCACTTTCACCAATTTCACCGAGAGAGAGCGGAAACATCATAAATTGTCGTGAGCGACCTGTAAGAGGTTCACCAATCTTATTAGCCAAATCAAAACTAGAGCTACCGATGGCGATAACTTGTATTTCGGGGAAGGTATCTACGAGAATTTTTAGTACTAATCCAATATTAGGGATGCTTTGAGCTTCGTCGATAACTACCAATTTGTACCCTCCAAGATAACTAAATAACTCACGGTGATCAGTAGTTTGGAGCATATTTCTATCACTCAATAAATCGCAGTTTAGGTACCGACCAGTTTCAGCATAATCAACTAAAATGTCTTTGACTAGGGTAGTTTTACCAGTTCGCCTTGCACCGTATAGGACTATTACTTTTCCTTGATGTAAGACTTCGAGGATTTGGGGCTTAAGATAGCGGGAGATGAGTTTTTGCATACTTACAATATTTATATAGTTTTTGTTAAGTTAACTTGTTAAAAATAGTACTATTTCTGTAAGTTGTCAAACTTTAAAGTATTACTGCCCATAAAACCACCCCAATTGCTTGGGGGGTTGTTTTTCTACAGAGGTTCCGTAGAATTTTGATACTTGTAATTTAAGTTGGGTCTAAATTATACAGGTTTCAAAAACAATTAAGGCAAAAAGCTATTATTATTTACAAAAAAGCATTGTCGACCTTGTGCCATCAGGATTTCTTACAAATATTTCTTGAAATGTACCGGGGCTTAGCCGGGCTTTGCCTCCTTTTAATTTTACTAATTTAATGCATGGCCCACCGAGTTTAACGACTGTTGCCTGGGCAGGTAAATTGATTAATAAACTAGTAATTAGGGCAAAAGGAAGAAGTACTCGACGTTTCATGAAAGACCTCTGGATTTGATTGTATTTTGAAAACTGTAAAAAAGATGCACCGACTAATAGCCTTGTATCTACTCAAATGCTAACACACACACACTGCTTAGTCAAGTATTTGATTTTAATAGGTTAAAAGTAAACTCTAGCCAAGAAACACTTAAAAAAAATACCTCCAGAACGGAGGTAAAATACGATTTGATTTACTAAGGGCTTACGCGCTAGCCTTCTTTTTGGCTCGGTAGGCAAGGTGGGTGAAGGCTCGGTTACCAGCGGCTGTTTGGTGGACTGCATTTCGCTTGGCAACAGCTGGACCTTGACCGTTGAAGGACTCGACCATAATCTGCTTGAGTTTGAGATTCATTGGTTTGCCTTTCATTTTGCGGGCTGAGTCAACAATCCAAGTGAGCGCAAGTCGCAAAGCTCGCTCTGGACGTGGTTCCATTGGTACTTGGTAGTTGGCACCTCCAACTCGCATTGATTGGACTTCTACCTTTGGGGTGACTTGGTCGAGTACTGCATCTAGCAATTCAACTTCGGTTACTTCTACCTCTTTGGCAGCTTCCATCAAGGCTGTGGTTACAATTCGGCTAGCAATAGTTTTTTTGCCGCTCCACATTACGCGGTTGATTAGCTTACTAACTAGGATACTTCCGAAATTTTTATCAGCTAAAATAACTGGTCGCTTTAGAACTCTTTTTCTTCTTGACATAATTTGAATGGCGGTTGGGAATAATCTTGACAGATATAAAAATCTGAACTTCTTTTATATAAAGTAATTTCTTATAAATAAAAAATTGTCAACACATAAATAAAAAATTGAAAGTTAAATTTGACTGACTTTGACTAATATTGGTTATGTGATTAATAATTATTGGGTAAGATAGCTAATAATATCATTATCATATGGAAACATTAATCAATACGTTTATCAATATCGCCCAAATCTTATTTTGGTTCATTATCATATTAACTCCACTTGTCGTCGTACACGAAATGGGTCATCTATTAATAGCCAGACTGTTCAAAGTCAAAATCCCCGAGTTCGCTATCGGGTTACCCCTAACCAAGCACCGCATCAAATTTGTGTGGCGAAAAATTACCTGGTCAATTTACCCGTGGTTGCTAGGAGGCTTTGTCCGTATATTTGGTGATAACGACGCAATAGATGAGGCTGATTATCAGAATAATCTCAAAAATCCAAATGCCAAATCAGATTATATCAAGCAAAGGACATATGAATTGATCTCTAATCAAGATGTAGAGGCTGTTATAATAGACAATAGTTTGAGCTACGACTCAAGTTGGGAATGGTTTTGCAAGGCGATTAACCAGAACCAAAACCTGATTGAACTAACTTCAGTTGAAATAAGGGCGATAGATCCATCGATTATAAAGTACAAATCACTTCCGCAAAATCTAGACGCGAGCGATCCTGAATTACTCTCAAAAATTAAGCAACTAATAATCTCCAAACTAAACACTCTCAAAACTTTGGTAGAATGGGAATACGAGGCCATTATAGAGAAACAAGCAAAACTGGCTAGGCGTGAGACTTTTTATAGCAAAAATCTGATTCAAAAAACCTTGATAATCTTCGGTGGGATTATCTTTAATTTTGTTTTTGCCTATTTGATATTTGTGATAATGTTTGGAATTGCTTTGCCAACTAATGGAAATTTTGGTGGAAGTTTGCCAGCGGTATATACGGCCAGCGGCAAACCAATGTTTATGAATGAACTCAAGGAATATACCCAAAATTCTAGCAGCCAGAGACTTTCTACTGGTTTGTATGTTCAAGCGGTAGGTGAAAATAGCCTAGCCAAAGCTGCGGGTATTCCAAAAGGATCCGACATCAGAAAAATTGGTGGGGATGATGTAACGAACTTAAATAGCTTCGACGACCTAAGAACTATCCTCAATAAATATAAAGGTCAAAAGTTTGATGTAATTGGTACTTTTGGTTCTGGAGAAATGGAAAGTAGAAAAGAGGTTGACGGTACTAAGGCTGGCGACGGTGATCTTAAGCTTGGCATAGCGACAGGTTATCGAGTCAAAAGAATACCAAGGGATTTCTTTAATGTGTTTCAATTAGCATCTCAAGAAATGGTAGATGTGACCAAGGGGACTTTTGACGGTCTCGGGCAAATTTTTTCGGCGCTAAACCCAGCTGCCAAAAACCGTGACGCACTACAAGCAGTGTCTGGCCCAGTGGGAATAGGTAGTATTAGCAACAAAGTCTTTGGAGAATTTGGATTCAACGGGATACTATATCTTTTTGCGGTCCTATCGATTTCTTTGGCAGTCCTGAATATGTTGCCAATTCCCGCGCTCGACGGAGGTAGATTTGTGATTATTTTGCTAACGGCAATCATCGGTAAACGTAACAAAAAAATAGAGAGTATTGTCATTAGTTTAACATTTCTTCTATTGATGGGTATATCCTTGTTAGTGGCAGGTGCTGACGTTTTGAAATTTATAATTCCAAAGTAAATATGCACCCCTTTTTACCAAAAATTCTTATTGCCCTTAGATTATCTTTGGGCAAATTTGCTGATATATAAAAACAAAAACGAGGTTTAAACAGATATTAATTTGAGAAAACAAAAATATTATCAATATATTATGAATGTGAGACAAAAAGCCTCGCAGCTTTACAGGTGGATTCAAAAAGTAGAAAGCATCTTTATTCTAATATTTATTTTGCAACGATTAGCTCTAAAAAAGTTATGATGTGTAAGTTTAGATATATCTGAATTTAAGTTTCTTAGTTAGTATCAAAAATTTAATAAAAGTTAAAACAAAAAAGTATACAGAGGATGCCTAGGGTGTAAATGCCGAAGAAGGACGTGATACACTGCGATAAGTGTAGGTCAGGCGTGTGTAGCCGATATGAGCCTACAATCTCCGAATGGGGTAACCCAATTAGAGTAATGTCTAATATGAACAAGTGTAGTAACTTGGTAATCGGAAACCTGCTGAAGTGAAACATCTCAGTAAGCAGAGGAAAAGAGACAGACATGCTGATTTCCTTAGTAGCGGCGAGCGAAGGGGAAGTATGCCAAAAACCTATGATATCTTGTCTTTGGATTGATATTGCAACTCTGTTGTAATTGATTGAATCTGACAGCCTAGTTAGAGGTATAGATTCATTAGGGGTTGTGGGAAGTTATGATCTAACCTAATATGTTAGAGATTTGGTCTAGAAGACTAAGAGTATATTAAAATTGTTTGGAAAAACAAACCAGAGAGGGTGATAGTCCTGTATAAAAAATATTCTTAGCGCCATTTGATAATTCTCCCAAGTACAACAAGGGCATCGAGAAGCCTTGTTGGAATCTACCGTGACTACGCGGTAAGGCTAAATACATTTACACACCGATAGTGAACTAGTACCGTGAGGGAAAGGTGAAAAGAACGCTGGATAAGCGAATGAAATAGATCCTGAAACTGTATATTTACAAGGAGTGGAAGAGGTAATTTATTATCTCGACTACGTGCCTATTGAAGAATGATCTGACGAGTTAGCTGTGTATGGCAAGATTAAGGTCGAAAGAGATCGTAGTCGTTAGTGAAAGCGAGGGTGAAATGCCCGCTAAGTCGTACGCACTAGACCCGAAACCCGGTGAGCTACCCATGAGCAGGTTGAAGATAGAGTAAAGACTATCGGAGGACCGGACCGTTAAGAGAACCAATCTTTCGGATGACTTGTGGGTAGGGGAGAAATTCCAATCGAACTGGGTAATAGCTGGTTCTCGCTGAAATGCCTTTAGGGGCAGCCTCAAGCCAAAACTTATGGGAGGTAGAGCACTGAAATCGCTGGGGGCCGCAAGGTACCCCACGGTAACAAACTCCAAATTCCTGTATAGTGTTCCTTGGGAGTGAGAAAGTGGGATCTAAGTTCCATTTTCAAGAGGAAAACAGTCCAGATCGTCGTCTAAGGCCCCAAAATCATAGCTATAGTGTAAAGGAGGTGAAATTACTTATACAACCAGGAGGTTGGCTTAGAAGCAGCCATCCTTTAAAGAAAGCGTAACAGCTCACTGGTCAAGTGATTTCGCGCCGACAATGTATGGGACTCAAGCTATGTGCCGAAGACACGAATGATAATAATCTAATATTGAGTGTATAATCTCTATAAATTTATTTATAATTTGTATGTTCAATATTAGAGTTATTATCGTGGTAAGCGAGCGTTCTTAACGCACTGAAGCATAGGAGGTAACTCATTGTGGAGTGTTAAGAAGTGAGAATGTCAGAACGAGTAACAAATGATGTGAAGTGAAAAACTTCACCACCAAAAATTCAAGGTTTCCTACGCTACGGTTTTCGTCGTAGGGTTAGTCGGGCCTTAGGTAGGTTTCTAATGGAGCTTACTGATGGACACATAGTTAATATTCTATGACCAGTTATATGTGCGATGGAGTGACGCAATTTGGTAATTTGAGCGGTTTTTGGCTATAGCCGTTTCAATGTTTAGGCTCTTGTGTATGTGGCAAATCCATATACCTTAGAAACCCTCTCTAGTAGAGTAAGTTTCTGAGTTGAGACAAAGAAGAATGTTAGCAATAACAAATTCGAACGAACCAATGTTGCCTAGAAAAGCTTCTAAGCATAACATATATCTGTCCGTACCGCAAACCAACAAAGGTGAATGAGTAGAGAATACTAAGGTGAACGGGATAATAATAGGTTAGGGAACTCGGCAAAAAATCAGGCGTAACTTAGGGATAAGCCTTGCCTCGCAAGAGGCTACAACAAAAGAGTTGTCACTGACTGTTTAACAAAAACTTAGGTCCGTGCTAAAGCCAAAAGCTGATGTATACGGGCTGATGCCTGGCCAGTGTCGGAAGGTCAATTTGGATTGCGCAAGCAATCTGATTAAGCCCCGATGAACGCCGGCAGTAACTATAACTGTCCTAAGGTAGCGAAATTCCTTGGCACATAAGTAGTGTCCCGCACGAATGGCATAACAAGTGACAAACTGTCCCAACCATTAACCCGGTGAAAATACACAGGGAGTGAAGATGCTCTCTACCGATACTAAGACAAAAAGACCCTATGAAGCTTTACTATAGGTTGTCATTGTTTTTCAATTTTATTTGCTCAGGATAGCTGGGAGACTTTGAAATGTGAATTTTGGTTCACTGGAGTCGCCGGTGAGATACCAGCCTGATATTGTTGAAAGACTTACTCGAATGTAACTAATTTGAGAACAGTGGCTGCTGGGTAGTTTAACTGGGGCGGTTGCCTCCTAAATTGTAACGGAGGCGTCTAAAGGTAGGCTTAGTCAGGATGGAAATCTGACTTTAAAGTACAAGAGCACAAGCCTGCTTGACTGCAAGACCTACAAGTCACGCAGACGCGAAAGCGGAGTCTAGTGATCCGACGCGACCATGTGGTCGGCGCGAAGCTCAACGGATAAAAGTTACTCTAGGGATAACAGGCTGATTTTGCCCAAGCGTTCACAGCGACGGCAAAGTTTGGCACCTCGATGTCGGCTCGTCTTTTCCTGGGGGTGAAGTAGCTCCCAAGGGTTGTTCTGTTCGCACATTAAAAAGGCACGCGAGCTGGGTTCAAAACGTCGTGAGACAGTTTGGTCTTTATCTAGTATCGGCGCGCGAAAATTGAAAGGGCGGATCTCTAGTACGAGAGGACCGAGATCCATATACCTCTGGTGTATCGGCTGTCATGCCAATGGCACTGTCGAGTAGCTATGTATAGTTAAGATAACCGCTGAAAGCATCTAAGCGGGAAGCTGTCCTTAAGATTAGTTTTCGTTGGGTTTATACCCTAAAAGTTCCAGGAAGATCACCTGGTATATAGGTCACAGGTGTAATATGGGTTAACCATTTCAGCCAAGTGATACTAATCAACTGAATTTTAATTCTTTATTAAATTTTTGCTACTATTCTATTTTTGAATCCACCTGTAAAGCTTGTATTTACATATCACCTGCAATATCTGTTGTTGACTTCTTTTTCCTCTAAAGTTGCTCATCTTAGTTTATTGACATAACAAAAAACACCTATTTCTAGGTGTTAGTTTGCTTTTGGGTTTCGAAGGTTTCCCCTACTTTCGTTTGTATATTGAAACACCTACAGTACCTGTCAGGGTCAAAACAATACTTAATAGTATTACAAAGCTTTTTCGTTCCCCTGTTCTAATCAAGGTAATCATACTAGCTAATGGAGTTGGTTCCACTGGTTTAAGTGGCAGGCATTTTTCGAATTGCTTAATTTCGCTGTCATATTCACCTCCGATCGCCCTACCTCTGTAGTCAACTGTGGAGTAATTAATTCTGTAATTGCCTGCTTGAACGTAATTGGATTTGGTTGAATCATAGTACTCAATTTTGAGTTGGTATTTGCCATCAGATTGGGTCGGCAATTCGAATGTATAGGCTTTGCCTGTTGCTTTTTCGGTCATTGTAAGCTTTACAAAATTGGCACCTAATAAGTTAAATTTATCAACTTTTCCAAATATATCACCGCCGCAGGGTACAGGATCTGTAATTATAATTTCTTGTGGGGGCGGTTGAATCGCTGCGTCAATATTGGTTATTATTTGCCCCGATGTAAAGGTGTATGTTTTGGTTTTGCCATTATTATCTACATCGCTATTTTTTGAACCGTCGGAAGTCACTTTGGTTGTGAACACTGTATATTTTGGTTTTGCGAATATGAGATAGTACTCACCTGGACTTAGTTTGTCGAATCGATAATCGCCTTTAGAATCTGTCACTATTTTTGAAATATCTTCACCATCAATATTTACAAATACCTGAACACCGCTGGATAGGTATAACTTAACTTCGATGTTTGGGATGTATTCTTCTGTGTTATCTTGAAGCCCATTTTTGTCGGCATCCTCCCATATGTAACCAGAGATGTTTATCGATTGATATAATCCTAAATCGTAGCTAAGGTTAATATAATCGGAAGTGACATTGATATTATTAAGGCTTGCCGTGAGACCGCCAGTATCTAGTGCAAAGTCAGAATCTTTTTCGATGTTGGCTGGAATTACATTTTTGGTTGTGACTCGATATTTATTTGTCACTACTGGAATAGTTGCCACGAGAGAATAGTTTCCTGGGCGAAGATTTTGGAATTGGTACTTACCATTGATGTCAGTCAGGGTAGTTTTGGTAACTGCACCTAAGTCATCCGATCCTGATAGTTGGATATTAACATCCTTTAGACCTGGTTCTCCTATATCTTGAATACCATTATTATTTGTATCAATCCAGACCGTGTCTCCAATACTTGATGGCGTCAACTCGCCAAAGTTATTATTCGCACTTACTATCGATTCCCCTAGATTAATATTTGCAATTTTGTCGTTACTGAGTGTTGCATTGGTCTTATTTGTACCGAGAGAGTCTTTGCCATCTAAATAATTATTTGGTTGTATTTCAGTTATTGTATAATTCCCTGGTCGAAGATCTTTGAATTGGTAGTAACCATCGTTATTTGTTTGAGTTGACAAGTCAATTACGCTTCCACGATCATCTATTCCAGACAGCTTAATTGTAACATCCTTAATACCTATATCGCCAGCATCTTTTTGACCATTATTATTACTGTCGTTAAAGGTAAATCCTGCAATTGCAGTAGATACTAGTTCAGCAAAGTTGTTATTAATTGAGAGATTACCGGATTCAAGTTGTATGTCTGATTGAGTGTTATATGATAGAGTTCCCTGGGTTTTTGCACCTGTTCCCACCGACGCAATTCCGTCTAAATAGGGGATTGGTTGAGTTTCGGTTATGACATATAATCCCGGGAGAAGGCTATCAAATATATATTTACCAGTAGTGTCGGTTACTGCAGGTTTATTCACATTTTGGTTATTTATATCTCTGCCAGTTAAGAGGATTGTGACACCCAAAATTGGAAGATCAATAGTATCTTTGGCTCCGTTATTAGCTTTATCGTTAAAGACGTAACCGCTAATGCTTGTAATAAAGTAGAGGCCGTCTTGACCTGCATCTTTACTTTGACCTGGGACAACAGTGACAATAGTTGGATTAGATAGTGGACTTCCAGTAATAGTGTAACCAATAGGAGCAACTACAGTAACACTATAAGTTCCAGCAGGAAGACTTTGACTATAAGTTCCATTAGTGTTGATTACTGCCGTAAAGGTAATAGCTGGAGTTGTAGTATCAGTTATAGTAACCGTAGTTCCAGCAGGGATTGGATTACCAAGAGTTGTATTAGGTT
>JACMRA010000002.1 GCA_014376695.1 Minisyncoccota bacterium | reverse complement strand
GGAGTTGTATTAGTTCCATCAAGTAGTTTAATTGTGTCACCTGCTGTTCCTGTTCCAGTAACTGTTGGAGTTGAATTCATTGTTAAGACTGGAGTGGTGGAGTTAGCTGGTTTGGAGTCTGTTGCGGTAATGACTGGGGTGACTACTGTACCTCGACAGTCGCCGACAACCTCAGTGATTGCCATTGCAATTGCATTACCACCGACTTCAAAGAAATTCACACCGTCGGCAGTAGGTGTATAAATTGGTACACTTTGCGGTAGTGTAGTTGGCACTCCGTTGACCATAACATTAGGATTGTAACCTACCTGTTTTGGCAAAATCACTTTTTGGTAAAGTTCCAATGCTGTTGAACTAATTGGAGCGATAGTTGTATTAGTAGCTGCGCCTGCATAAACTAATTTCATCCCCCAAATTGGTGGGACATTGTTTACTGGTTGGACCTGCGCCCATTGCAAATCGTACAACGGACTATTGCCAGCAACTGCTGGATTGCCCGTAAATCGACCTTCCTCGGCAATTGAAGTGGCCGGATCGTAGCCTTGAAGACTGTACCAAAGACTGACATCGGCAAGTTGCGCAACGCTTCCTGTATTTTGAATACAAGCGCTTAGTTCCATTGCTGTTCCAATGTCTTTACGCCCGACGACGAGCTTTCCGGTAAAAACACCAGCTGCGTTCCCGACTGGTATATGTAGCATAGTAGCTACCTGAGCTACAACGATTGCGGTCATTGCCAAGTACTTGGTGATATTACCAATGGACTTGACGCAAGCTAGAGCTTGATTTTTTATGTAGTTCATATATTTTATATTTGTTTTTTGTTTAGATTAACTAACTTAACCTAGATAAATTTATTATATCACAAATATATAAACTATGCAAATCTATGCTAAAATCGCACCACAAATATCCCGTTACTTTCATAATAACTATGGACAAGTCTCAGCTGAGTCAAGTATTTAGCGGTATAAAACCTCAAAACTGGAACTTGTTCTATAAACGAATCTGGGTTAGAATTAATACCCCGACCGACGATAATTTGAATTTCTACGTTTTCCTTATACAGGTATTCACGGACAAAATTATCAATTGCCTGTGTAATAACGATCTCAACATTGATCGATCCCTCCAGTGACAAATTATGCAAATCCAAAGTAGGAACGCGACTTCTATGAGCTTGCCTTAACCGTTTGGGTAGTTTTTTCGGTGCTGGAATTTTTTGTTTTTTTGACATTGGGAATTGACTATTATCGTGAGATTTTGCTTATATAATCATACATAACAATACTGGCAGCTACTCCAACATTAAGAGAGCGAACCGAGCCAAAGGACGGAATTTCCAGCGTATAATTACATCGATCCAAGATATTCTGTGGCAATCCATCACCTTCCTGCCCCACGCAAATTAAATATTTGAGATTGGAATCCCATTTAAATTCTGGCAATTGAACTGTATTTGGTAAATTGTTCTCCAGTGCAATAACCACGTCGTAACCCTCTAAAACTTCTTGAAGTTGCTCCTCCCACTCGATCTGGCGAAATTTGGTATAAAACTCAGCCCCAACACTAGCTCGCCTATCGAACTTTTTTCGGCCGTATAATATAACCTCTCTTGCCCCAAAGGTATTTCCTGCCCGTATAATTGTACCCGTGTTTATATCATAATCAATATTAACTAATAATAACCCAAAGTTTTTTGACTGACCTACAAGTTTATCATTTATTTCAGCGGTTGACATCCACTTAAGATGATCCACGACGTTTCGAGGTTTATTGCGATCGATAATGGGATTGATAAAAGAGATTGATTTGATAGACGTCATAGGCGTTAATTCATTAATCTAATTGGCAAAATAGCCAACATGGAACACTGTAAGTTTCTCCTAAGATTAATTCTTTGTCGACAAAATTTTTATGTATATAGATGCACATACTTTTTGTTACATCATCAATTTTTACCATCTCTAACTCAAGAACAATAAAGCAATCTAAATCTTCTAAACTTACTAATTTACCGATTATCTGCCATTCATAGAGCCTTCCGTCAGGCAATGGAAAATAGCCTACAAAATCTTTAGCTATCTTTATACTATTATCCAATTCCTGAGAGTTGAAAGGTTCTACGCCATAAGCTAATCCTGCAACTTTGACCGCTTGAAATCCTTTTTCATTATTATATCTATCTTGATTTTCTTTATAATCCGTCAAATAAAGGTTGAGAGACCCTCCAAATTCTACTTGACCCAACCCTACAGCTTCAGTGTCATTAGAATTATTCCAGCAATGTATTGTATTAAAATTAATATTAAAATCTGATTTACCCCCTAAATAAGGAAAGCACGACGCAATTTGGCTATTTTTATAATAGATTTTTAAATTACTATTTATCGTAAAGTCATTAATTTTAGCGGTGCTATTATTGAGTATTTCAACAGTATACTTTTGAACTTTTTCAATATCGGACAACTCTCCAAACATAGTGCCTAGCTGAGGTAAATGGCCTAATGCTTGTACCTTTATTGCTTTTTGCTTTTTTAAAAAATTAAACATACTAAATAAAAACTATATTGATAATAAAATAACCTCTAATGGTAGAGGCTTTTATATATTTGAAATTGAAACAGTCTAAATTACCTCTTCAGAAAGTGAAATAATTTTTGCGTGTCCAGCTTCTCGGATTTCTCGAGCAATTGGCCCGAAAATACGAGTGGCTACTGGTTCTTTGTCAGCTTTGAGGATTACACAGGCATTGTCACTAAATGCGACTGCTGATCCGTCTTTTCGATTGATTCGATTTTTTGTTCGAACTATCAATACAGACACCTTTGCCCGTCGTTTAATTTTTCCGTTTGGAGTAGCTGTTTGAACGGCTCCCTTTACGATAGCGCCGACACCTACTGAGGCTTGACCATTTTTACCGCTTACTGAGAACAATCTCACGGTTCTAGCGCCTGAATTGTCGGCTACTTGTACGATACTTCTTTCTAAGAGCATATTGATATAAAATAATTATTGTTATTAAGTTTGAAATTGTGGATATTTGGAATAGATAAATTATTTACCTACGCTAGAACTGTTTCTTTTTCTATCATCTTACAAAGAATTGGTAACTTACAAGCTGCGATTCTGAATGCTTCTTTGACTTTGTCTCGGCTTGCACCTCGAATTTCGAAGATGATTCTACCAGGCTTAATTGGAAACATAAAATGATCGATACTTCCTACACCGGATCCCATAGGAATACCAAGACCTTTTCGAGTAACTGGGCGTGAAGGGAAAATACGAATATGTAGTTTAGCTCCCTTTGTTCGCCGGCTAATTACGCGTCGAGCGGATTCAATTTGTCGAGAGGTTATCCAATGGGTTTCCATGGCCATCAAACCGAATTCTCCATGAACTAGTTCTGTACCTCGGTTACACATGCCTCTGCGCTTCTGACCGTATCTATGATACACTTTCTTGTGTACTATCTTCTTTGGAGCGAGCATAATCTTTTATCTTTTTTCTACTAAATTAATCTGATATTTAATTTCTGATAGATTTTTTGTTATGTGTCAAGAAGGCTTTGATTCCGAGCTTTAGTCCAAACTGTTTTGTGTATTTTTTTTGAGCGATGCGATAATTTTATCCGTCTCTTCTAGGATTTGATTTGACGGTGAATCCCCTTTTATCTCTAAGTCAATATATACAGGTTGGGGAGCTCCATCCATAACTAGTTCTCCATAGTTTGGCGTGATTGTAGTGGCACAGACCTGGATATCAAACAGATCTACAAAAGGCATTTTGCTTGTCTCGGTGCGGCTTAAAGTATCGCGCGTCTTGGTGAGGTATTTGTTGTACAAGGTATCAAAGCTTAAATTCTGGCGAGTAAAAAACTGAGATTTATTTATATATTTGTAGTAATTAATTTTTTCTTTCTTTTCTCCTATTTCGTGGTACCCATAATTCACTCGATAATTTTCTTTTTTTTGGGTTATATCCTTGAGTTGCCCAACGCAGGCGGGTTGGTTATTTTCGACTGTTCCAATAATACTACTAGTAGATACAGTGTTGATTATAAGTTTGGAGTTGGCTTTTTTGAATAGAATTTGGCTGAGCTGTCCTTTTGGATTTTTGGATTCCGAAACTTGCCAGTCAAAGGGATAATCTAACTCTACGCCGCTACTAGAAAACTTGCGAATGGCTTCAATTTTTTGGAAATGATTATCAATAGACCATCCGACCGCCCCGTTTGGCCACTTAACTTTGTACCAGTTCCACTTATCCCCAAAGCACTCTTGACTAGTCGGACCCTCAAGAATCTGCCCCACAGTTGCCCAATTAGAGGCTCCAAGGATATTCTCACTACAAGGAGTCTCCCGAATATTAATAGAGCCTGATTTATTAGGATTGGATGACGGCTCAATTAATTCCACGTAGGACTTTGGTTCATAGATAATTTGGGCAGGTTTAGTGATAAGCTTTGGCAACTCAAGAGCTTTTGACTGACTGATAGAACTGCTTGATTGTGGAGAATTGCCAGGTGTCAAAGTAGCCAATATTCTAGGAGCCAACATAACGAAAATGACTACCAAGAGTCCAATCACGATCAAAGCCGATACAATCAATAAAAAAAACTTGATCTTAGTAGTATTTTTTTGACTTTGATTACTTTGCTTGTTAATATGTAAATGTAATTTTAGCCTAGACCACTGATTTTTTATTGTCTCCTTAATTTTGATTATAATTTGCGACATATCTATAGAAACGATTAAAGCATTACAGTTGCAGCTTGAATAAGCTGACCATCAATCCTAACTCCCAGCCCAACAACTTGCTTAACAGTTAGTTCTTCGTCTTCTGAGCTGTTCAAAGATGTCATAGTTGTCGGATTGAACTCCTCGCCTTTGGTGGGGATTATAAGTTCCACTTGAGCATTCTTGAGATCGTTAGTTAATTTGTCTAGTTGAGACTTAAGCCCATCTATATACTTATTGACATTGGTATCGAGGCTCTTCGGCATCATCCCGAAAGCCAAATTCATCGAAGTCAAAAACGGCATAATCAAAGTCAGGATAGTTTTTTTGGTTCGCTTGATGACTTGTTGATTATCCAATTCATGCTGCTTAAGGATATTTTGATTGTCCGCCGCAAATCGTAGTGCCTTGGTTTTCCAGCTTTCGGCCAGCTCTTTTAATTCATCCAGTTGGCTTATTGATTGGTTATCATCGGCAATAATACTAGCTGGATTAACCTTGACATTAACCAGATCTACTTGATTAAAATCGTTACCTTGAGTGTGGATTGGTTTGGAGGTATCCTTAGTTTCTGCCTTTTTCTTAATATTGGCTTTTAGAATACTGGCAGTAGGATTAGCGGGGTTCGTATTGGACATAGGACTGATCGACTTTAGTTGAAACTTTTTTTTGAGACTTACCTTGGGGGTCATAATTAATATTATTAGCCTAGTCAGAATTGCAAACCTTGTCAAAAAAAGCCTATTAATATATACTTTGGCCATTAAACCTTGTAATAGATTTATGCCATCCTACCAAATACCCCAGTTCTTAGACAGCGGTGAAAAAATTTTTCTAAATCTTAATATTCGACAATTTGCCTATGCCCTAGCCGGCGGAGCATTAGGCGTTGCATTGTTTTACGGTATTGGACAAAGCTTTCTACCTCAACTCGGGTGGTTTAATCTTGTATTTTGTGTTCCTTCCCTACCCTTTGTTTATCTAGCAATTGGCAAGTATAACGGCCGCGATAGTGAGGTCTACGTATTCAAATCTATTATTTACTTTCTAAAGCCTCGACTAATGAAATTTAGTAAACAACCCGACAATAGCGACCTCGACCAAAAAATGTCTGATTGGACTTATGAAAAAGTACTTAATCGATGGCGAGGTCTAGAGTCAGATCAAAAAGCCCTCGAGACAAATGCCTACAAAGCCTTTGAGGATAGCAGTGCCAGCGAGCGTATCAAAACCATTCAAAGCCTAGCCCGAACGGTGAACGATCCAACCGTCAACATAGCCACAACTATCTCCTACAAAGAAGGTCTGGCCAGTGAGAAAAAGAAACTTGCCGAAACTATCGAAAAAGTCAACCGAGACAAACGCAAACAAGAAAAAACTTCCAAAAAATAAGTATTAATGAGGCGACGTCGAACTGCTGCCAATGTTGTCACTAGCCAAATTGCCGAGGTTTTCATCTGGAATTAAACTAGACGACGATGAACTGGATCTATCAATAGCACTGGCGCCTTGGGAATTAGAGCTGGAGGAGGAAACTGGTTGGCTAAAAACGCTTGCGGAACTAGAGCTATTTGGAGAAGACGAGGTGCCAGCACTTGAACTACTTAGGGAACTTGAACTACTAGCTGAGATTGCTGATTGAGAATCCGGCGCTGAACTTGCCGAACTGCTTGACTCCGAACTTGCCGAGTTGCTTTTCGAAGCAACGTTTTTGGTTGGTATATCTTTAATCGAGGCGGGGAGATTATCTTTGGTTGGGATAGAAATTTGATCTGGCAAAGCAGTAGAACTTGTCGCACTTGAAGAGCTGATAGAACTAATTGAACTTGTAGCGCTTGAGCTAATTGAACTAACACTTGATGAATCGCTTTTGGAATTGAGATCGCTGATTAATTCCTGTGATTTTTTGAATTGCGTCTGACTAATCAAGGTATAAGCTTTTTCAAGATTAATGTTTAGCTGGGATTCCAAATTATTGGATTGATTGATGATGTTGGTTTGAGATGTTTCGATAGTTTGAAGACTGTTTAGAAAACAAGGCTTTTTTTGGGACTCTCTAATAATTTGCTTGTTCAAAGTTATACCAATTTCGAGTGACTTGCTAAGCTTACTAGAAAAAATACGAATTTTTTGAATCTCTTGAATCAAATCCTGCGCGTCGGTTAATTGATCGCTATTGTATAGTTTATTATAAATTTCTATTAAGTCTTTGAGTGACTTTTGATAAAAGGCAATTTTGTTACTTTTTTCTTGGACTATCCTAATCAAGTTACTAGAACTCTGAAAATATTTGATGCTACACTGGAGATAATTATTAATACTTATTGGACTTAAACCAAGTAAGTCATTGGAGTTATCTACAACTGGGAGAGATTGCGAAAAAACCAAAATTGGAGTTATGCTAACAGCTAAAGAAATACAAACAACCAATGCCTTGACTTTGCCGAAAAGATGGTCGAATTGATGGCTATAACGATTAAAAAAATTGCTCATATTTCTATTGTTTGGATTTTTAGATATACTGTTTGTTAGGTATTTATGTATGAATTTACCAATTTTTGTCAAGTTGCAGTTGATTTGACTAAAAATAAATTATTATTCTTTATATAGACAAATGTGATTATGTTTTTTGCTATTATAACTCCAAAGACATCAATCGAGAATCCAATCACTACGAAATCACGACACCATTTATATGTCTAATAACAAAATCCTCGCAAGCCAAGTCGTCCAAGCACAACTACGAACTGATATCCCTGAGTTCCACGTAGGCTCTTTGCTCAAAGTCCACTACAGAATTAAAGAAACTACAAAAACCGGCACAAAAACTCGTATCCAAATCTTCGCAGGTATTGTAATTGACCGACACAAAAAAACTAGTTTAGATGCTACCTTCACCGTTCTCAAAGTCGGAGCAAGTGCAATCAAAATCAAACGTGTTTTCCCAGTTAACTCACCTTTAATTGACAGAATCGAAGTATCTAAACTACAACGAGGACGAAGAGCTACTCTAAATTACTTATTGGAAGTCAAAAATCCCGAAAAGTCTATAAGGGGAAAAGCTGTCAAAGCCAAAACTGTTGAACTAATCTCTCCCGTTACTGAGATTACCGAGGCTCCTGAAACTTCAGCCCAGTAATTTAAAATTTTATATTTATTGCCATCTAGTTTCTAGATGGTTTTTTGTGCCATAGTTTCGTACTATTGGTCAATTGACAAAAAAATAGTCATCTGTGTATTCTTTAATACAGCTAAAAACTGGACAACAACACTAGATAACAAATTTTACTATTATGTCACATAACTTAACAGGAACCAAACTACCGAAAGTAACTTTCAAAACTCGAGTTCGAGACGAGTCAATGAACGAAGAAAATCCTTTCAAATGGCAGGATATGACTACAGAAGATATTTTCGCCAATAAGAAAATTGTCCTCTTTGGACTCCCCGGAGCCTTCACTCCTACCTGCTCTTCTACTCACCTACCTGGGTATGAAAACAACTACGAAACTTTTAAAGCACTTGGTATTGATGAGGTTTACTGCTTGTCAGTCAACGACGCATTTGTAATGTACCAATGGGCTAAAAACCTCGGTATCAGCAAAGTAAAAATGCTTCCAGACGGTAACTCAGAGTTCACCCGAAAAATTGGAATGCTAGTCAAAAAAGAAAATATTGGCTTTGGTGACCGCTCTTGGAGATACTCAATGTATGTAGAAAACGGTGAAATCAAAGAAATGTTTATGGAGCCTGGTTACGACGATAATCACGCCGAAGACCCATTCGAAGTTAGCGGCGCAGAAACAATGCTCGACTATCTAAAAAATAAATAGGTTCTTCGCTAGATAATCCACATTTATCTTATTATTAAACCACCCGCATTACTGGGTGGTTTTTTGATGCTTAGGCCAAATATAGTATTTTTATTCTACTCGCTTGAATCGCCAATATAATTGAATCCCAACCAAAAGAACTAAGAACGTTCCAACGACCGTAATAGAATTTATAAGATCCGAATTTGGAGCCAGATTTGGTACTCTTTGGCTGATTTGACTGAGTAATTTTCCAGTCAAAAAACCAATAACGGGAGATCCTAGAAACAGTAATTGAAACCAGGTTTTTGCCGCTCGAAATTGACCCGACAGCCAATTGAAATAAATATAAAGGATTGGAGTTGTAATTAACGACATAAATCCGGAAGTCAATAGTCCAAAAATAATAACTACTGATATCGACCGGTAAAATTCAGATGTAATAGCCAGTGGAGCTAGAGAAACTAGGGTCGTAATTTTGGTCATAAGCACAGGTCTAAGCCTAATACCCGAGGCCAGGGCAATAGCTTCTTTGGGGGCGAGGCCTTGCTCTTTGACTTTTTGATTAGCCCCGTCAATTAGAAATATGGCAACGTTCTCCACAATACCGATAAGAATTATAAGCCCAATAATTTCCAAAAAGCCGAACTGCCCGCCAACAACTAGATATAGAGCTGGGAAAACTCCAAGAAATGTCAGTGGAATAGTGTACAATATACTCAACGGTTGCAAAAACGAATTGAAGAATACAGCCAAAACTATATAACTAACAATAATTGCAAGAACCAAAGCAATCCCAAGCTCAGACAAGAACTTAGCCCCGTCCCCAGCTGAACCGTCGTTAAAGTTACCAATAGCATCTTTTTCAAGGCCGAGGTCAGTAGTTTTTTGATAATTGTCTGCTTTGTAGTAATCGGTGATTAAGTTTGCAACGCTCCCAGCGATGGCACGGTCGTTTTGGTATTCTTTTTTTAGTCGGGCTTGGACAAGTCCGGTGGTCTGTCCTCGATTACGATTAATTAATGCTTGCGGCTCAGTTTCAAGAATTGTCCCAACCGTATCAAAGCTTGTTTTAGTCTTGTCCTCGATTACTTTTTTGATATCTTGCTTACTAACGGGCTTTGGGCTATCTTGATTGATAACTACATCGATTTCACGGTTATAGTAGCTAATTTTGGCAACTTTTTCCCCCCGATTAATCTCAAATTCGCTCCTGACGATACTGTTTATTCCAATGGTTAACGGGGCTTTACCCAACGCTCCGAGTTGTTTGCCAAGAAGAATTTCACGCTCCAAGTTAATATCCAACAAGATATTTTGCTTATCGGTGTAACCGTCATCAACTTTTGTAATAAGCTTTTTGTCTTCAGGACAGTTTGGATCGAGTATCGCCTTAGTTTCGGATAGGCATACTTGATCTCTTAGAATTTTGGACATATCTAGCGAAGCTTTTTTGAGATTAGCTGAATCCTCTGTCTTGATAGCGACAGTTACTTGATAACTAGATTGAGGTCCGCCGTTAGAAACTCCGCCAACTTTTAAATCAAAGAACTTTTTTTGATCTGCTGATTTTTCGCCGTACAATTCTTGTAAATGATCATTTAATTTTTGGACAATTTGTTCAGAGGTAATCGTCCGCTCGCTTTTTGGCTTCAGAAAAACATAATAACTAAACCCACTTTGAAACTGCAAAACTGTCTGCACGCCATCTTGAGTTGATACGTAATTAAGAATTTCTTCGGTGGCCTTATTTTTGGTTTCATCCGATGTTTGGTTATTCCAAGTTCCATTAATTAACAGCTGATTAACATTATCCGATTGGGCAAATTCGACTACTTTAATTTTGCCACTACCAAACATTACACCCGTCAAACCAAGTGTCCCGAGTAAAATAACTGCAATGATCAAAAACCTAAAAATCGCATTAAGATGGAGAATCCAACGATTAAGATTGATAAGCCACTTAGCCACGCCCCAAAGATTTTGAATCTCATTGTCACCGGACTTTGGGTTTTTTCTAAGAATTAAACCACCAAGCCACGCCAAAACAACTAACGGAACCAAGTAAGATCCGACAATGGCTGGTATAACGGTAAAAGGGATGTATTTAAAAATCTGCCCAAAAATACCAGAAAGCACACCAAACGGTACAAAAACAATTATATTGGTCAGCATTGCCAGAAATACACCAGTCCCAACATCGTGAACCGCTTCAAGTACCGCTTTGGACCCTTGGAACCCGCTATCAACTTTACGCTGAATTGCCTCTAATACAACCAGAGCTGGATCAACTACAAGCCCAGTCACAAGCACCAAAGAAAATAAAGTCAGCGTATTAAGCGAATCTCCAGTCAAGTACAAAAACAAAGTCGAGAACATAAAGCTCAGCGGAATCGCCAAGGCTGAGATAATCGCCGCCCGCCAAGAAACCAAGGCAATCATAACTAACATCACCAATTGAATACCTCCCAAAGCGTATCCTAAGTTTTTGGCTGAACCAAGGAAGTTTAGCGGCCCGCCTACTAATCCGCTTATGACTTCGTGGACTTGTTCCTGAGACGATTTATTCTGAGTGTAAGCCTCTACGATATAGGATTTATCCGGCTGATAATCGGTGATAATTTGGCTAGCAGTGCGAAATTCGGTATTTTCAACTTTTTTGGCGGCCTCGTGAACAGCTTCGACCAATTTTGCCTGATCAGTATTTTTGATACCCTTAATATTAACAGTCAAAGCTTCTCGCACAACTCCAGTTTGATTAGATTGAATTGAGTAATATGATTTGAGATTATCCGTAAAACTATAATTTATTTCAAGCTTTGCCAAATCAGATAATTTGTAGATTTTGGCTGGTGCAGTAGGGATACTACCAGCTTTTGGCTGACCGGGGCCTTGAGCAGGTGGCAGCGATTGGGCCGGCGTTTGAGAGATTAATGGGCTGAATTCCAAATTCTTAAGATCCTCCAATCCGTTCTTGGAAAGGCTAGTTTGGAGCGACACTATCTTGTTATCTATTTGGACATTAGAAATTACAGGAACAGCCTCTCCTATCGTCCCAAGCTTACTTTGGATTTGCTCAATTGTGATATTGGACTCTTTTAATTTGGCAGTGTCGATTGTGACAACTAGTTTTTCTTTTATTTCCCGCAGTGGCTTGACGCTAGAAACCTCCGGTAGCTGAGCTAATTTGACTTCTAATTTTTTGTAGTTAAGGTACGTTTCCTCTAGATTTTTGCCAAAGATACTCAAAGAAATATCGGCTCCCCCTATACTAATCGAAGAAAGTTTTGGGGACTCCACACCTGTTGGAAGGACTACCGACTTGACCGCAGAGTCGAGCTGGCTATTTACAGTATCGACATTCACAGTTTCATCCAAGGTTACAACTAAATTAGAAAATGAATTACTGCTAGTTGAGCTAAATCGCTTGACTCCCTTAATATTTTTGACCGCTGACTCGAGCGGGATAGTTACAGTCTTTGCAACAGTCTCCGAAGAAGCCCCAGGATATAGGGTGTTAACTATGGTTATAGGTACATTAGGAGAGGGGAACCCCGTCGTCTTAAGTGCCAGGGTGGCCGCGGTGGCCACCACTATAAAGAACATTACAACCATAATTGTCAGGCGTGTATTCCTAATAAAAAACTTAGTAATATAGTAATTAAAATCAAAAGTTCTTGCAGTGGGCTGACCTTCAGAACTCTCACGATTTGTTTCAACTCGAATTATTTTAGTAGT
The DNA here is from genome assembly GCA_014376695.1 of Minisyncoccota bacterium. Classification (GTDB taxonomy): domain Bacteria; phylum Patescibacteriota; class JACMRA01; order JACMRA01; family JACMRA01; genus JACMRA01. Next base: position 82,901 of record JACMRA010000002.1, on the reverse strand, counting down.
TTTTTCTGTTTCATCAAATTTCTTTGGAACAGGTTTATTGAACAGTGTAAGCATAAAATATAGTTAAAATAAAGAACCATTAAGGTTGGATTAATAATCAATAACTAATATATTAGATTGTATTTGTCAACTATTTAAACCAAATTTACCTGTAATAATCACAAAAAAAATCCCCCAAAAGAGGGGATAGATTCCAATTAAAAATTGCCAGATTATTTACCCTTGGCAGTCTTTGCCAATTTACCTCCGTGGCTCTTGAAAACTGTGGTTGGTGAAAATTCACCCAACCTGTGCCCCACCATTTCTTCGGTGATTAGGACTTCGAGGTGCTTTCGCCCGTTGTGAACTCCAAACTTCAGTCCTACCCATTCTGGGATAATTGTTGAGGCCCTACTCCAGGTTTTAATTGGGTCATTGCTACCGTTTGCTTTTGCAGTGACGGCTTTTGTAGCGAGCTTAGGATCTACAAAAGGTGGTTTTTTTAGGGATCGAGACATTATCTTGTTTTCGTTATAGTGTTATTATATATCAAGTCTCAATAAAAATTTGCTTACTGTCAAGCACACATCAAAGCACAAATCAAAACAAACTTACATCCAAGCCTTCGATTTTTTTGGCCAAATCTGGCAAGTCAAGTGAAACCTCTTTTATCCCAAGCATTTCGGAATATTTGATGGGCTGCTGCTTCAGCGCCATTCGATGAAGTTCTTCGGTAAGCTTGACATCGTGCATACAATAGTCGGCCAACTCAAACCATTTACCGTCAATATGGTATGTTTTGAACTGTTCGAAGCTATCTGTCTTAGAAGCTCCCAAATTGGTTTTGGCTAGATTGTCTAGTTTGACTCGGTGCCCTGCTTTCTTCTGGAACTCTACAAGTAAATCGTAGTTGTTGAGTTTTCTTAGATCGAAATTGGCATACTTTTGTAATACAGCTAGATCAAAGTTTATGTGATTATAACCTACTATATAGTCAGCTTCGCGGAGTAATTTGATAAAGTCCTCAGTATCCTCCTCCCAAAAAAATAAATATTTATCCCACCAACTAACATAAGCCCCCGTTACCGATACATTCATACTTTTGGTGTCCAGCCTGCCGTTGGTTGAGCTAGACAATATTCCGTTAGGTATATAAGTTTCGATATCAAAGGTTATATATTTCATTAGTTAGAATAAAAATTAAATCCAAATTTACTAATCTTCCATAGCTACGCTGGTTGACATATCTTCTTCGTATTCGCTGGTAATTTCCTCCAATTGTTGAATCTTATCATAATTAAATCCAGTTCCGCAAGGAATAAGCTGACCAAGTATGACATTTTCTTTGAGACCAACAAGGTGATCTTTACGCGAACTCAATGCTGCTTCGACCAATACTCGAGAGGTTTCTTGGAACGAGGCCGCAGAAAGGAATGAGTTGGTCGATAATGAGGCCCGACTAATTCCTGTGATCACATATTTATAGGTAATTGGAGCTTTGTCGTTCTCGATCAAGGCCTTGTTTAGGACGCGGACTATTGAGGCTCGGGTTATATCTCCAGCAACCATATCGCTGTCTCCTGGATTGACAACCATAACTCGATTGCACATCTGCCTAATGATTACCTCAATATGTTTTTCGGATACATCGATACCGTTACCCATATAAATATCATTTACACTCTTGATAATATAGTTCTGAACCGCATCAATACCTGCCAAATCCATCAATTGTTGAATGTCAACAGATCCTTCGGCTAATTGTTGCCCTTTTCGAACTTTGTCGCCGACCTTACAAAGAATATAAAAACCAGGTAGAGAAACTACTTCCTCTATCATCATATCCTTGGAGTTAATCACGAGACCGTTCTTAGTTAGCTCCAGACTTCCGTCAACATTGGCAGTAACAACGCTTCCGCTGTTAGAAGTAGCCACAACATCGCCCTTGGTTACCATTGCTCCAGCCTCATAGTTATACATCCCTACTTGACTTGTTGACAGTAGAAGTTGGGCTGATTTCTCTGGCTCGACAAGAATTTTGTACCCTTGTTCGACATTTCCCTCAACCTTTATAACTTTACCTTCTATCCGCGAAATTGGCGCAGGATATTTTGGAACCCGACCCTCAAGAATCTCTTCTAATCGAGGAAGACCCTCGGTAATGTCAGATTTAGCTCCGATGGCAACTCCGTGCTTTACGGATCCTACAGCCAACTGAGTCGCTGGTTCCCCCATACTCTGGGCACCAATAACACCTACTGCTGTACCGAGAGTTGCAGGTCTATGTGTACTAAAGTCAATTCCATAGCACTTCTGGCAAACGCCTCGAGATAGAGAACATTTGACTACAGTTCGAACATAAATATTGTCCAAATCCTGATCTCTAAGTTTTTCGATAGCATCCAAATCAATCAAATCTCCAGCTTTGACAACTAGCTTATCCCCCGCAAAAATATCTTGCAAAGTGTAACGCCCGTAAAGCCGATCCTGAATAGTAAGGTTTAGCTCAGCGCTCTCTACCTTGGTCATTAGCATTCCCTGATCGGTATGACAGTTTTCTGACATAATAATCATATTCTGGGCAACGTCAACCAATCTACGAGTCAAGTATCCAGCGTCAGCTGTTTGAAGTGCAGTACCAGCCATACCTTTACGATGACCTCTCATAGTAACAAAATACTCTAATGGCGAAAATCCGTCCAAGTAGCTGTTAGTAGTGGCCAGTTCAATTGCTTTACCATTAGATGCAACTGTAAGTCCACGCATACCGACCATAAAGTTCACCTGAGAGGCATTTCCTCTGGCTCCAGATGTAATCATCAATCCTACATTGTTTTTGGGGTCGATGTTGGCTTTGGTTAATTCAAGTACTTCCATAGAGGTCTTTCGCCAAAGTTCAACGATTTCAGTTCGCTTTCCTTCTTCGGATAATAGTCCTAGGTTGTAGGCTTTTTGAATTTTGGTTACTTGAGTTTCAGTTTTATCAATTAAAGCGTACTTTCCTTCTGGTTTGACAAGGTCCATAGCCGAAATTGAGATACCAGAATTAGTTACGTACCTAAAGATAACATCTTTTACCTTATCGAGAGTAAGTGCCAATGTTGCTTGATCAAGAACGTGGAAAATGTCTCCAAGGATTTTGTCATAGTTGGCCTTGGTGACTGTTTCATTGATAAATGGATACTCTTTTGGTAGGCATTCATTAAAAATAATTCGACCAACTGTGGTTTCATAAATACCTGGCTTGGTCTTCTCAGTCAATCGAACTTTGATTAACTCATTGACCTTGATAGACTCCATCTGATAAGCTACCTTGGCTTGTGATTCACTAGCAAATACTCGCAGATTTTTTTTGTCCTCGGGTTCTGATAGGATAACTGTTAGATAATAGGCTCCCAAATGAATATCTTGAGTACCGCCCATAACTAATTTTCCGTTAGCTGGTTTGAGTAGGTTTTGGGTAGCAGCCATCAATTCCCTAGCTTCGTCTTGACCCTTTATGGTAATTGGAAGATGCACCGCCATTTGATCTCCATCGAAATCCGCGTTAAACCCTCGACAAACCAGTGGATGAATTTGGATAGCTTTACCTTCGATAAGAACTGGCTTGAAGGCTAGGAATCCAAGTCGATGAAGTGTAGGAGCGCGGTTAAGCAGTACGTACTTGTCCTTAATAACCTCATCTAGTATATCATAAATTAGAGGCTTTTTGGTTTCAATCAATCTTCGGGCGGAGTGGATGTTGTAACATTGGAATTCTTCTGGGAGCATTCCTTTTTCTGATTTGGAAATAATACGTCCAATTAAGAACGGCTTAAATAGCTCCAAAGCCATTTCTTTTGGCAGTCCACACTCTTCTAGACTGAGTTTAGGTCCAATAATAATTACCGACCGACCGGAATAATCAACACGTTTTCCAAGAAGATTTTGTCGGAATCGTCCATTTTTACCTCGAAGTGTGTCTGTAAGTGACTTTAATGGCCTTTTGGCTCCGCTGGTGGCCATAACTTGCTTACCATTTCGAGAACTATTATCAATTAAGGCTTCTAAGGCTTCTTGAAGCATTCGCTTTTCGTTACGAAGAATTACTTCTGGGGCTCCAATCTGAATTAGCTTTCGAAGTCGGTTATTTCGATTGATTAATCGGCGGTAGAGATCATTAAGATCGGAGGCAGCAAATCTACCACCTTCCAATTGAAGCATAGGTCGCAAATCTGGTGGAAGAACCATAATTCGAGTGAATATCATCCAGCTTGGCTTGGTGTCGTTGTCGATAAAATGCTTGATCAGCTTAAGTTTCTGAGAGAGCTTTTTTTGACCTTGGGACTTGGCTGTAAGCATTCGATCCTTGGTAATTTTTAGCTCCTCTTCCAAATCAATTGATTCCAGTAAAGTTTTGATAGCTTCTGCCCCGATCTCAGCCTTGAATACTGGTCCAAACTTTTGGGCTAATTCTTGATGAATATTTTCGCTAATTACGTCCTTGACCTTTAAATTAATCAATTCTTTTTTGGCTATTTGAGAAATTGTCTCAATTTTGGTTATAATCTCAGCTTGTTGCGTCTTAGTGATTTCTTTGTCGGTCTCATATTTGGCCCGGAGTTCATCAACATTAAAATTTCCACTAGATTTGTCGATTTGATATTGTTTTCCTAATTCATCGAATTTTTTGTCAAAGTTGGCTTTGGTGGATTTGATACGAATCTCACTCTCGCCCTCAATTCGATTTAGATAATCAGTTCTAAGCTCTTCATTGATAACAGTAATTACATAAGCCGAAAAGTAACAAATACGACTTAAATCGGTGGCTTTAATCTCAAGCAGGGTAGAAATACGGGATGGAATAATACGGAAAAACCAAGGATGGATAACTGGACACGCAAGGTCAAGATGACCCATACGCTCGCGTCTAACCGAAGTTGGCGCAACTGTGACTCCACATTTGTCACAGATTACTCCTGCGTATCGATATCGCTTATATTTACCGCAAGCACATTCATACTCACGAACTGGACCAAAAATCGCTTGACAAAAAAGACCGTTGGGCTGCGGCACTCCTGTTCGATAATTGATGGTTTCTGATGTCAGTACCTGACCGTAACTCATCTCGATCATTTCTTCAGATGACATTAGCTTTAAAAAGACTGATTCAATATTTTTTAGGTTAGAAGGTATTACAGCGTAAGGCATAGTTTTGGAGGTTTTGTAGACAAAAGGGCGTCAGTCTAAGAAAAATTCCCTTAAATGTTGAGATCTTATCAAAGGATTTTACTTATATCTATCAGGAAAATTGGGTTATCGGAACTATGTTTGATAATACACAAAAAGTCAACTAATGTCAAGTTAATCAAATATCCACCAAAAATTATCCAACATAAACTCTGTGGGCTACTCGCATATCGATGTATTGCAATTTTGCACTTTTGATTTGATTTAGTAATTGACTGTTCATTACTTTTTGAACTCGCTCCTGAATGGATTTTTGGTCAAACTGACTAGAGTTGAATATCAATTTGACCTGATTATCTAACCAAATAGTGAAATTTTTGTCGGATGGGCTTAGGCTTGGAATTACGACGCGATCTATCTTTAAACCAAAATTAGACACCAATTCTTTGACGTAGTCAATCGTGTAAATTTTATCTAGCTGGTCAAGATTAGTCTCGAAAAAATTGGTCTGGTCGAAGCTGCCTGTTTCTTTATTGTAAGTAATATCTTTGTCAACATAAATTGGATTAGTCAAAAGATTGTGATTATCTTTGCTTATTATGGTGCCATTTTGGGCTATTCGCCAGAACTCAGTCTTGTTATTAACTTTGAGTATTAAGGTAGTCAAAACTGGTTCCGTGTGAATTAGCAACTTGGCACGGCTAGGAAATACTTTTTGTAGAACTTCTATCTTTGTGATCTCTGGAAATTTGCTCTTGGCGGTTAGTTGCATATTATTACCATCCAGAAACAGTAAGTGGTTATTAGGAATAATACCGCCAAATCTGTTAGCCTGCAAATAATTCTGCAGTTCGCGGCACTTAGCCTTGTCTAAGTAAGAATTTGGGCCAAATTCAAAATCCCAACCCGTCACAATAAAATTTGTGTCCATAAAAGACAAAAAACTAATCAAACCAACCACGCCAACTGTAATTAATATTAGAATTTTTTTTAGGGTTTCGATTATCGAAGTTGGAGCCAATAAACCCAAATAACCGTTAATAATTTTGCGAATTCCGGCCCGCCAATAGTTACTTAGATTATCCAAAAAATTGACTGGTAATTGTCGCAAATTTGCTATGTCGATTTGATATGGATTCTCTTCTACTAGCTTTTCAAGCTGGTCTTTTTGAGGATTTACCGTTGTCTCAAGCTTTTTTGGTTTAAAACTTTTTACTGACGGCTTGTAATCTAATAGGGATTTGCGTTTTTTTTCACCGAAGAATTTAGCCGAATTAAACGCTGGTAAAAACTTAAATTTTTCTTTTGGTTTCGGTTTAAAAAAGAGCATTTAAACTAAGGTTTATTTTTGAACTCGCTCGCTATTAATCTTCTGGGCTTTGACAATATTAGCCTCATGTCCACTGTTTGTCTCGGCAAAGTACTTGCGACCAATGCCATCACTAACAAAAAACAAAAAATTAGTCTTGGCGGGTTCTAATGCTGCTTGGATATTGTACCATTGCGGAGAGGTAATTGGCCCAATTGGATAGCCCACATTATCGTAGGTATTGTATTTATTCTTTCCTTCCGGCCCATTTAGATAAACACACCCCTCGACTGTAAGGGTAGATTGACACACACGCTTGCCACTACCGTAAACAACACTTGGATCTGATTCCCAAGCCTGATTATTCTTAAGCCGATTATAAAAAGTACTAGCCACATTTCTTCGCTCAGTATTGATTTCTTCGATGTTTGAGTTATCGACGCCAGTAATTGGCCGACCAGTTTCTTTTTCGATTACAGAGGCCATAATCACGGCCTTATTGAGATTGAGATTTGTTGTGGTGCTTTTGACCTTTTGCCAAACTCGATTATCAAAGTTTTGAAGAATTTTGTCGCTTATTTCAGGAATAGTGGCATCCGCAAAAAAACTATAAGTATCAGGATAAAGATATCCTTCTATATAGTATTTGATGCAGTTACTTATCTGCCCGTATTGACAACTCAACTCTTCTGGCAGCCACGGATAAGTTACACGATTAAAATTGCTCCCCTTAGTAAAATATTCGCTCAATTCAAGCTTAGTTCCAAGCCCCGCTCCCACTAATTTGGCAATATAGTCATCTACAGTCTCACCTTCTTTGAACACGACTGTGATTGATTTACGCTTAGCCAATTGTTGCTTTTCTTTGGAAATCTTTTTGGATTGCACGGCGATTTGACTCAGGACATCTTTTGGCGTGGCTGGCATTGTTATTATATAAGCCCCTGTTTGGAGGCTCTCAACCGGGTCTAACTGATTCTGGAAAATCAAACTATTGCCAGTTTTTAGGACTTGGTCTTTTGCCATTTTGTCAGATACTACTCGAATGGTATCACCTTGTGAGACTTCAAATACATAAGTAGGCTTAGAATAATCACTAACCAAAAAATAATTCGAATAAGCATCGTAGCCGTAATAACCAGCCACCGAACAAATCACAACAAAAAAGAAAAACTTAACAAAAAAAGAAATAGACATCTATGTATAATAGACCCCCAAATCAAAAATTTGTCAATTATTATTGACTTTCTAGCTCAGCGTGTAACGCTTTTGAGTCGCCATCAAATTGTTTAAATATTAGTTTCTTACTCCACTTCTGTGATTTACACAATCGGCAAGTTGAATTAGAGAGTCCACGAGTTCCTTTCTTGAAGCACCATCCGGTAATTCATTCCATTCTCGTATTGCAAGATATAGGGAATGGTTCATACCGTTATAAAGTGCGGCATGTTTTTCTTGTAATTCCATTAGAAAGAGCACCTTATATGGATATTTATTATAGCTTACACTTTTAGTTTTCGAGGGTAGGGTTTTATACAAATTCAAATTAACCATGTAGCGGTTAAAATTTAACCGTTCGGTGTTTAATTTGTCAAATCCCTATTCGTATGCCACTAACCGACCTAAAACACTTCCTATATCCCTAAACCCTTGCCTAGCTAAATACCCGTAAATCTTATTCTTGACCTTTGGGTCGAGCTTGCCCCAATCCTCGATATTGTAGCGGTTACTTAATTTGCGTTTGATGGTTTTGTAATCGATAGGGTCTAATTTTTGGGATCCTTGATTTTGATTTCCTCCTCTGTGTAAGTTTTCAAAAAAATTACTAATTGTTTCTCGGGGAACTTGCTTGAGTTGCATCTTTTGCTTGATAAAAATATCCCCTTTTTGCCCCTTGTAATATTCCCAGATATTTTCGGCCACACGAGCGTCGTTTATCCATTTTTTGGTAACTAGCAATTGCAGATCTTGATTGACTTCTATGCGATCGAAACCTTTTTTGATAAGGCGATTTGTAATATCGGCCAGCGCATAATCACCGCGCGCCAGAAGTCTCAAACCGGCTACTTGTACTGGCGTATATTTATCAGCGGGATTTGACTGGCTTTGGGTGCTGATTGTGTGCATATTGACAAAAAAATCTTATTTAGAGAGACTTAGGTATTATTACAATAACTTTTAGTTAAATATATATTAGAAATAATTCGAATTAAATAATATGTCAAAGTTAGTTCAATCCAAAAAACCCGCTATCATCACCAAACAGCAAATCCACGCTACAGACACAGGTTCAGTAGAAGTCCAAATTGCCTTACTAACAGTTGAAATTGATAACCTCAAAGGACATCTCAAAGGCAACGCCAAAGATTTCTCATCTCGACGAGGACTCCTTCGAAAAGTAGGAAAGCGACGATCTCTGCTTCGCTACCTATCAAGCGTATCTCAAGCTCGCTACAAAAAAGTAGTCTCAGTCAACAAGCTCAAGAGTCTTTAGACCAATCCTATATAATCGCAAGTAACAATTTGCAAATTTAGCTTAATTTATTTAGGCTTTTTTTAATTTCTAATTTAGATTTTATGCCTATCCCAGCCCAGCCCTACAAAGGAACCAGAGACTTTTACCCTAAAAACTCGGTAATCAATCAAGATTCTAACACAAATTATACGATATACCAGCGGTATATAATTGATACTTGGCGACGAACAATGATAGGACTAGGGTTCAGCGAATACGATGCCTCAATTATCGAAAACGCCGAAATATACCTTGCCAAAAGCGGTGAAGAGCTAGGATCAAAACAACTTTATAACTTTGTCGACAAGGGAAATCGAAGTATTGCCCTGCGTCCTGAGATGACGCCAACTCTAGCTCGAATGATAACTGCCAAAGAACAAAATCTCAGGTATCCGCTTCGCTGGTTCAGTATCCCTAATTGCTTCCGCTACGAAGCCCCTCAAAAAGGTCGAAGTAGAGAATTTTGGCAACTCAATGTCGATATTATTGGGTTAGCTGACAACGCCGTCGATCAAGAAATACTTTTTGTAGCTAATCAAGTTATGCAGGCTTTTGGCGGTGGAAATAATTACAAAATCCGAGTTGGTAATCGTCAAGTCCTAGATAAGTTTATTCTCGAAAATAATCTAGATTCCAAAAAAGTTCAAATTTACAAACTACTCGATGAATGGAAAAAACTCGGAACAATCGAAAAACAAAAACTATCCGCCTCGAATTTAACACTTAGCCAAAATGATTTTGAGTTATGTAAGTCATTTGTTGATAATTCTAAGCTTGACTTTGACTTCCCGGTTAACATAATAGGGGATAATTCTATTGTAAGAGGCATTGCTTACTATACTGGTATGGTTTTTGAAGCCTTTGACAATGACAATAGTAATAGTCGCTCGATGTTTGGAGGTGGCCGTTATGACAATTTACTCGAGCTATTTGGTGGGGAAAATTTGCCTTGTATTGGCTTTGGGGCTGGGGATATGGTCTTAATGGAATATCTTATACATTACAAACTACTCGATGGGCATCCTGCATTTGAAACTTGGAAAAAAGCTAATTATCCAGAAGTGGTAGGGGTCATGGTACTTGATCCAGCTAATCTCGGGCTAGTCTATAAGGAGGTTCTACCAGGGCTGAGCCAGCGAAATAAAACTTGGGATATCGATTACGACTACTCCCGAGCCGAGAATAAAAGGTATGAAAGTCTCAAAAAACGAGGTTGCACAGAAATTATAAAAGTGTAGAACTCGGATTAAAAGTGTTTTGAAAATCGAATCTGTACAAGGTTAAAGCACTTGTATAACACCTACAAAACTCAGAGCATCTCCATCTAGGCGGTAGAATACTTGATATACATCAGAATAATCTATCATCAGCTCTTTAGCTTTAAAATCTTTTTCAGTAAAATTCTCCAACGAATTAAAAAAACTTTGCATAACTCTCCCGTGACTAACCATCAAAGTCGTTATATGATCTTCTTTCTCTAATATTTGAACGAGACCCCGTTTGAGTCGAGTTACAGCCTGATTTATACTTTCGCTCCCGTGATTACTATAATCCCAATCCTCAAACGATTTATTATACAAGTCAAAGGCTTGTTCATCTGACAGATTATCTGTCGAAAAAATCTTTTCATGAATCAGCTCTTCTTGCTTTACTTGGAGATCTAGCCTGTCAGCAATTATCTGAGCAGTGCTAACCGATCTTTTGTAATTACTCGCGTAAATGACTTCAATCTTATTTTGTAGCAAATATTCTGCAACGGATTCGGTTTTTGCTTTGCCGTCTGTAGTAATATCTAGCTCGGCATTAATCAGTGAGTTATGTGATTCTTGTCGATTTTTTTCGGCGTGCCTCATTAAGTAAAAGCTCTTAATCTGTTTGTCTTTAATGGGATTTGGCTTCTGGAGTGTAGCCAGAACATGCTCTTGTTCTTTATGGATTTTTTCCATTACCTCGACGCAAACTTGTAAGAATTCTATATTAAGATCTTGGTAATCTTCGGCCTGGATTTTTTCAATTTTAGAAATAATATTATGATACTCGGAGTTCGTAAGATAGTAATCCTTGATTTTTGACCAATCGATATTGAGATGGTTGTAATAATATTGTAGATATATCAGTGCAAAGATTGTAAATTTGGGTATTTTTTTGACTCTTTCAGAAGTTAAACTGGTTTTTAACAAAATTTTTCTTGCCTCATTCAAATTGGTTAATGTTGCTTGATAGCAATCTTCGAGTAAATCATATGTTTGCACGATTGGTAAATGCGGAATCTTATAAATCCCAAAATAATGATAAGTAAGTTCGTGAGTTATACTGGGGCCACGATTGAATCTATATGATTTTTTTGTATAAATATCTTCTAGCGTGTTAATACTTAAATCAAATTTTAAATTAGCTATTTTTGCGTGCTCATCTTGATATTCTCTTAATATTTTTGTGTAAATAAGGTGGTTGCTTTTAGTAAATATAAGCAAATCGATATCTGATTCTTTGTTAGATTTTTGAGTTATTTGACTACCCCAAAAATATACATAAACTTCATCATCGATTAGACGCTTAAGATCCGCCGCGATAAAAAGACCCTCAAAATAAGCTTTCATGCTGTTATTATAATATGTATCGAGTCTATGATACCCCTCAGAGCTATCCCATACTAAAAACTTGTTATAAGTATGTTGAATTCGATAATTTTGTAATTTGTAATTAATTGTGTCGACATTGATCAATGTATCATTTAATGAATACGCAAAAGTTACAGGGAAATTGTACAGTGCAAACTTAGATAATGAGTAGTCGAAATTAAGCTCAGAGGCGGGTATTTGAGTTTTCAATAATTCCAAATTACATTTAAACGGTTGCGTAGAATCCTTGTGCAAAGTTTCTAATTCTTCAAAAAAATCAGCCTTAATAGACTTCGGATCGAGTCCCATAATTGGTGAAAACATAGAGAGTCCCAGAATATTGGAATATTGTGCCAAATCGATTTTTTGTAAAAAATATGTCGAAAACGAGTATCCAAGTATAGTAAAAGGCAGTTTCTTATCCTCCATTTCTTGTATAGCGTTTACCAAATCTTTATTTGCCTGTTCTAGGTCAAAAATTCCGACCTGTTCGTAAGTGCCAGAATAGTAGAACGAGTAAATATCACATCCAAGGGCAGACAAATCATCAAAGATTGGTCTCTGAGTCATCTCTCCAGGGAGGCCGGGAGCGAATAAAATATTTATATTTCTAAAATTTGCTGTAGTTTGTTTGAATAAAAACATATTAATTAGATTTTAAAGATCAGTCCAAAAGTTTGATTTATAGTATTTATATCGCTCTTTGAGACCTGTTTTTGCAGTTCGGGATTTTTGTTAAGTTGTTTGACAAATTCTTTAATTGCAATAATGCCATCTTTGTACTTATATTGAGCAAAATAATCAATCGCTTGATTTAATAGTTCTCTGTCTAATGGAACAACTGACTCCGAACTTAACTCAAGTCCGTTAATTACAGCCGATAGTTTTCGGACAGTCTTTTTATAATCCTCTTTTAACTGATCGATTCGCGACTCGGAAACGACTGAGTCAAATCCAATCAAAAAAACCGGCAAATGAAATAATACAAAATTAACCTCTTCGTCCAAAAATTGACAATTATTATCAGCCAATCCTGTCAAAATATATTCAAAATCGATATTTGAGAGTATAGTATTGGTGTAAGGAGCAGTGTTTGTTATTGTTTCGTAGCCTTGTACTTGGGTTATTTTATCAACTTCATATTTCTGAGCAACGAAGTGAGGTAATAAGCTGATTCCAAACTTTGGATCCAAGACAAACCCATCAAATCCCAGAAAATCTAAAGATAAACCTGTTGGTCGAATTTTTTCTAAATTTATCCTGTTTGGGAGGTGATTAAATCGTGTGTGTAATTGCTTGATATTTTTAAACGCTGGCGTCTTACCTTTTATTAGAGATATTTTATCAGTTGGTAGGTCTAAAAACAATCCATTTCTGGCCTCCATAATTATATTTTCACTCGGACATTTGGAACATTTAGAAATTCTACTACTACTCGAAATACCGATACAATGACCACAATCGCTACAAGCACTATAAGTGTCGCTGTCTTTATATATCACGCCCGTAGAAACTAGTGATTCTAATACCTTTCTTAAATAAGTTTGAAATTCTAGGGAATCGTCCATTTCTAAATTTAAACTTGGGAATTCTAAACCATGTTTTTTAAAAAATTCGTATTTAGTTTCGAGCAATCCGTCTTTTATATTTGAGCCGATATTATTCCACATATGGACCCGCTGTAGAGGTTTATCAGTTTTCAATTCCTGAATTCTACACAAAATTTCTGATAATGCGATAGATATTAATCGAGTTGGTTGTATATCCCCCCCTATTTTGATTAGGCGCTGAGGTGATAATTTCTTTTTTGTAATCCATAGAAAAACTGATTGATTTAATTGCTTGTTATACTCTTATTTAACCTAATATAAAATATATTTCACCGTTCTGTCAAATCAACAAAAAACGAGGTTGCACAGAAATTATAAAAGTGTAATTGTATGTGTATATGAACTTCAACCCAAGTACCAAAAAAATCTGGTTAATCGAAACTATAACAGGACCGTTTGCTATTAAAATCTGTAAAGAAATTGAGTTAGCCATTTTAGACGAGTCAGTCAAGTTGATAGAGATTCTTATTGATTGCAATGGTGGAAACGGCACGTGGAGGCTTATTGGTAGTTTTATCGAATCTTCACCAAAACCAATTCATACAGTTGTAATTGGACAATGTGCATCTGCGGCAGTATATGTCCTGCAATCTGGGCATAAAAGATATGCAACTAAATTTACAACTTTCTTAACCCACAGTAGCGGTTTTGGCTTACAAGGAAAAACTGATCACATAGACAAAATTATCGCTAAAGAAGCTAGAGATAAATTATTTAGGGATGGGTACTTATTTCATAAAACAAAATTAAGTGATGAGACTATGACTGAATTAACAAGTGGAGAAAACCCTTTTGGACCAAAAGAGGCATTGGAATATGGTTTTATTGATGGGATAATTTAAGATTTATTTTTATGTCTATTAGCATAACTTTTCAATTAATAAAAGATCAAGGAGTCGATCACACAAATATGACTTTGGAGTATTTAGATTCTATATTCTATAGTAAAGACAATAGTTTTACATTTTACAAATCTCATGATATTTTAGATTTTTTGGTCAATCATAAGTATAGAGATCGATTGAAAAATGGTAAGTATCCCTTTGATTTACCTGTTCAAACTAAGCTTTTTTTTGGTGAAAATAGAATTAATTTGAAAAAATTTGACTATGATGGTATTGCCCATATCCTCAATGCCACCCACATCCAAGATATTTATAGTTATTTCCAAAGTGTAGAGAGTCAGACTTACCCCAATCTTGAACTTGTAAATCAGTGTGGTATTTATCCATACGATCATATCTGGACACAAGAATTATTAAACCCTTTTATTAATGATCTAGAAGAAGTTAAGAATATCCTCAAAGTTGCTAAAGAAGAAAGTTATCTTACACTAATAACAATTCATTAGGGTAAAAATTAACCCCTCATTTTGTTGAGGGTCGTCCCTAACGGGAATTTATAATTAAAATATACACTTAATTCTAAACTTTATCAACTAAAAACCTATGACCATCGACCAACGCAAACAATTCAAGGAGTTCTTAGAACTTAGTAACCTCGACCCAAAAATCAAAGAAATCCTAACCCAACCAATCAGACCCGAGGCTAGGCTCAGTCTAATTAAGGAGTTAATTAATAACTACTACCCCGCGCCCGATGAGCAAGAGACTTTAGTCGAAATATTAGCACCAGAACTCGGAGGCATCTCCCAGAGCCAAATCAATGTCAAAGACATCGACAAAAACAACTTTACCAGTGTTAAGACTCCGACCGATTTACCTGATCCGAGCAATATCCTGGCTATCTACGAGCCGTATCTCGAGATGAGTATTATCACACCAAATGACTTTACTGGTAAGGTGATTGAGCTAATCAACACTGCCCGAGGTGAAGTGCTTGCTATGAACAGCCTATCGCTAGGTCAAATCCAGATTGTGGCCAGCATCCCACTAGGTGAAGTAATTATTGATTTCTATGACCAGCTCAAATCAGGCACAAAAGGTTACGCCTCAATGTCCTACTCAGTAAGCCAATACAAGAAATCCAATCTCGTAAAAGTCGATGTCCTCCTTAACGGCAAGCTAATCGAACCGCTAAGTACCATAAGTCACAAAGCCAACTCCGAAGCCCTCTCGCGCAAAATCTGCACCAAACTCAAAGAACTAATCCCTCGCCAACAAGTAGAAGTAGCCATCCAAGCGGTAATAGGGTCCCGAGTAATAGCCCGCGAAACCGTCAAGCCATTTCGAAAAGATGTAACTGCCAAACTTTATGGTGGAGATGTCTCACGCCGCATGAAACTCCTAGACAAGCAAAAAGAAGGCAAAAAGCGTATGAAGCAATTTGCAAATGTCAATATCCCAAACGATGTATTCTTAAATGTGCTGAAGAATGATTAGGTTATTATAAAGGAGGATTACTATAACTGGTACTAGCTTTTTTACACAAACAGTCTGAATTATGAGCTTGACTTTTAGTGTTAATTGGAATTATAGTTCACTATAATAAATTTGAAATTCAAAGTTATGAGCAAACTAATTGAAATCATCGACAAAGCATATAAAAATTTTTCTACAAACAAAAACACGACAGAACAAGGTAATACATTTGTGAAATGGTTTTTAAAAAATATTGAAAATGACATTATCCCGGAGGAAGATTTAGAAGATATTGAAAATTTATTATGTGGCCGTAAGAATGACTGCGGTATCGATGCGTACTATTACAATGATGAGGAAAAAATCCTTAGAATATATCAGGGTAAATATAAAAATAATAGCGAGTTACGAGATCTACAAAGTGAAGAAAAGTCAGATTCTATTGATTTCGTAGAAAAATTAAGTACCGTAAAATCAAGAAATAAATGGGCTGAAAGCCGAAAAAACTATCTCGATGCTAATTTATATACTTATTTTAATGAATGTAATAAAATTATATACATATATATAACTAATTGCGGTGAAATTAAAATGAAGGACTTCCAAGATGAGCTAAATAACGTCATTGAAGGAAGTGAAATTATTGATGTCAATGTTTATAGTGAGCAATCAATTTTAAGAAAGTTAAATGGATCTGTAGCGCCGATTATGGTCAGTTTTGTCGATAAAGGTAAGATGTCAAAATTTGATTATAAAACTCAAGATGATAAATATAAAGCTCATATTATGACTATGAGTGGTACTGATGTAATCAAGCTATCCGATCAAGAATATTTCGATGAAAATATTAGATTCGGTCTCGGGAATAGTAAGATTAACAAAAATATTACAATGACAGTTAATGAAACTCCGGAATTGTTCTGGTTTTACAATAACGGGATTACAATTGTCTGCACTTCTGTTACAGAAAATCAAGGCTCTTATAAACTAGAAAATCCTCAAGTAGTAAACGGAGCGCAAACAATTCACTCAATTAAAAACGCTATAAAAATGCAACGAGAAAAAGTATCAGTATTGGCAAAAATTTTAATTATCGAAAAAAACTCAGATATTCTTGAAAATATTGTTAAATTTACTAATAGTCAAAATAAGATAGACTTATGGCAGTTTTATTCAAATAGACCACTTTGGAGCGTCATTAGGATATACTTCCTACAATGCGGAGATGGTTACATTGATTTAGAATATAAATCAGGCATAAAGCTACCCGAACAATTTCAAAATTTAACAATTCGGCATAAAGTTAAATTTACAGATTTTATCCTTGCTTATACAGCTTATAAAGGTTTCCCCGAAATTGCAAAAAAAGGTCAAGCCGCACTGTTTAAAATTGAGCTTGATAATCAAAGCAAGTTTTCCACAATATTCCCAGACGAGATCCTAAATATAAAAGATGATGATGAGATACCGGAAGACGATCTAAAAGAGTACTACTTAGTAATGCAAATGTTCTTAGAATTGGATAAGAAAAAGATTATTGAAAATGTAGCATATGAATTACTGAGTGGTAATGAACAAAAAAGCGCCAATAAAGGTTTAGAAAGTATACTTAAACACTCTAGGTACTATTTTCTGTACATTTTAAATTCGCGGATTATTACATTGATTGAACCGAGTGAGCGACTTAATGCTTTAGAGGCTATAATTAAAAATCACCTCCGAGACTTTGTAAAGGTTTGTGCAACCGAAATATTTTTACCTGCTTGGAAAAAAAAGGTACAAGAAATGCCTAGTATAATCTCAAACGCTCCAAGGTTCACTAAAAATGCAGAATTTAAAAAATCAGTTGATAAATATTTAAAGAAAATTATCATACCTGAAATTCTTGATATTAAAAATAGTAATTTACTCTAGATAGATTATGACACCAACCCCTCCAATCTCCGGTTTCACTGGTAAATTCCGTAATTACGAAAAAGCCTTACAACGATTACAAGAAGCTATCGATGCAGTTAGACTCGAGCCTGATAATGACTTATATCGAGATGCACTAATCCAGAGATATGAGTTCACTTGGGAACTAGCTTGGAAAACTCTCAAAGAGTATATGCAAGAGTCCGGACTAGAATTCGAGGCCACACCAAGAGCTACACTCAAAAAAGCCTTTCAACACAATCTAATAACAGATGAAGAGGATTGGCTAGCCAGTATCAAAGGTCGAAATTTACTCGCTCACACATACGACGAGGGGACGGCCAATCAAGTTGCCCAAAACGTGATTAGAGTTTACAACCAAATATTCACAGAATTATACCAAAAACTAAAATCCATCTATGACAACGAGTACCCAAACGCCAAGTAGGCCTGCCAATACCTACGGAGTTACGCAAAAGCATATCAATACGTTGACTGAAGTCTTTGCAAATATTCCGAGCCTATGCCAAGTCTGGCTATTTGGTTCAAGAGCTAGAGGCGATTACAAACTCAAAAGTGATTTTGACCTGCTGATTCTTACGACCGATACACCCCAGACTAGACATCCTACCATCAACGAATTGGATTACGCAATTGATCAATCTGACTTTTGGTATTCAGTTGATATTAAAGAGTTGAGTCAAATTACTGACCCAATTTTTGCCAAAGAAATTGCACGGGATAAAATTTTGCTGTGGAAGCGACCTTAAATAAATTACACTCCCCAGCTTATAACAATCCTACCACGCAAATCATCTCCAAAACACTTGAGATTAGCATTAGGAATGTCGTCGCTAAACTTAATTGCCCGTTTGACGAATTCGTGCGGGAGATTATGTTGCAGTCTCGGGCTATAGCTCTTTTGAACTGGATGAGATTTGCTATTTATGCTCTTGACTAGCTGGACAATCTCTTTGACGGTTAGTTCTTCGCTAATAATCTTATGAGCCACAATTACCTGAGTCGATTCATCGAGATTGACAAGATACCTCGCTTGGGATTCCGTAAGCTGTTTGGTCGACAACAGATCCTGAATGTAGGGCGAGAGGGTGAGCAATCTAAGAAAATTTTTGACGTATTGGAGAGATTTACACAGAATACCGGCTACCTCAGCCTCAGTCGAATTGTGAGTCCGCATTAGCATCTGAATCGTCTTGGCCATTTCCAGAGCCGAGAGGTCCTCGCGTTGCAGATTTTCCATTACCGTAATAATCGACTGCTGCTTATTATTAAGACTTGTATGCGACTTAACTATTGCTGGGATAGTATCTCGGGCCAATTGTTTAAAAGCCCGAAGCCTCCTCTCACCGGCAACCAATATATACCTAGGGCCTCCATCTTCGGCAGGGGTGGGACTTTTGATAAGTATGACTGGTTGGATTAGACCGTTTCGCCCAATATCCTCGGCCAGATTGTTAAGCGCTTCGACATCGAAGTATTCCCGCGTCTGGAACGGATTGCTAACCTCAATTCGGTTAATAGGAACTTGATCCAAGTAATCGTTGTCACTTGGGGCTACCGTTTGAACAAGGTCAGATGCAGAGGGTTTTTGGTTAGAGGTATCGCCCTGGTCTTTGGCTAGGCTGCCTATCAAAGCTGGATACGGCGTGATATTTATTTTGGCCTTGGGCTTTATTTCCTTAATCGGTAGATTGCTTATGGGTTCGTAATTGTTGCTCAGGGATTGGAGACTCTCCTCACCAAAGTAACTTTCCAAAATATTTCCTAATTTTTTGCCTAATGCCATCCTAATTTTATATGTTAAATCGTGGTTAATTTTTTGATTTGATACTGAAACTATGTTAAATAAAACCAAACTTTGTACCTTTGTCAATTTTAACAAGCCCCCTGTTAGAGCAAGCATTCAAATCGTACATAATAACTATGTTGTAAAATCTATTTCAAGTATTTTTAGGTTTTTTTTCGCATAAACTTGACAAAAACACAATGTTATCCAATATTACATCTATTATAAAAATAATATTTATATATCAAAACCTATGGGAAGAAAACGTACACTAACTCAAATCGTAAAACTAGAATTTATTAACATCGGAGAACTTGCAACTTTATGCGAAGACGTCTTTAATTCCACTGACAAATTTCGCCAAAGCACCCTCAAGTTTTACTGTGAAATGGGCATCCTTCCATTCCACCAAGCCGGAGCCGGTCTTAACCGCAAATTTAACCGCGTTGAAGCGCTCAAACGACTCAAAGAAATCGACACTCTAAAACATCAAAAGCACTTTACAATCGATGATATCGTCCAATACTTCAAAAAAAAGGAAGACAAAGACCTTAAAGAGTCTAAATAGCTCATACAAAGGTAGCTTGACGGGAAAATATAGTTTAGGTTGTATATAATGAATACAGCTAGTTCTGGAATTCAGAACCAAAAAAAACTATGACTGCAAATAATCCTAAAGCTACCAAGCTAGATCCCCAGTGGCTAGCCAATAAAACATTTGATTTATATCAATCTCATGGAGTCCCTATTGAAATCAGCGAATACCTGATCGAAAAAGAGGGGCTTATTTTGGATGTGGATTACCTACAAAAACTCATCGAGAGTCATCAAACCCTGTCTCAAAGCAGCTCCACTGCCCAATTCAAATCAGGCCTAGGTAGCAACTCCCCCAAGGCGATTGCAATGCACACGGCGACGCATATTCTACACCAAGTGTTGAGAAGTATCTTCGGGACGCAGCTGCACCAAATGGGGTCTGCCATTTTGGAAGATAAAGCCCGCTTTGATATTAATCTAAATTCGAGCGATCTCACTCCAGAAACTATAACAAATATCGAGATGCAGGTCCAAGCCATTATCGACAAGCACCTTACAATGACCAAAATTGAAACAACTCCTGACATAGCAAAAGGGTTGGATGCAATTGGATTATTCGGTGAGAAGTACGGCGACAAAGTAACTATTTATACCCTCGCAGACGGTCAAACAATCTATTCTAGGGAGTTTTGCGGTGGGCCACACATTGAGAACACCAATCAAATCGGCAAATTCCAAATCCTCAAAAAAAAGTCTATCGGCAATAATCTAACTAGGCTTGATTTCGTTGTCAGTCTCTAAATATTTTTTTAGATCCTGCCACGTGGACATTTCAATAATCGGTACCCCAAGTTCGCTGGCCGTTTTATACTTTGAGCCGCTATTTTGCCCCGCCAAAAGATAATTAGTTTTTTTGGTAACGCTACTTGTTACTTTCACCCCGCATTCTTCTAATTTCTCTTTTAGTTGAGTTCGACTTATCTCCATTGTACCGGTTATTACCATCGTCTGGCCAGATAAGTCCTGTCCACCTACCAAGTTAGACACCCCAAGGCTT
The DNA here is from genome assembly GCA_014376695.1 of Minisyncoccota bacterium. GTDB lineage: Bacteria > Patescibacteriota > JACMRA01 > JACMRA01 > JACMRA01 > JACMRA01. The sequence goes on along the minus strand of JACMRA010000002.1, from coordinate 62,062 downwards.
TGCCTCAGTAGCAAATTCAACCCTTGATCCTCTCTCTCAAGCTCCCCAAACCCATCAATCAAATCCAAATACCGCTTCGATGTCAAAAAACTGTTCAAAGAATCTATAATTACTTGGCCAATGCCGCTGGTCTGAGCTAACTCCTCTTGGTTTAATTGTCTCAATTTAGTTAAAAATTCGGTAACTTTCATAATCTCAAAAAATAAATTTAGTAATAATAAAATGGGTAGTACATATAACTGTCCTTGACTAACCGGTTGGAGTAAATTGACTTCCAATTGTCTGCTTGCTTTTCTAGTTTGAGATAATTGTTTAGCTCGGAGTTTGTGTAGAAACAGTATATTTCCAAGGTTCTTGACTCTGGGGAATGATTAAGTATTTTATACCCAGTTACTCCAAGGCCTGTGTTTTCTGATTGACAAATAGCTACGATATCTAGTTGCTTTTCGTACTTCTGGGTGTAATATTCGGCTTTTAGATACGGCCAAATTAGCAGTGAAAGTAAGCAAAGCACCAAAATAATAACCAAAAAGCGACCTAATTTGTAATTACTATAGTCTGTTGTCGGCATAGTGCAAATAGCAAATTATTATAGTTTTAGATATCTTTGAGTAGCCAGCATAGCTGATAACCCCCCGATAATCAAGCCAATAATATTGGTAATTGTCAGACTGATATACAAGCTACTGGATAACTCCGCCAAATCCTTAGCAATATTAAAATTAAAAAGCGCTGACAAACTCGGAGCCAAAAAATTGAACATTGGAATGAATATCAAAAAAACTACAACTGAGGCGATAAAGTTATATAATATCCCTTCAGCGATAAACGGACCACGAATATAATTATTAGTCGCACCAACTAATCGCATAATCTCAATCTCCTCCCGCCTTGAATAAATAGCAATTCTCAAAATATTAACCATAACCAATGTGGAAATAGCACTAAAAACAACAAATAAAGCCGATCCAACAATAGCTGTCCAGTAATAAGCCTTCTGCAAAAAACTAATGAAGTCTTTTGGGCCGTCAACATTATCTACGACGCTTTTGTACTTATCTTGGTTGGCGAATTTTTCGATATTAGTGTAGAAATTGACATTCGATGGAATTACCTTGAAGGACTCCTTCAGAATTTTGGTTTTGTTGCCGTTTTTTTCTTGGGCCTTGATTAAATTATCATATGAGGCTGAAGTAAACGGGTTATTCTTGTACTCTTCCTCAGCCTTTTGTGCATCGATAAAGGTCAGTTCCTTGACTTCGTTTTGTGCTTTGAGGTCTTGTTCCATCTGCATTCTATCAGCTGTTGGAGTATCTTTTTTGATATAGATATAAACTACAGATTGATTATCAAAGCTTTTGAGAGTGTATCCAACCACAACCCAAATACTGCTCATCATTGCAACTGACAAGAGGCTGACGAATATGATAAAAATAGCAGTAATAGATAACCAAAATGATCTGATTAAATTTTTGAGACCTTCTGTGACCGAGTGTTTGAGCATTGTACGGACCTAAGTAAAACTATACCAAATGACGAGAGTCAAAAGTAAGATATAGCTTTGAGTAATATTTTTTTGTGCTGGGTACTTGTAGTAACATTTGGTTAATATAGCCGTCTTGTCAAACCGAAAAACTCTATTGACTATAATCAGAAAAATAGGCAAAATTGATTTATATTAACCTTCCGTATGCTCAATATCAACGAACTAATGAATACTATCTGGACGCTTGTCACAGATTACTATTTTCCCGTTTTAATCAGCGTGCCAATTTCTCTTCTTTTGTATCTAATATTCCATCGATATAATCACTCAATTGTCGTCAACCTAGGGGAGCATAGATGGGTTATTAAGTAATACGCTGTTAATACTTTGACAATCTGGCCAAAGTTGGCCACAGTAATTGTAATAACCAAATTATTAGTATGACGACTATCTCCGAACTAAATCATCTAAATAACCTAACATTAGCCGAGCTAAATTCGCCAGAAATCCTTGCTAATACAACCTTTGTCCCTAATCCAAACTCTTATATAACAGTACGGGGAGCCAAAGAGCATAATCTCAAGAATGTTTCGGTAATTGTCCCAAAGAACAAATTAGTTGTTTTTAGTGGTCTATCCGGCAGCGGTAAATCTAGCTTAGTTTTTGACACAATTTACGCTGAAGGCCAGCGTCGCTACGTCGAGAGCCTAAGTTCGTACGCACGTCAATTCCTCGGCCTAAAAGAAAAACCTGATGTTGAGTCCATTGACGGCCTATCCCCCGCTATTTCTATCGATCAAAAATCTACATCTCAAAATCCACGCTCTACGGTCGGGACAATCACCGAAATATACGATTATTTACGTCTTTTATTCGCCAAAATAGGACAGCAACACTGCACGGTTTGTGATGCTGTAATTGCCAACGAATCAGTAACCAGTATCTGCAGTCGACTTATTAAGGAATTGGACGGCAAGACGGTTATCGTTCTGTCCCCAGTAGTAACTGATCAAAAAGGTGTTCATAAGCAACATATTAGCGAGGCAAAAAAGAATGGCTTTAGAAGGATTCGGGTCAATGGTGACATAATCTTAATCGAGGAAGCCGAAAAAATTCAACTTAGCAAGCAGCTCAGACACACTATTGAAGTAGTCATAGATCGAGTCACTCTCAACGACGATAACAAAATTCGGCTAATGAACTCGCTAGAGACAGCAATGAAATACAGTAATGGCAAAGCCCTGATTTTCAAAATAGAAGAAGAAGATAAGTCCAAGCAATTAATTCACGTCAATAAAAACCGAGCCTGCCCAAATGGACACGGAACTCCAGATAATCTCGAACCAAGACTCTTTAGTTTCAACAGCCCCCACGGAGCTTGTACCACTTGTAACGGCCTTGGCGTAATCACAGAAATTGACGATAAGCTGATTGTACCTAACGAGACCTTGAGTATCTTAGAAGGGTGTCTCAAACCTATCTCTCGTATGAGCTTGAGCGGCGGATGGCTGACTAAGACTTTTCAAACCCTGTCGGTTAAATATAATTTTGAACTAGAGCAACCCTGGAACAAACTACCTCAAAAAGTCCGTGATATCGTTCTTTACGGTAACGAAAGCTTCGAGGGGATAATAATTAATCTAAAAAGACGCTACAAAGACACAACTTCTGACGCAGCCCGCCGAGATATAGAAAGCTATATGAATAAAAAAGCCTGCCCCGACTGTAAAGGAGCCAGACTTAAGCCAGAAGCTCTCTCAGTAACTCTGAGTGGCCAATCAATTAATCATATTGTCCACTTATCAATCAAGGACGCTTTGGCATGGTTTACAGCTCTTCGAACGGGCACTAGCCTAACTAAGACCGAAGCTGAAATTTCTCGAATGATTCTTCGAGAAGTGGAAATCCGCCTCAAATTCCTCCAAGATGTAGGCCTCGAATATCTTACTCTCTCACGTAGCGCCGACACTTTGTCAGGCGGAGAAGCTCAACGTATTAGGCTTGCCACTCAGATAGGGTCAGGCTTGACGGGTGTTCTTTACATCCTTGATGAGCCATCTATTGGCTTACATCAACGAGACAACACTAAGCTGCTTAACACGCTCAAAAAACTGCGAGACCTTGGTAACACGGTTTTGGTGGTCGAACACGACGAAGAAACCATTATGAACAGTGACTATATCGTTGATGTCGGACCAAAAGCTGGTATAAACGGCGGTCAGATTGTTGCGACTGGAACCCCGCAAGAAATTATCAAAAACAATAACTCACCAACAGGGCGATTCTTAGCCGGGATTGACCATATCGAATTGCCAAAGAAGCGTCGAAAAGTCCTGCTCAAAAGCATAATCACCAAAGAAAATATGGACGACAACCAAGCTCAAACCAAAATTTATTGGTCAAATCAAATCGAGCGGGTGATTAAGGGGTATTAGTAGCTTTCTATAAAAAACTACAACTTGACTATAACCGAGAAATAGGGTTATAGAACATTATATGTTCAAAACAATAACGCGGCAATGGTGGCAAACCTTCTATACTTATGGGAGTGCTTTGCGGCGTGTTTAGTTGTTTTCTTTTTTGTCTTTTTGCACACAGAAGAGTTTTTAAACCCATTTCCTCCCGTCTGTCGGGAGATTTTTTTATACCAAAATAATTATAATTTAATAACATTTTATATCATATGACCGAAACACAAACCCCAAACTTGCCAAACCCATCTTTAGATAAACTAAGGACAGGTTTTGAAGCAAGTCTTGGTAAAAAAGAAGAAGATTAAGATCCATCTTTAGAAACAATGTTTAATCCCAAAACTCTCCGTAAGGCTAAAGCAATATGGTTTTTAATTTCTACAAAAGGATTGAGCGGTACTAAACCGAGAGATAAAATTATAATTAAGGATGCCTACATCAAATGAGTAATAAAGCTAGCTATATTTACGGTTTTAAAGATTTTGAAACTTTGGAATCGAATTCTAAGACAAAAATAATTTATAAGTCTATATCTTTCGATAAGGTTAAAAAACTTTTGGCTAAAACCTGCACTTACGTAAATTCGGAATTATTACATAAAGAAATCCTTAATAATAAAGTGTTTCTACTTTTGATAAGCAGTGAATTTTTATCTGGAGCTGGAGAGTTTGCCTTGGATCATAAAGATTATTGGCTAAAGCAAATCGATTATTTTACCAGTAAAAATTTACCTATTGAGTTTGGGATAATGACATTGCCTTTCAAAATTCCAAACCCTCTAAAGACCGAATCCATTTATCCAGATTTGTCTGAGGTACTTTTTTTGAAACAGGTAGAGAGGTTAACTTTAGCTATTCGACAAATATATAAACCATGAGCTCTGGTCAATCTTTTTTGCGAAGGTATTCTGCGCAGAAGCCTTGGTATACGAAATTATAGATCTGACGCTTATGTCAATAAAGTTTCTGAGTATATAAAGAATCTAGGTATAACAGGTGTTAAGCTGATTAAGTTGGATATTCTTACATCTTTATACCCATCTTTTTATAAACAATGGGACAAAGAAACCAGATATCTTAAAACTAAACTTGATGAGGGGGATAAAGTTTTTACAGATAAGTTAAATACGGTAATGAGCTCAGTCTTAAGAATAGTTCCCCCTCCTACAAAAAATACAAAACTTCTAAAAAAAATCTATAACTTTAGTAAGTATAAAGAAGATCATAGTGTGGAGTTTTTAAGAGCTAAACTCAGTAAAAAAGCTAAAAATACCACTCTAAAGTTTTTAGGTTTCTTAGCCTTGCGGGAAAAGTTAGATTTTTTAGAAAAATTGGCCCCGCACCATCTTAGATTAGCACTTTCTCCCAAACCTCTTAATCTTGGTTTTTTACCTATAGACAAAAATAATTTCATTTTACCTTATCATGGCGTAACTCTCCTTGACGGGCTGTATTTTAGAGTGAAATATTTGACTGATATAAAATATAGAGGCGGCACACTCTATGCTTATAAATTAGCAAGTGATTCTCACATTTTGTTTTATAGTTCCGAAGAAATTAATTGAAAAAGTTAGTAACGGTCAAAATACTTTCAAATCCGTTTAAAAATAACTCCCAACAAGGACTTTGACAAAAAAACTTATATTGTCTTATAATTAGAATATAAGTTGTAAGACGCGCGGGTGGTGAAATGGTAGACACACTAGCCTTAGGAGCTAGCGCCGCAAGGTATAAGGGTTCAAGTCCCTTCTCGCGCACCAATATTAATTTTTTTGTTTACAGGTTCGACCTGTATTTTTTTTGCTTTATGAATCTCAAAGTTGCTCTTGTCCATGATTTTTTGTTCCAATTTGGAGGAGCTGAGAAAGTAGTGGAGCAGTGGCTAATAATGTACCCCAAGGCAGATCTTTACACAGCCTTTTATTTTCCCGAAAAATTTGAGGACTCTCCAGCAATTAAACTGGCCGAATCAGAAGGTCGGATCAAAACAAGTCTAATCCAAAAACTATTCAATATTCGAAACTCAAAAAATCAACGTCTCTTTGGGCAATTTGCCAAGCATTTATTTTGGTTATATCCCCTAATGATGAGACTCGTAACTATCAAAGACTATTTCTGCGTGTTAATCAGCTCAACTGACTGCGCCAAACAAGTCAGATTCAAAAACTGCTACAAAATTATCCACTATATCCACACTCCAACCCGTTATCTTAACGGACTAGTTCCACCAGATAACTATAACCATCTGGGTTTATTTCAGCGTTTTTTACTACCAATTTTCGCCTTTCTACTCAAGCCACTCGATTTAAGTGCCGTAAACTATCTAAAAAAACAAAAAGTAATCACCTTGGCCAATTCGGAGTATATCCAATTTCAAGTTTGGGACAAATACACTACCCAATCTCAAGTTCTTTACCCTCCAGTTGACACAGTCAAATTCAATACAATTGAGAGGAAACGCGAATTAATCCAAGATTTTTACTTATCCCACGGTCGTATCAGCTTCCATAAACGCATAGATATGGCCATTCAAGCCTGCTTAGAATTAGAAAAAAAGCTTGTTATTAGCGGCGGCTTCGGTCTAGAATCCGACAGAATAACCCTTCAAAAGCAAATCGATGATTTTAAAATAGCCAATCCGAGCAAAAAAGTCGATATCCAAATTCTTGGGCGAACTACCGACGCACAGCTACGCGAACTTATGACTACTTGCAAGGCCTTTTTGTTCCCAGGCAAAGAAGACTTTGGGATTGCGCCAATTGAGTTCTTGGCAGCTGGCATACCACTGATTGCCTTAGCTGAGGGCGGGGCATTAACATATGTCATCGACAATAAAAATGGTGTATTTTTTGACAAGCCAGAAGTGGAGAGCCTCAAAAAGTCGATAATTAAATTCGAAGAGTTAAATACTCAAGGTGTCTTTGACACAGAATACATACGCCAATCAGCCCAAAGGTTTAGCACCCAAGCCTTTCGAGATAATATTAAAGCAATAACTAAACTTTAGCACAAAAAACCGTATATTTCTATACGGCTTAATTTAGTTTGAGATGTGGAGGAGGTCAGAATGCGTATCAATCGCTATTGTAACTACGAAGAACTATCGGTCTCATTGCTTCGGTTAACCTCGGCGGCGATAGTACTGATAGCGATCGTTTGGTACTCGTTAAAGTGTCCAATCGAACCATCGGTATTCACGTGTGAGAGAGAATAGGCTCCGTTGTTCACAGAGTCAGGGTGGATGTGTGTGAGGGTAGCTACTGTCACCGTTTGGATAAGGAGCTGGTTTTTCTAACCAATCTGTCCTTTCGGTGTCTTTTGGTGCTTTGTACCTGTCGCTATTTCCATCATAAACCCATTTGGTACCCATTTTTTGTCTCCAAGATTTCAAAAGTAAACTACTTCTAATAGACTACTAGAAAATAATTTAAGATTGACATATATATGTCAAATTGGATGTATATGCCCTTGTTAAAATGGATTCACCATGCAGGTAATCAAATCATTTCTTTTGGCTTGTTTAACAGTAATAACAAGAACCTTTTGGACAAAAAAAGCTCGAAAAAGGTACATTGGAACACCTTGCATATAATTTCTTCAAAAATGATTTTAACTTCAAAAATAAAAATATCGACATTTGGATGGATTCTCAATTTATGATAAAAAATTTGAAAATTAACCCAAAGGTTTGGGATGCAACCAAAACCGTAGAACAGAATTTATTTAGTGTCGAAGAATTAATGATTGAAAGCTTGCACAGTGCAAAGTATAGAATCGTCTGTGAATATTTACTTGAGGATATAGGTAAAATCAATCTAAAAGATTACGTAAAATTACTCAAGGGCAAGTACGATAATATTAGCTACTTTAGAAAATTAGATTATGCTGTTCGTGAGTTTGGAAATAATCCAAATAGGTTAGATGAGTGGTTAGACCAAAACTCAATCAATATAACAGTTTAGCATTTTTCAAAACCTCCTCCACGCAGTGCTTAGCCGATAAAAGCACCATTGGCATTCCCGGGCCAGGATTAATAGACCCGCCAACAAAGTAGAGATTATCGAAGTTTGGGGATTTGACTTTTGGGCGGGATAAAACATCCCAAATTGACTCAATTCGCATGCCACTCAAGTCGCCGTTGTAGGAACCTGTCCAGTCCTGAATATCTGGCGGGGTGATAATTTTTTGGCAAACTATCAAATCCAAAAGCTCCGAAGGGTCAATTTCAAGAGATTTAGCGATCAATTTAGCGATATAGGTTTTTTTGCTCGTTAATTCGTTTGCCCAGTTTATTTTGTCATTATCTGGCGGGGTGCTGATTATAACTATCCAATTTTGGGATTTTTGCCCATCGATAATTGGACTATCGGCCTCGATTAAGCCAGACGTGATATTAAGATAAACCATCGGATTTTCTGGGACTTTACCTTGATCAAATTGCTCTATAAATTCGGCTTTGTCGCCAAGCGGATTCCCAGAATTATCCCCAAAAAATATGTTATGCAACTTGAGGCCAGCAAGCTTTGGATGGTATTTTATGCCCCAATAATATATCAAATACGAACCTCCGGTCTTTTTGGCTGTTGGATAATCGGTTTTTAGAAGGTGTTTGTAAGTCGTGCGGATATCTAAATTCGAAATAAGTATTTCGGCCGTGTTCGACTCCAATCGCCCATTTAAGCTAATTGTATCGTATTGCCAGCTTTTGTCAGGCAGCTGCTCGAGGCCAACTACCTTGGTATCTAAGATAATTTTGACTCCAAGCTCCTTAGCTAGTCTCGCAATACCGGTTGCAATTGAATGGATACCGTGAGTAGGCAAATACAGCCCAAGCCCCAACTCAGCCCATCCAACACTACCGAGAATTGAAGGTGTTTTGTAGGGATCGCTGTAAACATAAGCTGCCCAGCGATTAAAAATATTCAAGCTCTTAGGATTGGAAAATACTTTGCTATGCACTCGAGCCAAACTGCCATTTAGTCCAAGGCCACTAAGCTTAAATGCCGTTTTCAAAAAATCTGGGTTAAAAATCTGAGTAAAATCAATTGCTTTGTCTAGGGCGTATGGTTTGGATAAGTCATACACTAACTTAATTTTGGATAGGTAATTTTGGATGGTTTTTTTATCTTCGCCGTGGTGATCGCACAAAGCCTGTACCGTCTTATCCAAATCTTGATATGCGGTTATTTGGGTTTTGTCAGGCCAATGATATTCTACAGTTTCATCAAGCCCCTTGTATGGTATGTAATCCAGAAGTCTAGCCCCACAAAAATTGAATAAATCCTCAAAAATATCAATCATCGTCATAAATGAAGGGCCACGATCAAACCTAAATCCGTCTATAAAAAGCTCGGAAGCTTTGCCGCCTACTTGCTTGTTTTGCTCAATAATAGTTACTTTATGCCCGAGTTTAGCAAGTCGACAAGCCACTGCCAAACCGCCAAGGCCAGCTCCAATAATTGTGATATTATAAATTTTGGACATATCTTAATCCTGATTATCTCAGGCTTTCCTCAAAGCTAAATCCGCTCCGCTCTCGAAATTCGACTTCTTTGGGCCGGTTGTGCAGATAAGTAAAGACGACAGTGGCCAAAATCGTAGTAATTGGGACGGCAATCAAAAGCGTGAGAGATCCAGCTAAGGAGCGGATTATTTCTTGGGCTATCATCTCTCGATTGACCAAAATCCACCACGGCTCAGTTTGAAACATATAAAGGGAAATCATCAAAGGAAACGAAGTTGCAATATAAGCCAAAATAAGAGTATTGACCAAGGATACAATGTGTGCCCGACCAACATTCATCGCCCGCTTAAACAAGTCCTGCCACTTAAGCCGGTGATTGAGCTTACTCAACTCTTCAACAATTGCCACCTGCGCGGTCACAATATCATCCAAGACACCAAGCGTTCCGATGATGATACCCGCTAATAAAAGACCTTGAAGATTAAGATTTTTGAGATTGGGAATATTCTGGAGATAAAAAGCGTCCTCCGTCCCAGCTCCCGAGAGCTTAGTCAAATAGACCGCCGCAAACGAGAATCCAATCGAAAACAATACGGTTATGGAGAGCGCCCCAAAAGAAATTACAGTCTGGCGATTCCATCCATGAGCAACAAAAAGCGAGACAGAAATAATCAAAATCGAAGTAATCAAAGCCACTATGGTCGCATCTAAACCGTTGACGATTTGAGGGATAGTGAATAGTGCCAAAACTCCACCTGAATAAATCATCCCCAAAAGCGCCCCAAAGCCTTTGAACCCAGCTAGATAAATACACAGCACGCAAAAAACCAAAATTATAACCCCAATCCATCCAATTCTAAAACTTGGATCAACGATATATTTGATATCTTCACCCGTTTGCGGGCTAGTTTGGACCCCGACAATAACCCAATTACCCACTTGCAATTTATTTTGATTATTAGAATTAGAGACGGCTTCATAATCTAGAGATACCTTTTGGTTCGGTTTGCTACTAATAAACGAATACTCAGCTTCAATCTTCTGGCCGAATTGCTGAAGGCCTGTCTGGCGATTGCCTCCGCTCTGGGTATCGACAACCGACTTGATAGTGGCAACGTGGTATTCTTTGGCAGCTACTGGCAAGTTATCAATTTTTGGCTTAGTCGGCATAGTCAGGATCAAACCTGCAAAAACTACAAAAATCACAAAAAAGGAAATACCTAATTGCTTAGAATTTTTTATCAACCTCTCTTTAAAAGTCAGTTTGGAATCGTGTTCAGCTTCTTGAAGATGGTATTGACAGCAGGCAGGAATAGACATTATTTATTTTTGTATTAAACTAATATATACCTTATATTTGCCTGAGTTAATTTTTTCGTCAACCCAATTATAAGCCCGCTCCCTATCGAAACCTACTTCCTGTCAAAGTCGTCTTCATACCGGACAATATCGTCCTCACCAGTGTATTCACCAACCTGAACTTCGATAATTACCAGCGGAATTACGCCCTCATTGCTCAGTCTATGGGTTGCGGTTAGCGGGATATAGCAGCTTTGGTTAGGATTCATTGTGTTGACCCACTTTTCTGGTTGATTTTTGTTGTCTTGACTGCGTATCTCTATTGTTGCTTGACCACTGACGACCACCCAATGTTCGCTTCTGTGCTTATGGCTCTGAAGACTAAGGCGCGAATTAGGCTTAACAATAATTTTTTTGACTTTAAAAGTTGGCTTGTCCTCAAGTACATAATAAAATCCCCACGGTCGCTCACCAATCTCAAGGTAATTAGATTCTTGTAAGTCGCTTGGTACTTGATTTTGAATTTCGGTTGGAGTTAAGGTTTGATGTTTCATAAATATTAATTAAGTTTCGCTGTTTATAATTTAGGTATTTACCAATGTAGTTTTTTGTCATCGAGGTATCGGATCGGACAAGGTTTGGCCCTATTCCAGATCTAAATCACTAATCAAGTTATCGAACATATCTAAATCAGGGTTGTTTGAGGCGGTGGGCAAGGTTGTTTCAACCGCGGGTGCATGAATTTTTATCCCCATATTTTCCATTCCTGGTTTTAGGCTTTTGAAAGCTTCGTAGAATATACCGTCAGCTGGAAGTTGGTTTTCCATCCTTGTCAATTGTTTTATTTCTTTTGGTGCTAGTTCTGGTTCTATGGATTTAGGCGAAGTCGAGTCTGCCGAAATGGTTTGAATCGGCACCTGATTGTCCCGTATTCCAAAAACCATTACAAAGCCTGCCCCAAATCTAATCATCAATTCTGACTTCAAAAATTTTTGATTAATCGGGTTATTAATAAGCCCCAAGAAAAAACCATTAGAAACTGTGAGACTTATTATATCGTCCTTAATATTCATGACCTGAATATCCTGGAGGCACATCTTAAGCGTTGGTGGTGTATTTCCAAGTCGATTAAGCTCTTGTAGAAATTTTTGAATTTGACTCAAATTGAGTTCAATCGGGGCGGGTATTTGACTTTTTATCTCTATTGGAGCTGGGGGAAGTTGCAATTTGACTTCTTGCTCAAGAGCTGGAGATGCTACTGGCTGAGGCTTTTTTTTTAATTCAATTGGGCTAGTTGCGACGCTTGGCGAATTAGCAGGAGCTTTTTGAAATACTCGAAGCCCCAACTTAGATTGCAAAATTGCCAATACAGAAAGAGGCGTTAATATCGGCAAATGATAACTAATTACTTCGGCCATAGGATTGATTAAACTATCATAATCGCTATTTCCACCTAGACTTTTATCAAGTACAAACTCAAAAATTTGGCCAAGAAACAACTGGCCGTCCACGCTTAAGCCTGCTAATTGCTGAGTAAGCAGATTATTGATTGATTGACCAACCAAACTATCCACAATATCCCCGATTAGAGCTTGATTAACTAGCCCCAGCAACTCACTAACATTATCCTGGTCATAAGACTCCAAATCGAAGCTTGCCACTGTCTCCAAGTGATTAATGGCATCTCTTTGACCGCCAGAACTCCTGCCAGCAATAATCTCCAAGGCCTGATCGCTAATATTAATATTTTCTTGATCTGCAATATATCGAAGCCTACCTACCAAGCCTTCGATAGTGTGGGAACTCAAATTCAGCTTAGTCAGCCGACTCATTACGGTCGGAAGTAGCTTTTCGGGATTAGTAGTCGCTAACAAAAATATAAGATACTTGGGCGGCTCCTCCAGGATTTTGAGCAAGGCGTTCATCGCGTTCTTGGAGAGCATATGCACCTCATCAATAATATAGATTTTGTATTTGCCCGAAATTGGCGGGACCTGGGCCACCTCAGTCAAAAACCGAATGTCGTCGATACCAGTATTGGAGGCAGCGTCCATTTCGATAATATCCAGACTAGCTTGGGGGTTCTCACTAACACAATTCAAGGAGTTAGCAAAGATTCTGGCCATCGTAGTTTTACCAGTACCTTTTGGCCCCATTAGCAGATAAGAATGCTTAATCTTACTGGTTTGTAAGGAATTTTGAAGCACCTGTTTTACTAACTCTTGCCCTACTACATCATCGAAGCTCAGTGGCCTATATTTATTATACCAAGTCATACCCAAAGGAAAAATATCAAATTAAATTCAGTTATACTATTATCTACAAAGGAATGTGTTGTCAATCTTAGATTCTAGCTTTTTTTTGGAAGCGGCTACTTTTTGGACTTGATTTCTCCGCGGCCGATTGATTAGAATGACTAATAACCTCTGTTTTGCTCTCCGGTCGGATGTCATCCTCTAGGACAATTTCCAATAACGATTGATTACGATTTAGCGAATCGAGCACCTTAGCCAGTGTTACAATAATTATATCGGAGGAATTAATCTGTTCGATAGATCGCGGCATCGCTAAGAAACACAGCGACAGTATCAATAAAATCTTATTAATTAAATTATTCCCAAAATCCAGCTTACCTTTTCCCTGATGCTCAAGTACGTAAGACACATCGGCAAGACTAGCTCCACTAGCCAGTGAAGTATTGACCAAATTAAGATAACTAGTCAAAAGCGTATAGTCTTTATCCCGAAGCTTCTCGCTATCTACTACAATAGAGGCTTTTTTGGCCCCGAAACTATCGTACTGGATATTGAGAGTAATTTTACCAATTTCATCATCTTCAATCACCTGTTCAATCACCGGAAAGAATTTGGAAAACCTTGAATGTTCGGTAATATGTAAATATTTATAATCTCCTCGAGTGTTGATTGCTTTTTGGATATTGTTCGAATCACCTACGCGACTACCGCCATTTTCGTCTGCAATTACTTGCAAATTTAGGCCTAGCAATCGAATTTTTTGCTTGAGGTTTTGATTTTCACCAACCGCGATTTTAAGCTGGTTGTTTAATTGAGCAAACCTTTTCTTGGCCTGCATCTCTTTTTCGGATGCTTTGGATAGGTACTTTTCAAGATTAGGTACTAGAACCAGAGCCTGATCAATATCTACAACGGATAAACCTAAGGCTTTAGTTTGATTAGACTCATCATCTAACTGCCCCAAAAAAATTGTCTTAATGCAATCGTCGCTAGCAAATGTCCCAATCTCCTCAACATCTTTGATGGCAATATTGTGGCTATTTGCCAAATAATTATTCAGAGTTTCTGCATTACTTGCATCTTGCGGTATGAGAATCTGCGGCAAATTATCACCAGAAAGCAACACTTGGCCATTTTGATTAAAGACAATTGCTTGCGCAAAGTACTCGCTCACGGGCTTGACCTCGACTTTATCTTGAGTTATTTCGGGGATATTGTTTTCCTCGGTCTCATTATTCTTAATTCTAGTACCGATATTGGCTGACAGAATTAATTCTTCGAGCAAGGCCGGCTGTATTTCGCCCTCCGAACAAATCTTGACAACTTGAGCATCGTCCCGATCAGTAAGATGGTAACATAGTATATTATTATCAAGTAAAATTTCTACAATCTGATAAAAATCAGAAACTCCACTTGTCGATATGACCTTGACCAGTTCCCCTATTCCAAAAATAGTTGTAATCTGTGGTAAAATTTTAGCAATTTCCAAATCTTCTTCGGCAATCTCAGCTCCCGAAATCTCTTCGGTAGGTAAAGGGGTTTGGTTTTCGGAGTCAGTTTCTTGGTTTTTAACCATTTCTTGATCTTTAGCCATTTCCACCTTTATTGGCTGAACCCGACCTTCTTCAATCTGTTGAATTTGCGCCTTGCTGTTATTTGGCTTTACGGGGTGAGTGGTCAGTTTACCCAGTCCAAAAATACTATTAAAATCGTCCTCATCTTTGTCCCATTTTTTTGTATCACCTATCAAACCTGGCAAAATGTCTTCCATATCAATCATATCAGGAAACGCAAAATTTTTACTATGGTCTTTTCCGAGCTTGGAAACAGGTGCGTCATTGGTATTCGTAATTGGTTTTGATGAATTTACCTTAATGATGTGCTGATTAAGCGAGTCTATTTCTTGAGCCAAACTTGAGCTCAGCTTTTCCTGGTCAATTAGAGCTGTTGGAGTTACTAGAGGGGCACTTTTTTGGAGGAACTCTGGTAATTCAATTTGTTCATCTTTTAATATTGTTTTAATCTCCTCCTCCGATTCTATCTCATCTTCTACCGTGGCTTCAAGCTCAGATTGAATTTCTGATTGAATTTCATCTTCCGACTCAGATTCGATAGGCTCGTCAATAATTTCCAAGGCAAGCTCGTCCTCGATTTCTTCATTCCCGATATTAGATTCGCCAGCTGGCGGTGATTGAGAGGGCTTTCGATCTGACCATTTTAACCATTCTGGAGTATTGGCATATAATAACAAATGGCTACCGCGTCGTGCTACAATCTCAAACTCGCCCATAATTTTAGGCCGTGATTCCGGATTGTTATTGATATATTCTTGTATTTCAAGGCTAGTTCGAATTTCGCCACTATCAGGATTAAACCAGTATTCGAAGCTTTTTGAACTTATTTCGCTTTTGATATCCTCCCATCGAAGGCAGGCTCCTTTCTCTTCAGCTAGCGACTCCGAGGCTCGATAAACACTATTACTTATCAACTCGCCTAGGTAATCTACTTGGTCAATCAGTAGCTCAGGGATTGTTAAATAGCTATCTAAATTCTCAATGCCAATGGCAATTTTGCGAAATTCCTTAACGGTTTTTTTGGCAACATCATCAAAATTAATTATATCCAAGATAGCGTCTAGTAAACGGATCGCTGTTTCTATAATATTTTGAAGGTTAGCTTCTTGGATTTGATTTTTGTCGTCAATTATCTGTTCTATATTAATCAGTCCGCTAGGAGTACTTGGTCGTGTAACTATGTCTTCAAAGGCCATTTCCACGGTATGCTCACTCAGGCTAAAGCTTAGGTTTTGGGTGATTTCTTGATAACGCTTAAGCCAATACAGCTCTAACTCAACGGTTGGCTCGGTTCTAGCTACTTTTGATAGTAATTGATATACTTTATCTTGATAAAAATTAGAGTTCTTTGGAGAGTTCATAAAAAAGTAGCTGGTAATTAGAAATAGCTATGCGCACAAGGACTGAAAGAGTTCTAATTAAGTTTTGAGATTAAGTCAAGCTATTTTAGGCAGTTTTTTGACATATTAACCTCTTAACCTTTGAAGATCGGCCAAGATTACTCCCGAGCGAATAAAACCCTCACCCTTCCGTTCTTTAAAATATTTTGTCAATTCCCCATCTGTACTATTGGCAATTTGAGCATTCAAAAAAATACTCTGCTGGTATAAATAATTAAGAAAAGAGATATTATTTTTGCGATTCCCCTCCAGAAATTTGGGTAATTGAGCATTTAGAATTTTGTTATCAGACTCTTTTGTTAGGAATTTAGATGTATCGCCACCTTTTTCCAGCCAAATTGAATGAACTTTTTTGGTTTCTTTTTCAATTCTAGCATCACACAAAAAATGGCAAAGATCCCCAATAACTTTTGAGATTTCAAAATAAGTTTTATTTCGCGTGCTAGTTTTGCTAATTTTTAGATTACTTATGGCCGTGTGAATGGTCGCTGTCCCTGTGACAATCATTGGTTCAAAGTCAAAATTATATTCTTCTAATTTTTCGGACATTAGATCTTTTATTTTGCTACCTACATAATCTTTGAACGACTTTTCAATTGCTTGGTTCCTCTCTTTTGTCAGCCCTTCGAGAGTTCTATCAACAATAAGGATGCTGCCTTTGACCCCAAATCTATGCACCAAAGTCATTTGATTTTGACTAGCCCATTCAATTGCGATATCAAAGGTTTTTCTGACGTAATAATCACCTAAATTTTTACCGAGTCGAGCGTTTATAAAACCAAGTAGACCAATCTTAAAAGTAATAATCCCAAAGTTTTTCAAAGCAGCGTCCAACGTTACTTGATGGCTAAGTTGACTATATAGAGCGTAGCCAAGGGAACGATAGAAAAAAGTGAGATTGTTTAATTGGTTTAGTAATTCGGTTTGACCATCTACTTCTTCAGCGATTGTCTTAGTTAATGTTTCTAAATGTCCCTGATATAAGCCTTCTCCATTGGCTAAGTTTTCGACATTTTCAAGCTCTAACTCACTAAGTAGTTGCTGTAATTGCTCGGGATTTTTGTAGAGATCGGTGGCTCCTGCAAGCTCTTTGGCGACTAATTTAAGCTTTGGGGAGGGGAGTTGCATTAGGACTTGACCAAGTTCAAAAGGGAAAACTGATAAATCTAATAACTGAGGAGATCCATTAATCAATTCTTGAATAAAGGTAAGGTTTTCACTATATATTTCGTTTTGGCGGATGTTAAGGACTGTCATAGCTGATAGGGTTTCCAATAATAGATCTTGTTTCAATAATAAATAATTAAGCAATAGCCAACAATCTAAATAATATTGGATTAATACTTCGTAATTGTTATATTTCTGTATCAAAGAATTTAATTTTTGGCAAATCCTTTGTAACTTTTGACTTATTTTGACATTAATTATTAAATATAGTTTATATTAATATAACACCCACAAATTTATGCCTTTACTTATAATTATCCTTTCCGTGCTAGTTGGATTGTTTAGCTTTAGTTCTTTTGCAACCTTCAGAGAAATCAACAAAAAAAAGAAAAAGAAAAACGTTCCAAAGTTTGTTGAGCAATGGAAGAAGATAAAATCCAATCTAGATAAATAAAAAAAATCCACAGGATGGACTTTTAATAGATATAAACTTACCTAGAAATCAATCCCAGAAACTATTTTGGCGACATTGGCTTCAAAGCAAGTAATTCAATATCAAATTTAAGTGTGGATTTTGGCGGGATGCCCTGAGTTCCAGTTTCACCGTAAGCTAATTGATATGGAATAGTCAACTTGCGTTTACCTCCGACTTTCATTGGGGGTATATTTTCTTGGGTAGATCCAGCAATACCGATATCCCAACCTTTGATAAGTTGCCCGACACCAACTGTAGCTGTGAACGGAGTTCGCCCAGGTTTGTTAGTCGAATCAAAGACCGTCCCGTTTTCTAATGTTCCATTATAATTAAAAGTAGCCGCTTGTCCAGTGACTATGGCCTCTCCAGTACCTACTTCTTGATCTTCTACGATTAGGCCGCTTGGCAGTGTTAGTTTTGTTAAAGTCATATTATTGCTTGGTTTCGGTGGTTTGTTGGCCGGATTTTGTGAATATATTGATACTCCAATTATAGTTATAAGTACAATTCCTGCAATTACAGTGATTAAAATATTTTTTTTCTGATTTTTGTTGTTATTTGAGAACATAGTTTTCTTGAGTTTAATGGCTTAACGCTACTACTAACTATGATTTACAAACTTTCGTCAAGATTATTCAACTTTACCGCCGTTAAGCTCTTTTTGAAGGGCTGCTAATTCGTCCCACTTCTCGTCGCGAGCCAAAGATGCTTGATTAGGCCAAGATGAAGGATTATGAATAGAATACCGTGGACCTGCGCCGCTAAGAATCTCTTTGAGAGTTTCCTCACTGGCTGCGGCTAGTTCTGAATAGGTATTTATCCCAGCAGCTTTTATGATTTCTTCAATTTTTGCTCCAATTCCCTCGATTTTCTTTAGATCATCGGAATTATCTGGGGACTTCTTTACGGTTTCTTTAGTTACAGTCTTTGCTGCTGTTTTTACAGCTTTAACTGGCTCGACTACCTCAACAGAATCTTTTGCAACTTTCTCAATTTTCTCAGCTTTGACTTTGGCTGGAGCGACTACCGCTTCTTTATCGCCGAGAATTTCTAAGATAGTTTCATAGTGTCGATATCCTGATTGCTTATGATAGTTATTTTTGTTCTTGTATTTAACTACTCGAATTTTCTTTCCTTTTTGGTGGAGTACGACTTTGGCTTGGACGGAAGTGGCTCCCTTTGTTGTTCCGTAGCTGTAGACTAATGGAAGTTCGACAACTTCTCCTAAGTCATTCTTTAGTCTATCTACTACAAATTTTTGTCCTGGGGTTACTGTATATTGTTTTGAACCTGACTGAATCACAAAAGGCATAATTTTCTCTATTTAGGTTTCTAACACAATGTTAGACTGGTTATTTATTATAATCAAGAATAAAAAATTAATTTTTGTCTAATCGTTTCGGCGCACGTATTTCGACTGTCTAATTTTATTTGGATATTTGGTATATATTTGACAAAGAATTATAAACTATTTACCTTGTCTATATCAATTAAGTAGAGGAAACTTTGCCTTATCGGGCCTAAGTAGCGCCAACACTAATAAATAATTAAACCGGCTATCTATTATATGCATTTTTTGGCTTCCAATACTCCTGAGCAATCAGATTCTAGTAATAATCAACCGAATTCCAATAAAAAAACTGAACTAAAAAAAACAGTAGACATAAAAAATTCGAATCGCTCAAACAGATCATCAGGCAAAAAACCCCAACAAAGTGCAAGAAGCGGGATCTTTGTTATTTTGGCTTTGATAGTTTTGAGTGCGGTTGCCTTTGCGGTAATTTTTAGTGACCGCGACACTGTCACCGACAAAAAGCCTTACTCAGAGCTAATCAGCATAGTCAAACAGGGTAAAGTCAGCAAAATCCAAGCCACTGAAACTGGCGATGTTTTGATAGCCGAAATCTACAAGAACAACGAAAAAAATCGCGAAAGTGTAACCAAAGAAAACTATTTGGCAATCACCCAAGGAAGTAATACCCCAGCTTATGTGGTTCTCAAAGATGATATCAAAGACTCTGGAGTCAAAATTGGTAACAAGGAGGGCGAAGTTATTTTTGATATTAAACCAATCCCAATTTGGGAAAAAATTCTTAACAGCCCAACCTTTCAAACCTTTATTTTACTTGGTGGAACGCTTTTAATTGGGGCGATACTCCTCAAAAAACTAAGCGAAGTCAACGGTAAATCAATTGCCTTCGGCGACTCCAAGAGTAAATTTTACGATAAAGCCAGTGCCAAAAAAGTGACTTTTGCTGATGTCGCTGGTAACGAAGAGGCCAAACAAGAGCTAGCCGAAATAGTTGACTTTCTCAAGCGACCTGAAGACTACACCAAAATGGGGGCAAAAATTCCACGAGGTGTTCTATTAAACGGATCCCCCGGTAACGGTAAAACTCTTATGGCCAGGGCCATTGCGGGCGAAGCTCAAGTCCCATTTATGTATGTTTCCGGATCGGAATTCGTTGAGATGTTTGTTGGTGTCGGAGCTAGCCGCGTGCGAAATCTATTCGAGCAAGCCAAACAAAAAGGCAAATGCTTAATTTTTATAGACGAAATTGATGCCGTTGGGCGACAACGTGGCGCTGGACTTGGCGGCGGAAACGACGAGCGGGAACAGACCTTGAACCAAATCTTAGTCGAAATGGATGGTTTTGAACCACTAGATTACATTATTGTAGTTGGAGCCACCAATCGACCAGATGTACTCGACCCTGCTCTTTTGCGACCTGGAAGGTTTGACCGACAAGTCACGGTAACTGCCCCAGACAAGCGTGAACGGGAAGCAATTCTTAAGCTACACTCTAGCAACAAACCTTTTGAGAGTGATGTTGATATGACAATTATCGCCAAACGAACAGCGGGCTTTAGCGGAGCCGACCTCCAGAACTTACTCAACGAAGCGGCGATTATGGCGGTGCGAGAAAAATCCACCAAGATTAGTAACCTCCACTTGAGAGAAGCTATCGAAAAAAGTCTTCTTGGCTCAAGTCTTAAGTCCAAACTAATCACCGACAGCCAAAAAAAGCTTACCGCCTATCACGAAGCTGGGCACGCTTTGGTTCAAACAGTTCTGCCCGAAGCTCGTAAAGTCCAAAAGATAACAATTATCCCGCGTGGTCGAGCTGGTGGGTACACTTTCAGCGCCGAAAATGATAACGACGCCATGACAAAGAGTCGAAAAGAGTTTTTAGCCGAAATATGCGCCTTATTCGGCGGGTATGTAACTGAGGAAATAATTTTTGGAGATGTCTCAACCGGAGGAAGTAATGACCTGCAAAAAGCCACTGAAATGGCTCGTGACATGGTTACCAAGTATGGCATGTCAAGTCTTGGACCAATTTCGTTTGATCAGGGTCAAGGTGGAATGAGCTTTTTGGGTAGAGATATGATGAACAAGCCGCAATACAGCGAGGATTCCGCCAAATTAATCGATATGGAAATTCGCAAAATTCTAGATGCAAGCTACGTCAGAACTAAGCAAATCATCAACAAATATACTGCCGAACTCAAACTTATTGCCACCGAACTAATAGAAAAAGAAGTCCTAGAATACGAGGAGTTTAACGCCCTAGTTGAACATATCATCAACTAAATCCCCGAGCTAAACTTCCGAGCTGGCTTTTAATTTTGGAGTCAATTCTAATTGCCTTACTAATTCTTTGGTTGTTTTGGCTACGATTAGCATAGGACACTCCCCGAGGCGATATTTCTCGATCATTAACTTGTGTTTGATAACAAAATCTGCCGTTTCGAAGCCCTTTGAATCAACTAGCAAAAAACTATCATCAAACTTAATCAAAAAATCTGCAATATAATAAATCGCTCGTATCTTCTCGCCTGTCAGCGGGTGATCCTGAGCATCTAATAATTTGATCTTTACTTGGCGCTCAATTAATTTGAGTTGTGGATGGGCTAATATAAAATCGTCAAAACTACTTTCGAGCTTAGAATCGAACTTTACCCCTTTTTTAACAACGCTTTGGTTGCCAAACTTTGAATACGGCTGATTCGATTTTGCCAGGTTTTTCAAAAAATTACTAGAAGATGTCATTTACTTTTTTTGCATAAATTACTCTCATTTAAAAGTGGTTTGTTCTGATTATTATCTATTGTAAGATTTAATTTTTTGGCTTCTAGTTCAATCCAAAACGAGTTTCTATCAGTCAAGTTCAGACAAATCAGCCACCTATCAAAATTACCAAAGTTACTTTGCACAGGATACTTAATCATATCTAATTGATTTTTTGATACCCTTGAGACTTCTTTTTGATTTAATTCCCAAACTTGCTCACTGGGATACTTATAACCTTGGTTTTTTATGTCCTCGTCTTTGTATTCTGGACTATTTAAATAATCAACCTTAGACATTAACGATTTTGTTTTTTGTTTGGCGTTGTCGAGTTGTTTGACGTAACTATCATAGTACTTTACGTGATTCCAGATACTGTAAGTATTAACAATTTGCAACCCAAGAAAGGCAATCAGGGTTGTGGCAACTAACACCTCAAAGTATATAGTCTTACCAAATTGATTCAGCCAAAGGCTATAATGGTTGGTAGTCATCGATTAGTGAGAGTTGGGGGTTGCTGTTTTGGAATTTTGGAGATAGTCCACTAGAGCAAGCTTAATCCGCACCGGAACAAATTTAATTAACCACAGCATAAGCTTGTTACCGAATCCTGGAATTGTAATAAGCTCCGACCGCTCGATTAATCCTTGGTAACCACTCTGGGCAACTTGCTCAGTGGTAGCAACAAAATTACTTTTACCGAACTTCGAAAGCTTATCCATACCTGAAGTTTCCTGAAATTTTGTATCGGTATAACCAGGGCAGAGGCTCGTAACTACAATATTATATTGTTTCAATTCTTGGGCAAGGGCCAAACTAAAACTAGTCACAAAATTCTTCGAAGCGTAATATACGGCCATATAAGGCCCAGGCAAAAACCCAACCACGCTTGAAACATTCATTATCCACCCAAAACCTTGATTTTTGAATTGCCTAGCGAAATAATAACTAAGATCCACCAAGGCTTTGATATTTAGATCTATCATATCTTGTTGGACCTTTAACTCCAATTCAGAGAACTCACCAACTAATCCAAAACCTGCATTATTAACCAAAATATTTATTTTGTAGTCTTTTTTTTGTAATTCGGATTGGAGATTAACCATATCTGAAGGCTTAGTCAAATCGGCCACTATGTATTCAACGCTTACTTTATTTTTGAGACTAATTTGAGCTGATATCTCCTTTAACAATTCTTCTCGCCTAGCTACCAAAATAAGATTGTGCCCATTTTTGGCAAATTCATTAGCTAAAGCTAGTCCAATTCCACTGCTAGCCCCAGTAATTATTGTGTAGTAAGATGTCTTTTTCATATTTAGATTATTTCATTTTGACCCGATAATACAATTTACAACCATATCATAGCTATGTCAAGTAAAAGTGGGACTTATCAACTACCCCCCTGCTCAAAAACTACAAATTCCCAATCACCCTCTTCGCTTCCAATTTTTTGATTTCTTGGATTACTTTGTAAATTCCGCCATTCATAATTTGCGGTAGCTGATTCCAATTGTTATTATAGCGGTGGTCGGTAACTCGATCTTGAGGAAAATTATAAGTACGAATTTTTTCGCTACGGTCAGCCGAACCAACCTGATCACGCCGTTCCTGAATCTCTTTGGCCAGACGCTCTTGTTCATAGTGATCGAATACCCGCGAAGTCAAAATCTGAAGTGCCTTGACCTTGTTTTGTTGCTGATTTCGCTCGTCTTGACACTGGGCTTTTATTCCAGTTGGTCTGTGAGTAGCTTGAATAGCCGAATATGTCGTATTGACCGATTGACCGCCAGCGCCTTGGGAAGTAGAAGCAATAATATCTACCTCACTCAAATCAAGCTTGAACTCACTGTTGTCTTCGAGCAGCGGCATTATGGCAACACTGATAGTGGAAGTGTGCACTCGTCCCTGCTTTTCGGTGGCCGGAACTCTCTGCACGCGATGAACGCCGCCCTCGTACTTGTACCAGCTGTAAGCCCCGTCGCCTCGAACCTCAATAATCGCCTCTTTGTAGCCGCCGACTGTCCCAACATTACAATCTACAATCCGAAAATTAAACCCTAATTCGCCAGCCATCATATTATAGCTTCGAAGTATCTCCCCCGCAAAAAGCGAGCTTTCGTCTCCGCCAGCTCCAGCCCGTATCTCAAGCAAAATATTTTCACTATCTCGAGGATCGCTAGGTGCCAAATATGTCAGCAAATCCTCTTCTAAGCTTTTGATTCTGAGGGTCGAATTGTCAATATCATCTTGAAGCATCTCTACTAAATCGGTATCATTTTCGTCTTTTAATAACTCTTTGTTGCCGCTAATTTCGCCCTCTAATTTCAGAATCTCGAGAGCTAGATCGTTTTTGACTTGCAGATTTTTTAACTGTTTACCAAGTGTTGCCAGCGTCTTTGGGTCGTTCGTAGTCAAAAGCTTATTATTGACCTCTTGATATTGATCTATGATATTATTAACTGGGAATTGGGACATAGTAAATTGGTGTATATTAAGATACTATTTTAAGCCTGACTTACTGTCAAACGACCAATCCAGCCAATTGACAAAAAAACCCTACTACCTTACTTTAAATTATATGACCAATCACCGAATTGCTATAATTGGAGCCGGACCTGCTGGGCTAACTGCTGGGCTATATAGTTCTCGAGCTGATATTGATACAACCATTTATACAGGTTTCACCCCTGGTGGGCAACTTACAACCACAACCGAAATTGAAAATTTTCCAGGAGCATGGGACCCCACGGACAAAGAAGGTCGAATGGGTCCAGATCTAATGAATAATATTCAGGCCCAGGCCGAGCATTTTGGTGCCAAGGTGATTTATGAAGCCATTGAAACAATTACTTGGAGCGATACAATGGCTAGTAACAGAACCAAACGGGTTTTTAGCCTGCAAGGTGATACAACTCAAGAATACGACGCGGTGATAATTGCCACGGGTGCAACCAGTCGATACCTAGGACTTGACGGCGAAATGAAATGGGTCGGCAAAGGATATCATACCTGCGCTACTTGTGATGGATTTTTTTATAAAGACAAGATTTTGGCTGTAGTTGGCGGTGGGGACAGCGCTATGGAAGAGGCTAATTTTTTGACCAAGTTCGCCTCAAAAGTCTACCTAATTCACCGCACCGACCAATATAAAGCCTCCAAAATCATGTTAGAGCGAGTTAAAAACAATCCCAAAATTGAATTTATGCCATTCTATACTGTTACAGAATTTGTGATTAATGACTCGAATAAGTTTGCAGGGGTTAAACTCCAAAGCCAAATCGACCAATCTCTTAGCCAACTAACCGTGGATGGATTATTCGTGGCAATCGGCCACATCCCCAACTCTCAACTAGTCGCGGGGCAACTCACTACTGATGAAGCTGGATACCTTATCAATCGCCAAAATCTTTTGCCAGGCAAGTTGTCCTTGAATCCTCAATTGGATATCGCTTGGGCAAAATTTAACACAATGTCAGATATTGAGGGGATATTCTTGGCAGGAGATATTCAAGACAAGACTTATAGACAGGCAATTACCGCTGCAGGCGACGGCTGTCGGGCTTCGATTGACGCCCAGAATTGGCTGGAATCA
The DNA here is from genome assembly GCA_014376695.1 of Minisyncoccota bacterium. Classification (GTDB taxonomy): domain Bacteria; phylum Patescibacteriota; class JACMRA01; order JACMRA01; family JACMRA01; genus JACMRA01. The sequence goes on along the minus strand of JACMRA010000002.1, from coordinate 36,808 downwards.
CTCTAAATAGACTTAAACCAAAATCGTGTCAATAGAAGTTGACCACGGCTCAAGACCCGCTATATCTTGAGCTGAAGTTATCAAAAAAAAGTCAACGCAATTTACAATCGTATCAAATAGCAAGAGATTGCGTTTTGTGTCAAGCTCATTAAATATATCGTCCGCCAAAAAAATGATTGACTTTTCGGGATTAATTGTTCGATGAGATTTAATAGCAAGCTCAATCACAAAAAAGGTAAAAAGTCTTTTCTCACCTCTTGATAAAGTGGTGTTAATGCTTCGTCGCCGAATCTCAAAATCAAAATCATCGCGATGGGCGCCAAATAGCACTTGACCCATAATCAATTCTTTGTTCCAGATACTTGCCCATTGCGTTGCCGTTGGAAGACTAGGTAATCCAATCTCTATCAGACTTCGATAACCAGAAATGTTGCTATATTGGCATCTTACCGCAAAACTACTCAGATCCGTTTCAATCATCGAACCATAATCGCCAATTTGGCAAGTAATTTTATCAAAAAATTTTTTACGCCCTGACCAAATACTTTTGGAAGCCTCGTAGATTGAGTTATTCAGCTGATTTAAGATAATATCGTCAACCTCTGGATTAATTTCACACTGCTTAATAAGATTTTGCTTGCCTTTGATACTTTGATTAAGCTTGGCCAGTGCCCGATTATAATCACTATCACCAGACATAACAATTAACATATCCAAAATTTTGAGCTTGTCGGCGCGGCTTGATCCGAGCCAATAATTAAAATTCGGTTGATACCAAAAAACAGCAGGCTTTTGAATTTGATTTTCGGGGGATTCCCACTTGGTTACTACGCGTCCACGGGGATTGATCTGCCCATTGAGAAACCACTGATTATCAGAACTCCGCAGCCCAAAATAATTAGCCTCAAAAGAAATACTTTGGTTAAATTTTGTACCTGGCCACGGTTTCGATGTTAGTAAACTGTAATAAGCTTCAAGTATCGAAGTTTTGCCACTGCCATTAGGCCCTAAGAGAATAAGACCTTGGGAATTTTGCACGGGTAGAAAATTGAGATTAACCCGCTGATTTGCAAATAATTTCCAGTTATTAAGTTCTGATTGAAGTGGCAATGTCATAAATTCAAACTAATATCCCAAAACAAAACTCCCAGAAGGGGAGAGATATTTTGATAATTTCAATTGTGTGGTGATTTACAACTAGTTGGAAATAGTGACTCCCATACTTTTTGCTGTTCCCATAACTGTTTTTTTGGCCTGATCTACTGTGTAGCAGTTAAGATCTTCCATCTTTCGAGTTGCAATATCCGTGACTTGAGCGTCAGTTAGATTTCCAACTTTGACACGAGCTTGATCCTTAGACCCAGCTTGAATGTTTAGAGACTGTTTGATTAGCTCACTAACCGCAGGAGTCTTTAGAACAAACTCAAAAGTTCGATCGTCCCAAATAGTAACTACACAAGGAATAGATCCTGACATAGTAGCTGTCTGAGCGTTAAAGTCCTTACAGAATTGCATTAAGTTGACACCTTGGGGTCCCAAGGCGGATCCGATAGGAGGGGCAGGATTGGCTTTGCCGGCTCCAATCACAAGTTTGATGATTGATTTAATTTTTTTAGCCATAATAGTTGTTTTTTAATAAGGGCTTAGAAGCAGTATATTAAGCAAGTTTGATAATAGGTTTTTTGTCAATTGACAGATCCTAAGCCATATCCAATAATTAGTTTATTATGCTAATTCAAGCCTTAGCCAAATTACTTGGCACCTCAATCAAAACCGTAGAATTCTTAATCGTAAGTAGAAGAGTTTTTTATTTCCGACTTCTCTTTATCGTGCCGCTGACTATTTGGAGCGTTGCTCTGTCTACTGTCTTGCCATTATTTTGGAAGTATATAATTGACGCCGTCAACGAAAAATGGACTACTTTGTTTGGATTTCAGCTCGGGACGACTTTTAATGTATTTTTGGCCATTCTCCTGGGCTATCTTACCCTAAATATACTCGATAAGACGCTTCGCTGGGCCGAATACACATATCTTCACAATATCAAGCAAGACTCCGAAGCAAGCCTAGAAGATAGATTTATCAATTTTTTAACCCGATTTGACGCCTCATTTCTTGGTTCAGAAAATAACTTGCGAATCATTCGAAACCTTCAATGGGGATTCGTTGGGATTCAAGAAAACTTACTCAAGCTAATTATTTCCCTAATCCAAATCCCTGCCAAAATAATTTCCTTAGCCTTTATTATTCCACTCCTCCATCCATATTTGTTAGTCGCTATACTCATAACGGCAATATTTAATATCGCTTTCGATAATCTCAAAAGTAGCTTTTGGCGAGTTGGTGAACTCCGAGAAAATCGTGTCAACGAACAAAAAAATAACCTCAAATACAAGCTAATTAATTATTTTAACACTCTCTTAACCAACGGCTGGGTCTCGCGACTTCACGTTATATATCAAAAAGCCCGCAGCGATTATTTTAGGGTTGAGCGCAAACAATTTAACCGCAATGAGCGTCTTAACCTAGCTCAAGAATGGCTAAATCAGGGACTCTTTTGCCTAACTTACGCAATGACTGGGTTTTTGGTTGTTGCAGGCCAAATTACACTCGGAACCTTTACTATTATTCGGACTTATATCGGTCAAGTCGAAGGTTTTTTGTATTCGATAAGTGGGATTTTTCGCGAGGTGGTTGACTTGAGATTCCAGATTTTTAAACTAGAATTTATTTTGACCCTCGAGTCCAAACTTAACTTGAGCGATTTGCGACCTATCAAACTAGACTCAATAGATACACTAGAAATTAGCAATCTTCACTTTAAATATCCAGAATTTTATGAAGATGAAAAAGAGTATTTTAATCGTATTCAATCACGTCTCGGCCTGATTAATGGCGAAAATCTAAACTGGATCGGCAAACTTATCGGCCTAACTCAAAACTCCTGGACCAAAGAACAACTCCAAAAAGAATTCAAGGAATTGATAGAAATTTTTGAACAGACCAAAACTAACAAAATCATACTCCAAAACCTCAACATTAAGTTCAACAAAGGGAATATTTACGGTATTGTCGGTTATAACGGAGCTGGTAAAACCACTTTGACGCGATTAATCAAACGAATTCTCGATCCAACCAGCGGTCAAATCATAATCAATAATCAGTATAATTTGATTAATATCGATCCTCTCGAGTGGAAAAGCTATATCGGCGCTATGGAACAAAGTTCATTTTTGATTGACGGAATGAGCATTCGGGACAATCTAACTCTTGGGTTAAAAGATAGAAATATTGAGGATCAGCTAATTTGGGACGCACTCAAAAAAGTTGAACTAGAGGGTCATTTCGAGAGCCTTGATCAAATTATCGGCGAAAATACCCAAACCAGCGGCGGCCAAGCTCAGCTTCTCGAGATAGCTCGAATCCTGATTTCCAAAAAATCTATCATTATTTTAGATGAAGGTACCAACCAACTTGACGCTATCAAAGAAAGCAAAATTATGGGTCTAATCCGCGAACTAGCCAAAGACTCAATCGTTCTTTTTATCACACATAGAATGACTACCTGCCTCAAATGTGACCAGGTTCTTGTCCTCGATGAAGGTCAAATAAAAGCCATAGGCAACCCTCAAGCCCTAATCGAAGCAACTAATCCGAACCTATTTCAAACCTTCTGGAATACCCAAATTGGCCAAAAATAAACTAACTTATATTTATCGAAAAATCCACGAAGAGAAGATATTCAACAAAACCCCTTGTGTAAAGTACAAAACAGCAGCAATTACGATGGCAAAAAGTAGCCCTATAATCACATTTGGCAATAAGCTGATTTCCTTTAGATTTTTTTTGTATTGATTACTCACCTGATTCTCTAATTTTATCATACACAATTTCTCCTCTAAATATACCAAAATCAAGGGTTGATAATTTCTGTTTGTCAATTATTGTTACCTGTGGTATAATCTTATCAAATACAAAAAAACAAAAATAAAATATGTCATCCAAACAAAAAAATATAAATCTCGCTCTATCACGTTCTTTTGCAGCGCTCGGTATGGTTTTTTCGCTATTTGGCCTAGTTACTGGCATTAGTACTAGCATCAGCACTCAAGCTGCTCCAGTGTATTCCTGTCCAGCGGGGAGTGTGCTTGCAGGCACTAACTGTACAGCAACAGTTTGTCTGGATAACTCTGCCCCAATAGGCGGCAATTGTACTAGCAGTCAGTACGGCCTATTTCCTTGTAATGGAGCTAACGGAACCAGAGTAATGCAGCCATATTATGTCGGGAATCAAGCATTTAGCCAAGGTCTTTGTACCAGTAAGCCTAATATCTTCGTGATGGGAAGATGCCCTGGTGTTAATGCACTTAATACTGGTACAACTCCAGTCGGGCAACAAGATGGTTCATATGTTTACAGCGGATTAGCGGGTCAGGGTAATGAATATGAAAACATAATGAATAATTTTGCCAATGATACAGTCCAAAATCAAATGTGCCAAGTCGCAACAGTCACAGCTTCAAGTGGTAGTTACGGCGGCGCTACATACGGAGCACTTACAAATGCAAGAGCATGTCCACAAGGATACGGAGTTTACATGATACCGGCCAAAGGATTCCATAATTTGGATTCTAACCCAGCGTTGACTTCCCTCTGTATGAAATACGGAACACCAACGGCAGGCCTACAATCCATTGCTTATAGTACAGGATACCGACCAAAAGACTGTAACACGCTTGGTTTTGTCGAGCTTTACGCAACTGATTTAAATGGCGGAGATGCCGAAGCTGAGACTCTCTGCATCCCTGCTACTCCTAGGCCAGCTGCTGTCGTTGGCACTACACTGTCCACCCCAGCAACTATAACCTCTAACTCCCCTGATGGCTGGTTAGATGGTATTTCCAGTACTGGCGTTGCCAGCGGTTGGGCTACTGACGCAGATGTTCCTAATACTTCACTTGATGTACATTTTTATATCGACGGATCAACATCAAATGGAACATATATCGGCAAAACTACAGCTAGCTATGTACGACCTGATTTACCAGCTCCATACAACACTGGTAAAAATGGCTACGACTTTAGAATTCCAGAAGCTTACTGTGACAATAACCCACATACTTTGTATGCATACGGGATTGATGCTCCAGCTTATGTGACCAATCCATTATTGAATGGGTCACCAAAAAGCTTTACTTTAAGTCCTGCTCAATGTGGATACAGCACTACCATATCCAATTCTAATGTTGGAACTGGTAATTGTGGAACAGGCAACATTGCACTTCAAGGCTCTACTGCTAATTGTAGCTTTCCTCTAACAGGTTCACCTACAAGTCTGTACACGCTTCCAAGTCAAGGACTAATGGCTGCATTACTTGTAACAGGTGGAAATACTACCTCAGATTACGGAAAATCAAATCCATGTACCGTATCAGGATCTACTCTAACTTGTAACAATATTCCAGTTCCATCAAATACCCAAATAGGAGCTCGCGAAATTGCTATTTTGCAACCTACTGTACAATGGATGATGAACAAAGGGTTTGTAAATGTACAAGCTGGGACTGTCATAACTAACGGAACTCAAATTACTCAAACAAATACCGGCAACGGCACTTGTAGCCCTAGCCAAATATCCGTTGGAAACTTAACAACATGTAGCTATCCACTCACTGGTGATGTAATGAGTCAGTATACACTACCGCTAGCTCCGATAAAAACCAAAATAAGCACAGTAACTAATAGCTCTGCCGACTGTCAAATATTCAATAATGCTACCCCTAACGCCTCTCTTGTGTGTGCCAACGTACCAAGTCTTGGTGGAACCATAGGTGCTCAAACTGCAACTCTAAATCTAACCGGAGAAACCAATTCAGCCCCAATCAACCTAGCCGCAGGTACAGCTATGAGCACAGTTATCACAGCAGATCAAACTGGCAACGGTACATGTACACCAGTCACAATTACCATCGGGAACCTTACTCTATGTGACTTTCCTTTGACAGGCGCAATGAACAATACATATGCAATGCCAATTTCAGGGATCAACGCCCAGATTTCAACAGCTAATAGTTTAAGCACTCCGTGTCAAATTTCTAACAATGGTACAATTAATGCAAGTTTAACATGTACACAAGTTCCAACCAGCGGTGCAACTCCAGGTAGCCAAACTGCTAAATTAAACCTAGTCGGGGAGATGAGCTCAGCCCCCGTTACTCTAAAAGCGGCGACTACCACTCTTGGATCAAACCCTATGGGAGAGCTAAGCGGTAAAATAGGCGAGCTAGTCAGTGGATATATTACAACTACTGGTTCTACCTATTCTGGTCCAGCCGCATATAGCAACGGAACAAGCTGTAATATAACTGGAGTGATGAGTTTAGGTATTTTCTCCCCTGTTCAAGGCTCATTAGTCCCAGGAGACTGCCCAGTTGGAAGTTTATCCAACGGAGTGATTAAGGCTGGCGGTAATGTCGATTTACCAGGAGTCAAGTCAAACTTTGCAAGGAGCGGTTTGACCATCGGGGATCTCAAGAACATTGACATTCAATGCAACGGTGGCAAGGCCGTAACCGTAAATTCTACAACCACTTGTACCTTCCAACTCCCTGACAATAAGATCCTTCCAAAAGAATTATTATTCGGAATTGGAGATTCCAAACCAGCTGGTATTTGCACACTAAAAGATAAAACAATCACCTGTGTCAATACCCCAACAGGATCTAAACTAGGTGTACAAGGACTTAATGCTAGAATTGACGGCGGATCTACTTTTGATACTGGCAAGAAGATTATGGTTAATGCCTCAGGTATGCTATCCAAAACAGGAAATAATATCGGATTCATATTTGGTTTGGCCGCGTTAATGGCCACAAGTTTTAGCTTAGCTTTAACAATGTCTCTATCATTAGCCAAACAAAAAAAATAATCTAGTTGACCTATATATTTTTATACCAACTCTCACTGAGTTGGTTTTTTGTGTTAATTTATCCAAACAAAATGCCCTACAAATGTAGGACTTAAGATAATAACTGAAATCAAATCGATTGAAATTACTTAATCTATTTTGGTTTGATACGGCCGCTTCCGAGTGAAGTTCTCTTGTTACCTCGAACAGTTCGACTATTAGTCTTAGTTCTTTGTCCTCGAGTTGGAAGACCTGCCTTATGTCGAAGCCCTCGATGCGCACTGATCTCAATCAATCGCTTGATATTTGCTTGAACTTGTCGTCTTAGATCGGCTTCCAAAATATAGGTATCCTCAATGTGATTACGGAGTTTTACTATAATTTCATCAGACAATTCTCCGAGCTTACTGGTGGGATCAATATTCATCACCTCTAAGATTTTTTTGACATTCGATTTCCCGACTCCTTTGATAGGTGTAAGTGCAAATCTTGCTTGTTTATTGGTGTTAATGACAACACCTGCGATACGAATCATAATTATAATACACTGGTTAAATTAATATTTTTTTGCACGTTTTTTGCTGTTTGGGATAGCTTGTCTAGAGTTAATCCTATTACCGATTGAACTCTCAGCAAATGCATAGAACCTAAGGATTCCTTTGCGTCTAGCAAAGTAGCCCTGTGCCATGCGACCGCGTCTAGCTAATTTTTTCCCTCGTCCTGTTAAAGAAACTAATACTTTCATAAAATCAAATTTGTTAAATGGCTATAGGATGTTAATAATTAAAATATTTATTCGCCCGTAAATTACACGCTATGCTTGTGGAAGTCTGGGTGGCACAATGGCTCGACCGATAATCGTTCCTTTGAGTGCACCGTCTTCACTAGCCATATCTTCAGGATTCATTTCAAGTCTTACAGTGTCGCCTTTGATGACCATAACTTTTCGAAGCTTCAGGATAGTTTTTAAACCAGCTCGAACTAGTATTGGTTCTAATCCATTTTTTCTCTGGACTTCAACTCCGAACACTGTGGCTGGGTAAGTTTCTACAACTTTGCCCTCGAAATATATCTTGTCATCTTGAAACTTGGTTTCTCTTTGTCGTCTTTTTTTAGATGGTTTTCTTCCTGATTGTTTTGGCACAGCGATGTAATAAGCTTAATAATTAATTATTAGTACTGTTTAGAATAAACCCAAAGTTGCAAATTCTGTCAAGCTAATCTATTACGCGCTTGCTGTACCGATCGAGAAACGGCCTAAATATACGGCTAACTGGCATTGCTTTAATCTGCCCAAACAAAACCCTACTCTCCGCCGATATTAAATGTAATTGTTTTTTGGCCCTAGTAACCCCTACATAAGCCAGTCTAACTTCCTCCTCCAATCCATTAGGCTCGTACAGGCTATTTTGGTGAGGTAATAGACCATCCTCAATACCAACTAAAAATACTATGTCAAATTCTAGCCCCTTGCTCTGGTGGAGTGTCATAAGGTTGATTTTTGGGGTGTTATCGTCCTGCTTGTTGTCCATATTAGACATTAGGCTTACGCGCTCAAGAAATAGTCCTAATTTTGTGTACAGGGGTTCGCCAGCTGACTCCTCGGTGTCGAATGGAAGCATTAGCGAATACAATTCTTGTATATTTTCGAGCCTTGAATCGTACTCTTCTTTGACTGGGTAATTCTTTTTGAGGTGGGCAAGATATCCCAAACTCTCTATCAACGACTTACAAAAATCAATTAATGGAAAATCTGATAACCAGGCCTGACTGATAGATCCCAATGTTTTGGTCACTAGGTCTTGATATTTTGGTGCCAAGGGATAGTTACTATCCTCCATAAAAGCGATAATTTTTTCGAGAGTTTTTGGCCCCACTCCATCCAAAATCAAAGGAAGGAACCGCCCTATGGCCAGTTTGTCCTGACTATTAAAAGCAAATCGAAGAATGGAAATTACGTCTTTAACCTCTTTTCTATCCAAAAATCTAGTCCCTGAAACTAACCGGTATGGCAATTGATTACTATTAAAAACGGCCTCTAATGCCTGTGACTGGGCATGCGTTCGATAGAGAACAGCCACACTATTAAGACCGGTGTATTTTTCCCAATCGACAGTTGGGATATTCCAACTATTAGGATTATAGTGATTAAATCTATCGCTACTTTGCCAGAGATTTCCAGTAGAAAACGAAGTCGTGGAGGTCTCTAAATAGGTATCAAACATATTGGATATGCCCGATTTTGGTCGGTTATTGATTTGGGCTTGCTCACGCACATATTCATCATCGAATGATTCTATCCTCACCTGATTAGACTTGCCTAAATCAGTGTTTATTGTGGAGACGCGAGAGGTATCTTTTTGGACAAAATAATTATACATATGCCGTACAATGTAACGCCCTTCGTCTTGATGGTTTCGGGCAATATAGTAATTGACATCCAAATTTGTGTCTGGGTTATCTGTAAATAATTCTTTGAATTTTTGCCTCGGGTTGAGAGAGAGGATTTTTTCTGCTAAGTCCAAAATTGCCTTCGTGGAGCGATAGTTTTGATTAAGAATAATTTCACGGCTTTTTGGATAAAATTCTTCGAAGTTCAAGATAAGATCGACCGTACTGCCTCTAAATCCATAGATGCTTTGACCGTCGTCGCCCGTCACAAACAGAGATCGTTGTGTGTTCAGGTCGTTTTCATCAGATAGGTCAATCATATAGCTACTTAACAAAATTACTAATCAAAGTATTGCTAAGCGAAAGGGCAAGCGTCAAAATTATCAAAAGTATAAAATAAGCAATGCCAGTCTCATAGATTAAGACCCCCTTAGTCAGATTAAGGGCAGTAAGCACGGCAAGCAAAGTTATTACAATATTAAATAGCCCAAAGGTCAAAAATGTTACCGGAAATGAAATAAGTCTGACAAGAGGTACGACAAGCCAATTCAGTAGAGATAATACGACTATAAAAATGCCTACTTGAACCACGTCTCCCAAAATGAAGTTCCCAAAAATACCTGCTAAAATGTAAATTACAGCAATGTTAGCGATTAAATGACATAAAATTTTGAACATAATAATTAGAAGTTAATGTTATTTTATAATTTTATTTTGGGATGGTTAATGCCGGTGGCATAATATCCATAGGTTTATCCCCGAAACTTTGGGAGCTAGCCGAATTAGGGAGGCTACTGGTCATCGACTGACTTGAATCCCCAGCCATATTAACTCGATTAACGCTTCTGTTTTCACCTAGTTTATTGTAGACTATAAGGCCGATTACGACAACCGAAAGTATCGCGAATAAGATTATAGAGTACCAAATTTTTTTGTTTTTATTCCTAAAATTGTTGACCATATAAAGCGAGCTGTGATTAGATTTGTAATTGTGGATTTTTAACTATTCTAACGTTGAGTTAAGATCTACGTCGTACAGCATTTCGTCGACTAGCAATCGATAGCTAAGCAACTCGGACTCTTGGAACCAAATAGCAATTTCACGATTAGCTTCTTCGGCCCCGTCAGCTGGATCGGTGATGTGAATAAGATTTCGAGCTGCTCGATTATCCATATTGGCCAGATTATAAGAATCGATAGTGAAATCTCCCCGAAGTGTACCTACATCGCTTGTGGATGGCTCAGTTGTCCCAGCAATCTTCTTGACAACGACCATGGCCTCATTACCTTCCCAAACCATCTGAACTACTGGACCAACCATCATAAACTTGACTAAGGCCCGAACAATGTCTTTACCGTATTCGATAGGTTCTCGTGTAATTTCTTCGCCTCGACTTTTCATTCCATCGACAATTCCAAGTCCTTTTTTGAGATACCAGGCGTCGTCTTTGGCATAATGCTCGAGTAACCTTTTTTCATCGCAAACTGCCAATTTTAGACCGACTAGTTTTAGGCCTGTACGCTCAATTCGCTTGATCATTTCTCCAATCAGTGAGCGTTGCACTGCGTCTGGCTTTAGCATTACAAATGTTCGTTGTTTTTGTGGTTTTGACATAGGTTAAGATGGTGTTATATAATATAAGGATTAATTGACTAAAAAGTAATCCAAATCATTGCAAATTGTCAAGAGGCTCGCGAACTATTCGATAGTTACCGATGTAAACTTAATCTCTTTATTAGGCTTTCCGTCAGTTGGATCAGCTTGACCTTGACTGGTAACAGTAGCCTCAACTCCAACTTCAGCATTAATCTTGTCTAATACCCCAAAATTACTTGGGTTAACTATCCCAAAAACGGTATATTGAGCCGGCAGAGTTGTGTCAGCAAGCGAGATAAAAAATTCAGTAGTTGCGGAGTTGGCTTCTTTGGTTTTTGCCATTAAGATCGTTCCTTTTGGATAAGTTACCAATCCTTTTTCAGCAATGTAATCTTTGTAATATTCTGTTGATTTGAATTTAGGAGTATTCTTGACGGTAAAAGTACCTGTTTGTTGATCCTGGACTTGATCTGGCGCTACCTCCCATAATTCATCCATAACCGTGGTTCCATCCGCCGAGGTTTTGGGATCTTGGCCAACTGCCTGACCGCCTTGTAGGACAGTAAATGTTGGTTGCTTAACTATCCTATGGACAATTTTATTGTCGTAGAATTTACGATTTGTTAATCGGATAAAGTTTTCGACGCTCTTTGGGGCAATTTTGTCCAGAAGTTTAATCTCCAGGTCGCCATAATTAGCAATTTTCATCATAGCTTTTTTATCAACGAAGGTCAGTTTACTGCTTTCTTGCTTAATCAATTCATCTGCTTTTTTCTTGTCCGCCGTTGCCTTGACACTTGCCGTTGATTGACTACGTGCAAGCTGAGAGTCAGAAGTGTTATCAAGAATTGCCGGTACGCCGCTAAACCCAAACAAAAATATACCCAGAATTGCTAAGAGAGAAACGGCAAGTAGGCTAATTTTGGTCACGTCAAAGCTAAAATCAAATTCGCTGTTAGCGCTAACTGGATTTAATGATGGATTCTTAGGATTTTTGGGTAATTGATTATTGTCTGTAATTTTGTTTGTCATATTTATTTTGCTTAAAAATCTGTGATTTGTTTTATTGATTAATACTCTTATACTTATTAGTCGCTGGATTTTTGTCAACATTAGCCATTGATTTTTGGTTGACAATAACTTATTGCTTATATATAATATGGATAATTATATTGATTTATATCAGAAATTTAGCACAATTTAACCAGTGTCCAATCCTAATTCAACCCTATCGGATGATCAAGTTGATCAAGATGCTTCACTTCCAACCGTTAGCCCTGCGATGGCTCGTTTAAAAGCTCTTCGAGTTTCTTCTGCTCAAAAGCCCCTCCTTCCCATTGAGCCGATATTACAGCCATTTACAAGCCTCGAGGCTTTACCTGAGGATGACTTTTTTGGCAATACCACTCAACCAAGTCCCGTTTCGACCGCCACGCCAGTTCCCCCTAGCCCAATTGAGGCACCCGTAGAAGACCAGGTTGATTGGGAGAGCTTATTCCTTGAAGCCACTGCCAAAAAAAATCCCCCACAAATCGCATCTCCAAATTTATCCCCGCCTCCTGAGTTCCAAGACCAAGTTCCGCTCCCCATAGTTTCAGCCCCTACATTAAATGTCGATGATTCTGACGACTCCCCAGTCGAAGAGTTTCCAAGCTTCCTACCTCCAATCAACCAAGATGATATTTTTCAAAGCGGTCTAAATCAGCGAATTAGCCAAGCCCTACCCGATATATCTATTCCTCAACTCGAAGACAGTAGCGAGTTTTTTGTCCCACCATTCGAAATTTTTGAACCCAAGTTTGTTCCAATCACCGCGGTGGCCAGTGTGTCAACTCCATTACCCAAATTAGTCGACCAAATTCAACTCAAACCCGAAATTAATGCTAATATCCCTGATTTAGACAAATTGGAGATTACTCAAAGCGACGGTAGATACCCATTGACCTTGACCGAGGATCCGACTCAGCCAAATCCCATTACCCAGATGTTAAAAAAACTGCAAGGGCAGTTCGGTACGCAGATCAAACAATCTATGACGGCCGTTCGAGCAAGGCTTGCGATAACCATGGCCTCATTCAATAACAAAACAGGAGATGCCAGTAATCTTGAAGCCTCGCTATTCCAAAAATAAAATTAATTCAAAAAATTTCTTGACTAAAAAAATAACATATATAAATATAAAAATCATAACAATAAAAACTAGCAAATAAATCGTGATTAAAACAAGCTATGACTCAACCAAACAAAAAGACATCCGAACTAACATTTAACAAAAAACTCAAAAAACTGATTATTCCAATTGTCGGATTAATATTAATCTTAGTCATTAGTATCGCCTTTATAAGTCTTAACCCAGAGCTAATCAAGAACATATCCAAAAAAACCAATATGACTCCAAGTAGCGCTACTAACCAAAATAGCGTTAAGTCCGAGATTAAAAAAACCACTTATAGCTACGGCGATTTTCCTAACTTTCAGTTAGCTTATCCAACTGATTGGCAAGTGGGAAGTATTTCAACTAAACAATTTTCATTATCAAAAGCCGAAACTAAGGCCGTTATTACGCTTGAAGTTCCTAGTGTCAGCGGATTAACCAATATCACCTGCAATACCAATACCGTCAAAGTTAGCGACAAAGTTACTCGCGTTCTTCCAATTGGGCGAACTGATTATATCTACTTTCCAAGCTCAAGTATCCATCTCAAAGACAGCCAAAAGTACAATGATATTATCAAGTCAGCAGATCTAAGCAAATCAAGTCCAGGCGAGAAGCAAGATTACGCCCAAGCTGATTCCTGCGGCGCAGAACTTTATACCGCACTTACAAAAACCAAACTCCAACCAAACGCCGGTATTAACTCTCCTGAAGGACAGGGATGGTTTCGGGTAACTGCCAGCAGTAAAAACCCTGAACAATTAAAAGAATTAGACAAAATAATCAGCGAGATTGGTGGACTATACTGGGAGTAGCCGCTGGCTGTCAAAAGCCTGAATCAGCTTTTCAAAGTCTGTCGACGTAGTTCTCTGGCTGTTCGGCTTATTAATACTGATCCCAGAACTAAAGGGGACAAATTTCCCGCGTATTTCCCAATATTCTTGAGGTACAAATATATTAATCTCTCCTTCGCGTCCACAGATCAGCCGAAGCGCTGGTGATTGAACCCGGCCTGCACTAAGACTGTAATTGCCGAGGGTTTTCCAAAGTATTGGCGACAATTTGTACCCGACTAACTTATCGAGGACTTGTCGAGCTTTTTGGGCCGCAACCAAATTTAGATCTAAGTCTCGTGGTTCCTTAATGGCTTTGAGAATGGCGTTTTTGGTAATTTCGTGAAATACCATCCTCTTGACTTGCGACTTATCTTTAATACCTAGAATTTCTGACAAATGCCAGCTAATAGCTTCACCTTCTCGATCTTCATCGGTTGCAAACAAGATAACGTCAGAATTTTTGGCTAATTTTTTTAGTTCTAAAATGACATCTCTTTTAGACTCGTCAATGTCATATATCGGGTTAAAATTATTATCAATATCTATTCCGCTAATTTCGAGTTTTTTGCCGTCAACGGTTTTATTTGTATCGCTGATTACTCTAATATGTCCTTTAGAGGCGCGTACATAGGACCCCTGAAACTCTTTGAAACCTGAGAGAATTTGAGATATTGTTTTGGCTTTTGCGGGAGACTCGACGATTATCAGCATAAAATTGTTTTTTAAAAATTAATTTGGCTTGACGTTTTTTGATTAATACTTTTTTATTTGATTTGATACATTGCAAAAGCTAATTCTGGGCTATCTGTTTTAAAAAATAGTACAAAACTATTAATTGTTATATACTCTCGATATTATTAGAATACAATCATATTATATCATAATCTATCGGGCAATACAATTTTAGTCAAATAAGTCTCAACCTTCAAGTCGAAACAAATAAAATCAAGAAACTCCATAAATAAATTATAATTTTTAGTTATTTCAATTAAGTTTTTTAATATAGTAACATATTTTTACAAATTTTTATAATTATTTTAACTACCAAATATGCCAAGGAAGACCATCGCAGAAACACTCAAACACAATATTGGAGAAGTAGAAGAAGGTGCTCAAATCCAAAAACGATCGTCATCGGACCGTAAAAGATTGACGATAGGATCTGCTAAAACCGCAAAAGTCCGCGCCCCAAAAATCACTAAGATTATGAACACTAAGCCTCCAAAAAAAGAGGACTCGGATTCTGGTGATAAACTAAAGCTTGGCAAAAAAGACGGCGGAAAAGGTAAAGGGGATGATTTTTTGGATCTCGACAACAAAAA
Source organism: Minisyncoccota bacterium (assembly GCA_014376695.1). Taxonomy (GTDB): domain Bacteria; phylum Patescibacteriota; class JACMRA01; order JACMRA01; family JACMRA01; genus JACMRA01. The sequence continues at coordinate 21,600 of JACMRA010000002.1, read as the reverse complement.
AAATACCAACTCAGAAGAAATAGTTACTCGCAAAGGTATTCTTGGACTTAACCTGGTTTCGGCAGCTGAGATGAATAGGCTAAAAGCCCTCGATAACGAAAACATCGAGGAAAAAGGCAGTCGCCGATATTTAACTAGAGATGACGGAGTTAAAGTCAAAATGAAAAAAAAGGCCAAAATTAGAGAAAGTAAAAACAAAAACAAAACCCTAAAAAAATTCATTAATAACGATGCTTCCCTCTATCCTGACTTCCAGATGGAAGATTTGAATTTTCAGCAAAAAATTGTTGATATGATCAAACAGGGGATTTCTCGAGGTTTCGTTACCGAAGACGAGGTGCTTTACGCTATTCCTTTTCCAGAAAATAACATTGAACTGGTCGAAGATATTATCGATTTATGTGAGGACTCCGGATCGCCAATTAATTATGTCAACACTTTAGACAACCTTTGGAACAGTATCAATGACGAGGCTGGGAACTCCTCACTCGAAATAGAGCTGGCCGAAAAACTCACTGACAATAACGGATTTGACTTCGATTCTAGTGAATTATCTGACGACGCTGCCCAGAACTACATTCGAGATATTTATCGATATCCGCTCTTGACCAAAGATCAGGAAGTTGAGTTAGCTAAACGCATCGAGCAAGGCGACCAAGCTGCCAAACGAGAGTTAAATAACGCTAATCTGCGATTGGTTGTCCACTTAGCAAAGCGATATATGGGACGAAACCTAGCCTTTTTGGACTTGATTCAAGAAGGGAATATGGGATTACTCCGTGCCGTAGAAAAATTTGATTGGCGACGTGGATATAAATTTAGTACTTATGCCAACTACTGGATAGATCAAAGCATAAAACGTGCCTTGGCTGACCAAAGTAAGCCCGTTAGACTACCTGTTCACGTTGAAGAAAAACTAAACAAATTTAGAAAAGAGAGAAAAATGCTGGTCGATGAATTAGGCCGAGATCCAACTGACGATGAAATGGCCGAACGCCTAGAAGTCGATGTAGATACAATTTATTACTTCAAACGAATTAGCCAAGACACTATCTCGATTGATACTATGGTCGGTTTTAGCGACGAAACTGACACTCAAATGGTAGATATGATTCAGGACGAATCAACAATTCAACCTATTGACGAAGCATCCAATAAACTTCTCCATCACCACATTATGAAGATTATTGAAGACTGCTTAGAACCAAGGGAGAAAAAAGTTGTCCTCTTAAGATTTGGGCTCGACGGTACTAATATCGGACACACGCTTGAAGAAATTGGCTATGTGTTTCACGTAACTCGAGAACGTGTACGACAAATTGAGGAAGCAGCCCTAAATAAAGTCCGCCAGCATCCCGACAGCTACAAATTAGTTGATTTCCTCGAAGGTGTGCAACCCCAAAGCTTTATGGGCGGCGGCGGCAAAAAAGATAAGCCAAAAACCTTATCTGTCCCGATGAATAAAAAGATTTATCTCGACAAGCTTCTCGACATAGCAAGCACCTTAATCACCAATAAAGAAATCTCCCTCTTCTTCCTTCGAGGCGAAATGGGAAGCGGAAAAACTCATTTGGTAACCGAACTATGTAAAATTCTGGGTACTGAAATAGAGGCCAGCTCGCCAACTTTTGCCCTGATGCAAAAATACCCGCTCAAAGCAGCTGGAATGGCAAGTAGCCAAAATTATCAAGAAATCACCCATCTAGATTTACACCGGCTTAACCCAATTGAAGATAACGACCTTAGCTGGATTGAAGAAGAGTTAACCAATGTTGATAATATTGCCTTCGTTGAGTGGCCAGAAAAACTTCTCAAAAAGTCTACATTTATGCAATATCTTGGGCGTAAATACGCAATAATTGATTGCCGACTGGACAAAAAAGACGAATATTTTTATAGATTCAAAGACAAATAAAAAATCAAGTCCGCGATGGCAAAAATAAAATTAAACATAAATAACCTAAAAACTATATCCCGTGAACAGTCTAATTTGAAACAATTGACCACAAAAATTCACGAAAGCTTTGCTCAATTAACTGATTCTAATACCCGACCAACAAAAAGTACCAAAAATAGTAACTTTACCTCACCTAGCACTAAGTCAATTTATCGGGAATTTGAAAAACCAAAAAGCAAGCAAGCAAAAACTAGGACAACTACCAAAAAGACGGCTCCAAGCGGAATATTCTCCATTTTTGGCAAGAGCCTCAAGATGCAAATTTCTATATTGGTGTCGGCAATTTACGCGTGGATAGCTACAAGGGGCCGAATAAACGTAGTTAAATTTGGGACTTTTGTGATCTTTGGATTACTTATATTGCATTTGGCCAATCTCCAAATTTTTAATTATTATGTGTCTGCCAATAATACAATTGACGCTGGAAGCGGGGTTGTCAGGCGAAGCATTATCGAAAATCAAAAAAAAGGCCAAATATACATTCAAGATTTCGCTAGAAACCAGCCAAAGATTTCGTTAACTAGCACTCAAAATACAGCCAATCTCTCAATCGACCCTCTAGCTCTCAAGTCTATAATTAACAAAAATAAACTCAAAACTGAAGATTTGGCCTCGGGGCTGGCCGGCAATCTCAACCTTCCATATAATACCGTGTTGGACTTAATCAATCTAGAAACCACAAAAGAAAACCCATCGCGGTACGTAATTTTGGTCAAAGGTATTACTGAATTTCAAAAAAAAGTGGCAAACTATCTCATAGATCAAAGCGACAACAAAATGGCATATTTTACATGGCTCGGAGTTCGCGAAAATATAACTCGTTCCTATCCCTATGGCGACCTACTCGGTGCAACTCTTGGTTACATCCCCAAATACAATGTTAGCCGCCAAGAGGGCGTCAAAACTGAGTGCAGGCAAATGATCGAAGATAACGACCGAAGCGGCGCCTCAAGCCTCGATTATGCTATTGGCTATTACGGGCTGGAGCAAAAATACTGCTCAACACTGGCCGGGCGAAACGGGCGTACGGTTATTCTTGGCAACAAGCTCAATAACGAAGATTCTCTCCCAGCCCAAAATGGCTCCGATATCTACCTAACTCTAGATATGACAATGCAACAAAAAGCCGAGGAAATACTAGCAAAAGCCATAAAAGAAAATACCAACGCCAACGGCAAACCTCGCAACGCCTCTATGGTAGTAATGAACCCCAAGACCGGAAAAATCTTAGCCCTTGCCTCAGCTCCAAGCTTCGATCCAAATTTATACGGTCAAGGCGAGGTATCCACCTATCGAAATGTCGCAACTAGCGAAGATTATGAAGTCGGGTCTGTTATGAAACCGCTTACGGTGGCCGCTGCACTAACCGAATATGAAAAAGGTACCACAGGGAGCCAAGGCCAGCGTATCGGAGTACCAGAAGACTGGAAAAAAGCCGATTATGATAAAAATGGCAAAATTTACAAAGAATTAAACGGTGCGGAGCTACGAATTAGTAATTCCCAAAATATTTCTTATTCAGGCAGGCAAAACGACCTCAAGCTCACAATTAGAGATTCTATTAATACTATGATATCTGATATTACAGACAGCTTGGGCAATGTCAAGCTCCGAGACTATTTTGTCAACAAGTTCGAGTTTAACAAGCCAACTGAGGCCACCTTTGCAGGGGGCGGTAATGGTAATTTAAGTAGCCTCGAAAAGAATATGGACTGTCAATATTGCTTTGCTCAGCACGGGTTTGGTCAAGGGATTGCTATTAGTACCATTCAACTTGCTCGGGCCTACACAGCCTTAGCGAACAAAGGTCAGATGGTAGAGCCGTTTCTCGTCGAAAAGATAGTAGATCAAAATGGCAAAATTGACGATGGCCACGGGAGTGACTCAATTCTAAATCGACCAGAACCAAAATCCATATTTACCGAAAAAAGTGCAAAACTAACTACAGGATATATGCAAGCTGTAATTGACGAAGGGTATTTAGGTCAGCAAGTCGGCCGTAATAGCATTCCTGGATACAGCGTCGCGGCCAAAACTGGTACCGCTCAAATCACGAGGCAACACGACGATAAACCCTGCGATTACACCTGCAACACCGAAAAAGGCTTATTCGACCATACATTAATCGGTTACGGCCCTACCACCAACGCTGAAGTAATGATAGTTATAAAAATCTCTGAACCCCGTCCAGGTGTCGTTACCAACTTTGCGGACACAACGCTTATGCCTGGATTCAAAGAAATGATGAGTTTTTCTCTAGATTATCTCAAAGTCCCGAGAGATAGATAAATTCTTAATTTGACGAAATACTGGATATTATGCAAAACTTAGTTAACAGTATAATAGAACTATTAGCCAACACAAAATATGTCTAATTATAAACCGAATCCTTTACTAGACGACTACAACAAGAGCTCTAACGACATATCCAAAAACGACCAAAACAAACATCAGGCTGCCAATATCGTTAACAATTTTATGAGCGAGCAACCCAACCGGCCTACTGACGATAATGACTTTGCCAAAATTCAAGCCATTTACAATAATTATCAATCACCGAGTTCAGAAAAGAATCCAGATGATAATTTTTACTCAAATTCAAGCCAAACTTCCTCAAAATCCGAAAATCAAGACCTTGAAAAAGCTAAAAATTCTTGGTTCAGTTTCGGCCGTTCCAAAAAAGATAAAGCCGAGATCCTACCCCCCGCTCCAGTTCTGCGAAAAAAATCTTGGAAAAATAGATTCGTTTGGATACTAGCTTTTGGCCTAGTTATAAGCGGATTAGGATGGTATCTGATATCAATTCAGCCAGCTGGGCTAGAGATTATACATTTATCAAATCAAAATCAAATCAATAAAATTAAAATTGACCACAGCAATACAGTGACAAACCTACTCACTTATACCCAGAGTTTGGACAAATACATTAACACAAATGTTGCCAGTAGCTGCAGCATGCAGCCTATTATTACCGATGACAGCTCGCAACAATCTTCGATGGACGACTACTTGAGCAAAAAGCTTGTTGTAAATGGCAATTACTCGCAAATAACCAACGAATCTAATATCCTAACTTATAAATATTTTGATAATAATTTGAATAACATTGTGCTTTCATACGAGGATTCCCTAAAAATCCTAAAACAAAACCTTGAATCTGTTTCTTATATTCCTTCCCTAATTCAATACAGAAATAACTACATCCAAAGCTGCCAAGCCTTAGTCAACAAAGGTTTTAATGTCGAAACAATTAACCAATTTTGCGCAAGCCTCGAACCAAAAAAGACCGAGACCATTAAATACTTCACTAGCTTAGATATACCGAGCAATTCTAAATTGTCAACCTCAATAGCCAAGTCAATTCAAGAATGCAACAATAAACCAACTCTCGGTACCAACGGACGCCTTGCTAAAGGATCGGTATTAATGACAGTCTGGCAAGAGCAATTTGACCTAGATTATGATGAATTTATCGGGCGACGAGTTCAGATGGACAGGCTGTTCAAAGATATTGAGGTTCAAAATGCATTATTTGAAGGCGAGATTGCCAAGGTCAAAAGCAGTAACCAAAAAGAATATGATCGCCGAAAATCTGGCTTTCCTAATTATTATCTCCTACAACCAAATACAAAAGCCATCGTCAAGAGACTACCAATCTAACACTTAATTGGTTCCGGGTTAATTATTTCTTTAGTTAGTTTAACATCGTCCCGAAGAACGCAATCACTACAAACAACACCGTGGTGACGCTTATTCAGATACCAATAATCAGTAATATTTTCGGATTGGACGTCGCAGATACTGCACTTGCCAACAATAATATGATCTGGTTTGTCAGTATCGATCCCGAGGGCAAGCCGCCCGTCAAAGACATATAGCTTACCAAGAAAATCTCGATTGGGGTACTTCTCTACATAGGTTGCAATACCGCCCTGTAATTGATAAACGTCTTTGAAATAATTATACATCAAGAAAGCAGAAGCTTTTTCGCAGCGGACTCCGCCGGTACAGCAAGTTACTATTGTCTTACCCTTGAGATGTTCTAATTCAGGCAATATATCGGGTAAATTCCTAAAGTTTTTTAGATTTTTGAGCAAAATAGAACCTCTAAAATGCCCAATGTTGTACTCGTAGTCATTACGCATATCAACCATATAAAATTCGCGACCATCGCCATACCATTGATTTAATTCTTCAGAGGATAAATATTTCCCGGTAAAGCCGCAATGAGGACCAAGGTCTTTTGTATAAGGTAGCTTGGTCGTGACAATCTCCTCTCGAACCTTAATTGATAACCTTGGAAAGCACGATCCGCTGCCTACGCTCTGCTTGAACGCTATATCCCTAAAAACATCTATCTGGTGCATCTGTCTTATATACTCGCCGCAATCGGAATTCAGGCCTTCTAGCGTGCCGTTAATCCCCTCGCCAGATATAATAACTCTACCTTTGAGACCTAAGGATTTGCAGAGATTCTGCTGAGAATTTAATACTTGTTGTGGGTTCGAGATATTAACAAATTTATAAAAAAGTAGAACTGTATGAGTCATAACAAAAGAAAATATTTACCAAAAATCTGCCACTGGTGATGACAGAAAGAGTTTTTGGATAGTATTAAATGATTTGAAAAAGTAATTCACCTCCTACTTTTTGCTCTTTAGCCTCGAAGTTAGTAAGAACACCTTTTGATGATGTGATAATATTCCATCCTTTACCGCCGATTACACGTGGGAACTTTTCGAAACCTGTATAAACCCGCTTTCCTGGTTTGGAAATTCTGGTAAGCTTAGTAATATTTTTGGTTAAAACGACTTCTAACTCGTAGTCTTCACCTTCAGCGAAGGATTCAAAATAGTTCAATTTAACTAGTTTTTTACATACTTGAGTTACTAAATTGTTTTTTAGTACTTTCACAGTAGATTTTTGTGCTGTTACAGCGTTGTTGACTCGGGCTACGAAATCACTCATTAGGTCGAACATTGACATAGGTATTTTATATTTACTTGGTTTGAAATTATCTTTTAATTATTATTTACTGCTTTTGAAAAAGCCGTTTAGCTCACCTTTCATAGCTAGCTCTCGCACACAGATTCGGCACATATCGAAGTATCGTAAATATCCGCGATTTCGACCACAGACCTTACATCGGCGAACTGTCCTTGTTTTGAATTTTGGCTCCTTGAGCGCTTTTACAATCATTGCTTTTCTAGCCATATTATTTAATTATATTATTCTTATTTTCTAGTTGGTTAAATTTATGATTATGCTACTTTTTTGTAAGGGAAGCTCAGGGCCGTTAGGTAGCTTGGGTTAAGCGGAGTTTTGTGTTTGAATTTGATATTCATCTGCATCCCAAAATTAATGGAAGTATCGAAACCAACCGCAGGGAAAATTGCCGAAGAATCAATACCTAATGAATAGGTTGAAAAATCCTTATCGAAGGCAGTTGCCTTGACACCTTTGAAATCTCTTGTTCGAGGCAATGCGATATAGATTAATTGCAAAAGAAAATCTCTGGCCCGTTGACCGCGAAGACTAACAACTAAACCAACAGTATCTCCTTTTCGAACCTTAAAAGAGGCGATGGATACTTTAGAGGAAACTTTTTTTGGAACTTGAGCAGTGAGTTTTTGTAGATAATCTGCTATATCTTGTTTTTGTTTATTGTCGTTTTTTCCGACCCCTACATTGATTACTACAGAATCAACAGAAGGGAGTGAAAATTTGTTTATTTTGGGGCTGGTTTTAGCTACAGTATTAAAAGCTGTATCAAAAAGAGCTTGTGTATCTAATTTGACGGGTGGGATATTGCTAGCCATATTTTAAAAATGAAAAGAGTTTAATTGGTACTTGTATAATATAAACTAAGATTGCTTAATCTAGTTATTTGGAATCTGTTTCTAATTGTGGGCCTACCTTGATCTTGGCGACTTTTTCTTTTGTGACAGTTTCAGAAGTTTTTTTATAAACGCGAACTTTTTTGCCGTCCTTTAATTCTATCATGGATTTAGAGATTGTTGATCCAGTAAATAAATTAAGATTGGATAGGTCTATTGTTCGGTCAATATCAAATTTTTGACCTGGGTAAGTTGTTCCTTGCACGCTCTGGCTCTTTCGATATTTTGCGATTTTGGGTACAGTACTTACACTAGCACGCTTCATTGTTAATCCATTGCGTGCTTTTGTTATGATAACTTTAGTTACGACTCCGACCGTGCCACGGTAATTGCCTGATATAACTTGAACGGTATCGCCTGTTTGAATTTTTGCTGTAGACATCTGTTCTAATTAGAACGGTCAAACTCTTTTTTGTCAAGAAGTCTCAAAACCTGGAATTCAACTTGACAAAAGCTGGCTTAACTATTCTTATATTAAGATATATATCAAGACAACTAATAAGACTTAAACAAGACTAATAATATGGCCAATTACATTACTACCCAAGGACTTGTAGACATACAAAAAGAATACGAAGCTATTGTAAACGTCAGAATCCCTGAAGTCCTCACTGGTTTGACCGAGGCTTTGTCCGCAGGAGATCTCAAAGAAAACTCGGCCCGAGATGTGCTTTTGGTCGAACAACAAAGGTTAAACGCCGAAAAAGTTCGTATCGAATCAATACTTAATGATTACGAAATCATCCAAGAAAACGCCGAAATTAGCAAGACAATCCGTATCGGAAGCACTGTCAAAATTGCCTATCCAGACGAAAAAAAAGAATTTAGCGTGCATATTACAGGTAATTCAGAGGCTAATGCCCTAGATATTCCAGCCAGAATAGCTAACGATTCACCGCTTGCCCAAGGTATCCTCGGCAAAAAAGCTGGAGATTCAGTAGTTATCCGTATCAAAAATAATAAATTCACTGTTAAAGTTGTGGAGATATTGGAGTAAGCTTCAAACCTAACTTCTTAACCCTCGCCAAGTGACTGGCCCAAGGTATCCAGTGATGGACGGATAATCAAATTTGCCCTCGGCTTTTAAACACTCTTGGAGTCTTTTTACTCGCACACTCCTCTCGCCAAATCCCCACTTTTGGGATTTTATTGTAGGACATTCAAGCTGGCTAACAATTTTACTGTAGAGCCCGTTGGTGTACTCACCGTAGTAGCCAGTTACACCAGCCGGCCATTGAAATATTCCTCGAGCTTTCAGGCATCCTTGTAGTTTGATTACGTCATCATCCATTTGGCCCACAACGAAATTTCGCCCAATTACCTCACAATTGGCTTGAGTTGGTTGATTATTGGTTGATTCGACGCTCACAGGCGGAACTGGAGTAGGTGAATTACCTTGACCGTTGACATTGGGATTTGTAGCTGTCTTTTGAATTAGACTTTGGATATATTTATGTGCTTTACTAGTTATTTCACCGTAATAACCAGTGTTATTAAAAGTATCAAAAACTCTATATTCAATCAAGCACATTTGCATTTGTTTTACGTTTGAGTTTTCCGTTCCTATAGAATAATCCAGAAGTAGGAGAGATTTACAAGTTGGATTAGACTCAATTTTGAATTCTGGATTGGCTAAATTCTTGTCCATTATAAATTTTCGCAAACTGTCACCCGTGGAACGATCAAAGATTGAACTGATATTTTGGCCGTTAAAATAATTGTTTTGCTTTAGATATTTTTGGAGATTTCGGATAGTTACATCGTTTTGTCCTAGGCCATAAGATTGGAAGATTAGGTTTTGACCCTCCTGTTCCGATATATTCTCTACCGATACGGCAGTTGTTGGGGTTTTGCCAATATTGGCCTTGTCCAAATCATCATAAAGGTAGCGTTGATCACTTACACCCCAGCCGTTTGCAGTAACAATTTTCCACAAATTATAACAGCCATAAAATACATGAGGAGTGTATCTATAACATGCGGCAGTTGCTTGGTTGCTAATCACAAATGTATATCCATCAAGAGTAGTAATTTTTGAGCCACTAACATATGGTTGGATCTTTTTGAGTGAATTAGGATTAGCTGTGACAAAGTTGATTTCTAATTGTAAGGCGCCCCAATTAAGCTGGTTAGTAAAACCTTGATATTCAAGGTCGCAGCCTCCAATGTCGGGGCATCCATATCCCATGGCCTTTTGGATACGACCTTGGGGATCTGTACTGGTGTTATAGTTAGTGTCACTGACTAAACTCATCTCTTTTTCGAGGTAGGCCAGTATTACCCCAGGGTTAATTTGTGGTGTGAAGCCGTATTGACTGCTACTTACACCTCGGGCTGCCTCAAAAATTATTTGGCTGGCCAGTTTATTACTTTGGCGAAAGTTTTTTAGCGGTGAATTAACCCGATCCAAAAAATTTTGAACGCTATCCTGGTTTGGAAATGCCCTAGTTGAGCGAAAACTGTCATCACCGAGAACGTAGTCCGGAGTAAATTTTGGAACTGTTATCTGTGCAAAAATTCGGATGTCAGTAAAAATAATAGTAGTCAGGGCTATTATTGTAAACAAAAAAGCGAAACAAATACTGAACTTTTTGGCAAAGATGGAGGAAAGCATATTTTTGTATTATTTTGTGTTTTGTATTTAGTAGGCCGATTGTAGTTGGAGGCTACTTGGATTGTCCAGTCTCAATAATTATGCCCTATAAGCTGTACTTTGTCAAAATCACTGATAACAATCGTGATTCAATATATTTCCAAAAATTATTTTATCTGAAATTAAAAACTACTTGCCAAAATCCCGTAGATAATATATTCCTAGTCTATGACTGATACAACCCCAAAACCAGTATTTCAAGTGGGCGACAAAGCCCCAACCTTTGACCTGCCAAACCAAAAAGGTCAAATTATTTCTTCGAAGCAGCTCCTAGAATCCGGCCAAAAAATCTTACTTGTTTTCTATCCGAGCGATATGACGCCTGGCTGCACAATCCAGCTTTGTGGTATTAGAGATATCTACCAAGAATATCGGGAACTTAATGTAACCGTCTTGGGTATTAATCACGGCGACCAAAAAAGTCACCAAAAATTTATAGATATGCATAAGTATCAATTCGATATATTAGTTGATACCGACAAAATAATTAGCCGAGAATTCGGTCAAATCGGATCGTTTTTTGGCAATCCAACAGTCAAACGCGGGGTAATTCTTATTGATACGAACGGCAAAATAATCTATATCAAGCAGGGTCAGCAAGACAATCAAGAAGTGATTAAATTTGTTAAGGGGTTGCCAAAAGACTAACCTCGAATACTACCGGCTACGGCCCAAAAAATTATTGTCAGTATTAATCCCATTACAAATCCAGTCCAAAAAGACTGCGAAGTTAGCCTTGCTGTAACTTCTTTTTCGACTTCTACGAGTTTGCTTTTCCATTCTTCAATGGTTTTGTCACGCGTTTCAACTTCAATTTTTTCGACTTTTTTGCGGAGGCTGTTAATCTCAAATTCTTGCCTGACTAACAGCTCTTTTTGATCGAGGGCTATTTCAAACTGACTTTTTGGTTTGGAGTAATTATTATTAGTTTCTGTATCAAAATCTGGCATATGTCTAAATCGGTTACATGGCAATAAGTTGCCAATTATTCTCAAAATAGTCAAGATCAGCTAAATGGTAGCTTACACTATTTCTATTGAGTCATAATTGAGCCGAGAAAGTATTCTATCCGCGGATGTAAGATTTCCATCCATATTGATATCTTCTATTGCGTAGCTATTAATTCTGTCTGGCGAAAGCCTACTTCTAATTCTATCAATCGAATTTATAACATTATCGCTGTTAACATTGCCAAGCTTGAGACCGTATTTTCCGTTGCCGAGTGATGCCTGATTATTGCCCGCGACATTTAAATTAGCTGTCAAATCCAAATTATTAAGACTGCCGCTTATGACATTGATTGGAATTGGGTTCAAAGTTTTGATGGCAAGATGGTTTCGATGACGAATCACAAGATTGTAATTTCCAGAAGTCAGATTTGTTGGGAGTGTCAAATAGTCTTGATCTCCATTGATGACCTCGCCGTTAGATTTTAAAATACCAGCTTTTTTAGAAAGTATTTGACCTGTTTCGCTGCGGAATTCAATCAAGATCCAATCAATAGCCTCGCTTGTTAAAGTGCTTTGATTAATATTTTCGGAGTCCGTATAAGCCCACGGACTAATATTATAAGGTTGAGATGCCGGTATCAAATTTTTGGATTTTAGTTGAGGTCTCATCGTATTGGTACCTGTTGAGTAAGCTCCCTGAAGTAGCACTTTTAGAATTAGGCGTGGCGGTATAAACGGCGGTGTAGAAATAGTAGCGCTTGAGCTTGCAACTCCTCCAGTTACGATATCAGGATTAGCCACAAAGTATGATTCATTGCTCCCGGTACCGCTATTATTTACGATAAGCTGGGCTGCTGCCGGCTCCGCTCCACTATACCCGTTATTAGAATAATAGGTTGTCCCAACTCCCCTTACCAAAACGCAGGTATTTGTTGGTGCGCTAGGTGCGTTTGTTGGCTCCTCGGGGCCCCAGCCATTTTTGGTGTCGCAGGGGTATTGCTTGAACCAATTATTATTAATATTTTGATTTCGCATATTGTTGCTGCCACCTGCTGAATTCCATACATACACAGCATATTGATACGGTAGGTCAACTACATTATTAGCGATAACCATATCCGAACTCCCCTCGTCGGTGTATAATCCAAGTAGCAAAGTATTCCCACCTCTATCAGTGGACCTGCTGTTATCCAAATAGTTATCGCTAATAATCGTCCCCGTTTGTCGGCTCAATGTATAAATACCGCCGCCATCCCCTATTTTTTGGTTAAAATTAGTGATACGGTTGTGGTGGATTAAATTATTACTTAAATTAGAATCCTGATCCGCCCAGCCCCAGCCAACGCTAATTGCTGAATATGGAGTGTTGGATATCGTATTGTAAGCAATCTCCGTCCCTCCAGCGTAAATTACAAATATTGGCACCGTACTATAATATTCGCTACCTACATTTGTCAAAGTGTTAAAGTTGAACTTGTTGTTATTATTGCTGCTATATTTATTTCTGTGATTGCCAATTGTGATGGCGTTGGCTGCAATATCGCCAAAGGAATTTTTTTCTATAATATTATTAACGCAATTCTCAAAACAACTAAAAGCCGCCCCGCCAAGATTCTTGAATTGATTGTTAATAAATTTGACCCCATTTACATTATTCATAGTAATATGACCTGGGACCACCTGTTCATCCGAGGTGCTCCAGCTACTATTGGGACTCGTGAACATTACCCCGCCTTGGTAATCCTGAGTTCCGCTAATATTCGGCCGCTCCCAGCTTGCCTCTTCAAAGCTTATTCCGTTAAATTCTATATCGAAGGCTCCTGTTATATCAATCAATTTTTCTTGAATCGGCAGGCTGAACGACTTCTCATTTGGGTTTGTGCTAGATTGGTAGTAAAGTGCTTTTTCGCTGCGGTCGTAGTACCATTCATTATCCACATTGATTAACTCTTTAGCATTTTCGACCGTGATATTATCCGCAACAAATCCTAATCCCCAGGCATTTGAGTTGGGTATATTAGTCCAATTTTGATTTAGGTTTAAAGTTGTACCGTTGACAGATGAGACTTTTTGTCGCGAATGTTTCCAGTATGATTTGTTAAAGCCACTGACCTCAATATCAGTTGGATTACTCCAGTTACTCGCCCCAGTGACACCGAAAATTTGGTTACTATTAGCTGACAAATTCATGGCCGGCCCGTTTTGGCTTGTAGATCGAATGGCTTTTTGACCATTTACATAAAGCTGCCGCGGATAGTTAGTGATTTGAGGTAGGATATTCTTGTATAGATTATTACCCAAACTTTGCCAGTTATTAGAAATAATCGAACTGCCTACAATTTTTACGGTGCCTATGCTTGCGGACTTCCAGAGTGTACTGCTATCACTTCCGTTCAAATTTAGCGTGTAATCCATCTTATAAGAACCCGGCAATAAATTAACTTGGCTAGTAAGGCCGTTTACCTTGGCTGAGCGAGATAGATCTCGAGCTTTTACCAAAGACTTGACTGGGGAATCGAGACTTCCAGGATTGGAGTCTAATCCGCCCGGTGAAAGGTAAATAATATTACCCGCGGCTTTTGTTATAAGGCTCGCCTTTGGACTGCTGAGCTGGTTTGTGATGAGGCAAATTGAAATTAGCAATATCCCTGTAACTACAACTAATTTAAATTGCGTGTACTGAATTTTCATAGATTTTATAAAGCTCCTCCTAAATTAGAACTTTGATAAAAGAAATTCAAATAACATTAAATTGTCAACAGTGTTATAATTCTTATTGTACGTTAATTACAACTACGACATTCCGAACGGACTTAATTCAAATTGGGGAATTGCCTTAGCTCGAAGTGGCTTGAGACATTCTGAATAATTAATTAGCAGGTTAGTTGCAAAGATAAGTCGCTTCTTGATGTATATGTTAGCCTTGGAATCTGTAGGTAGAATTTTGCTGTCTAGGCATATAGTGGTGCAGTCTCGAATAATGATGTGTTCTGGAATATAATTAATATTAGTATTCTTATATGTAAATCCGCGAAGTTCGGTAACCACATTTGCACCGCCGTGACCCGAAGAAGTTGTGACTATCAGAGCCGGTTTGTGGCACAATTCAAAATTCGAACACAGCAAAAAGAAATTCTTGATTGTAGGGGTTGCCCCACCGTTCCACTCTGGCGAAACTATAATAAACCCGTCGCTGTCTGCCAAATCCTTGGAAGTGTCTGCCCATCGCAGTCTCCACGACTCATCGGTGGTAGCTTGATAAGAGTGAAGTCTCGGGAAATCACTAGAGGCTAAATCCAATAAATGCACCTCCACTTGAGGACTGATTAAATCTTGAATATACTTGGAAATACGAAGAGATTCTGAATTGATACGTTGGCTTCCGCAGATGATAGTAATTTTCATAAAAAAGTAATTTGAAGCTTGGAAAGCTATACTAAAAAGTATTGATTTATTGAGTTATTGTCAAACAAACTTCCGCCCGATTGATTCAAAAGAATGCATATATTCGGTCAATTCTTAATTTTGATGATTTTATATTATAATAGCTGTCTAACTTAGTTACCTAATTGACAATTAATAACTATTCTATCAATTTATTAAAATAATAGTAATCAATAATTATTTTTTAATGACTGGTATCACAATTGCAATCACCAACCAAAAAGGAGGAGTTGCCAAAACCACAACAACTGTTAATCTATCTGCAAGCCTTGCTTCGATGGGTTATCGAGTATTAATCATTGATATGGACCCTCAAGGCCACGCAGGCGAACATCTCGGAGTCAAAAAAGAGCAAACCATTCTTGAGGTCTTGACTAAGCAAACTGTAATCCAGAATAACATTGTCAAAACCTACAAACAAAACTTATATTGCCTGCCAAGTAATTTGCAATTAGGTCAGTTTAACCAACTTAATCCAACGCAATATCAATACGCACTCAAAGGAGCTCTGGCAGAAATTAAGGGCGATTTTGATTTTATATTGATTGATTGCCAGCCTAGTTTGTCGTTATTAACCTTGAACGCTTTGACAGCTTCGGATTATGTAATATTACCAGTGCAAGCCGAATTCTTTGCCTTAGATGGCTTGAGTCAACTTGTCTACACGCTCAAAGAAATCCAAAATCGACTCCACCCAACCCTCGGCGTTCTTGGAATTTTGCTAACTATGTTTGACAGGCGTAATAAGCTATCTCTAGAAGTCCGACAAGAACTTACCCAGAATTTTCGAGAGTCGCTGTTCAAGACAGTAATTCCCCGCAATATTAAGCTTGCCGAAGCTCCGTCTTTTAACCTTGCTATTAATGACTATGACAAAGGGTCTGCTGGGGCCGATGCCTACCAAAATCTCGCTAAAGAAATTCTCAAAAAACTCAACTTAGACAAAAGCTAGCTTTTTGAACTAAACTAAGCAGCCACAAGAAAGTTTGTGAACATACTTATGCTCTATCTCTCCATCGAAACTAGCTGCGATGACACATCAATTGCCATTCTTTATAACCCGTTGTCCGAAACAGGGTCTCTACTAGCCAAAGTTAATCAAACCCAAATCCTTGGCCAAATTGTCAGTTCCCAGATAAAAACCCACCGAAAGTTTGGTGGCGTAGTCCCCGAAATTGGAGCTAGACTTCACACCAACGTTATTCATTATCTACTTGACGATGTCCTAAATCAGGCCATTGAGCATCTAACCAGTAATCCAACACTTGCAAGTCAGTTAGATATTGATCTCAAAAAACTTACCGGCCCCAAAGATTTTCTTGGCCATGTCGATAAGATTTGCGTGACTACCGAGCCGGGGCTGCCCTCAGCTCTGCGAGTGGGACTAGAATTGGCAAAGACTCTTCAATTCTTTGTAATCACTAATTATAACAAAAATATCCAAATCAAAAAAATCAATCATCTCCGCGGCCACATTGCCAGCAGTATGTTTATTGGATAATTCATTACCTTTGAAATATAAAGAAAGCTATACCCAAAACCAGGCCTGCAATCAACCCGCCAAGATGTCCGTAATTATCAATATTCAGATTAGGTTGGATAAACGGAAGTAGTAAATTTAGTCCAATTACAAACAGAAGATTAGACAGCATCCCGTAATCACGCGACATAAAGGCATATGATATTAAAGCACCTGCCAAGCCAAAAATTGCCCCAGAAGCACCGATAGAAGGGCTAGGACTAAGTAGCTTGGACAGATAAGAGCCACTAATACCTGACAAGGTGTAAATCGTCAAAAAGATTATCGAACTTCCTCGAAAAACGGTGATAGTTGCATTGCCAATCGACCAGAGCGAATACATATTAAACAGAATATGAAACGGATCTGTGTGCATATAATTGGAGGTCAAAAGTCGGTACCACTGACCGCTATCGATAGCCTCGTTATCTTTGGCTAGGAGTCGTGTTAGGTAATTGACTGATCCAGCTGTGGTGGATCTAAACTTGACAATGTAAGGTAAGACGAAAACCGCCACGTTAAGAACTATAATCCAGATTACCGCAGGCATAAATAATATATAAAAAATAAAAACTGCCCAAAACTTGGGGGTTAGGGCAGTCAAATATGATAATAAATGGAGGAAGTAGTGGGATTCGAACCCACGAGGCTTTCGCCAACCTGTTTTCAAGACAGGCGCCATAGACCACTAGGCGACACTTCCACTCTTTATGGTGGACAAAGTCAAAATATTTGTCAAGGATATAGTAATATCTCCATTTTATCAAGATAATCTACTCACCTTGAGCCAATGTCACTTCTTCTCCTCATTACCAAAATCTTTGCAACTCTGGCAACCTTTGCAAGTCGGCTTTTGTCCAAAAATGCAACAAGCCTCCCAGGACTCCTTGTCGAACTATATTGGCCATTTCTGATCAAACCTATGACCAAAGATCTAGACTACATTATCTTAATCACTGGAACCAACGGCAAAACTACCACGCGAGGAATAATCAATCACTTGTTAGAAAGCCAGCGAATCGAAATTACCACCAATCGCGGAGGTGCTAACATTATGCGAGGAATAGCCACTAGTTTGATCAATAATCTCAAATGGAATCTCAAACCCCGAGTTAAAATTGCTGTCCTTGAAGTAGAGGAAGCCACCCTACCAAGACTTGCCAAATATATCCGAGCTGACCAGTTGATTATCACCAATCTGCTGCGAGATCAACTCGACGCCTACGGTTCTATCGATCAAACCGGGGATTACTTTAATGGGTCTATTCTCACATTACAAGCCAATAATCCGACGCTCAATCTTATTGTTAATGCCGATGATTCGAAGCTTCTAACATTTATCCCAAGTAATTTTCCGACAAATCAAATCCAAGGTTTTGGAGTCAAGACTGAATTTGGCGGCGTAAAATACGAACAAAATATTCAGGCTGTTGACGTCCAATTTGCGGTACACACGGCCACCAATATCCAATCCAGCTGGCGAGGGATAGAATTTGATTACGAATACGCCCAAAGCCAATCCACAGTAACCGCCAGTTTGCCAGGTCTCTATAATGTTTATAATATACTGGCTGGTTTGGTTAGTTGTCAGATTCAATTAGATACCAATCTGGCTCCAGAGGTTTCTAACATCCAACCAGTGTTCGGCCGAGGTGAAATTATCCAATACAAAAACGCGGTAATAGTCCTAAATCTGGTCAAAAATCCTAGCGGGTTAGACCAAGTTATAAACCTAATCCCTGAGTTTGCCCAAGATTTTGACGGGCGGATAGTTAGAGGCTGCTTCCTAATTAATGACGCAATTGCTGATGGAAAAGACGTTTCGTGGCTCTGGGACGCTAATCTCGAGCAACTAGCCAGCACAGTCAAAGCTAATCCGTTACAATACGAGCATTTAGATTTCTTCACTGGGGGAACTCGTGGAATGGATATGTTACTTAGATTGCAAACCAGTGGAATACCAGTCGATATCGATAACTATTTACCGTCAACGAATGTTTTAATCGAGCGAATCATCGAAGAAAACCGCACCAACCCGAGTAACTTCTTTATTTGCGGCACTTATACGGCAATGATGGAGGTAAGGACCCGTCTTGGGCAACTGGTAGAGTTACCTAGAATTGATAGTCGGGGGTTTTAGTTACTACCTGATCCGAGAGCTTCGTTAAAATTGTACCCTTGAATTCAAAATATGCCGCCCCCTGATAGGCCCCAGATTTAGTCAAATTATTTGCCTGCGAAAAAAGATGGCGTGTTAGAGGGCTTAATTTCCAAATTTGACCGCCGAATTCAACGCCTCTTTCACTTACTACTGTAGCGACTTTTGACGAGTCCTTGGAAAATCGAATTATGTCTCCATCTTTCAATCCTTTTTTGTAGAAGCTAAATTTTTCACCTTGTGTGCGTAATTTTACCGACGCCTCAAAAACCTCTTCCTTTTCTTTGTTATTTAATTCGGCAGGGAACATTACCTTACCCTCAAAAGAGAGTAATAGTTGCTGAATAATTTCGTAATCTAATGCGAATAATTCGCTCACTCCAACACGGTGTTTATTAAAAACCTCATGCAATAGTTTTTCTTTTTTCTCGTAATCTTCAACCTCAATAGCAAATAGCTGTTTTAGACCTACAACATTATAATATCCATTGTTTTCTAATGTCCGCATTCTATTTTTGTAACTTTCAGTATTAGTCTGACCGATTTTGATCAATCCTGATACTGCACTTGTCATTATATAAATAATGCCTTTTTTCATAATGGTGTTGATCTTAGATTACAATTTGTAAATATTTGTTCTAATGATTCCTATTAAAATGAAAGTTGATTACCATACAATCGTCAATCCAATTGACAAACAAATGCAATTAGCTGATATATATAAAATATGTCTATTATCAAAAATTCTGAGGATATGGCCAATCTTCGCCACTCCTGCCGTATACTTATTAGCTGTTTTGAGCATCTTGGCGGTATGATCCGGGCTGGAATTAGTGCTGGCGAGCTAGATCAGTTTGCAATTGCCTTTATTCGAAGCTATGACGGTGAGCCGAGCTTCCTTGGGTATCAAGGATTCAAATACGCCATCTGCACCAGCATTAACGACGAAGTAGCCCACGGTATCTCGCCAATTACCAAAATTATTCCCAATAACTGCCTAGTCAAACTAGATATGGGGGTTCGTTACAAAGGCATGATTAGCGATAGTTGCCGAACCTATATTATCGGCGAGGTCGATCCCAAATATCACAGGCTAGTCGAAGTCAACAAAGAAGCTATGATGGCCGGTATTAGCGTGGTCAAGGCCGGTACCAAACTTGGTGACATTGGACATACGATAGACACGATCGCCAAAAAACACGGTTACGGTAATGTCTTTGAACTGGGAGGCCATGGCGTTGGCTACGAAGTTCACTCAAAGCCTTTTGTCGCCCACCAAGGCAAAAAAGATACGGGGATAAGACTGCAAGAAAATCAAGTAATTTGCATTGAGCCGATGTTTAACCTAGGTCGAGCTGACGTAGTATTCGATCAAACCAAAAGCGACGGCTGGACAGTCAAAACTAAAGATGGCTCTTGGTGTGCCCAGCACGAACACGAAATTCTGGTCACAAAAACTGGCTCCGAAATTCTAACTCAAATCACTCCAGATCAAATTCTTCCAATTACTCACAAGGTAAATTGATTCGCAAATCATCTATGATCCGTCTATGACCAACCCAGAAACAAAAACCAAAAACACCAAAAACCAAATATCTATCATTTTATTCTCTATTATCGGGGTAGTTATTTTTGGGCTGCTGCTGACATTTTTTTTGGGGTGGTATTACCTTATCCCACATATTTCAAAATCTAGATCCTTCGAGTCGAGCTCAACACAGTCAACTCAACCGATTAGAACAAGCAATTTTGGCAGGATAACCAATAATTTGCCAAATGGCCTGACTCAGATTGAACTGGCAAAAACCACTGCGGAGCACAGTCAGGGCTTGATGAACCGTATCAGGCTGTGTGCGACTTGTGGCATGCTATTTATCTATCCCACCCCAGACCTGCGAACATTCTGGATGAAAGATACTTTAGTTCCCCTGGATATAATTTTTTTGGATAGCGATTTTCGGGTGATTAATATAAGCTCCGATACCAAAACCAATCAAACTGACGAGGTTTATAACTCGTCTCAACCAGCTCAATATATTCTCGAAGTCCCGGCTAATTGGTCAAAAAATCAAAGCTTGTCCAAAGACTCAAAGATTGACTTTGATACGGTGAAATCTGAATTTTAAGATTCTAATATGCCCCCAATAATTATCAACATGGTCAAAAAATATCCTAATGAACTAGGGCGAAAACTTCTCCACATTGGAAGTGTCTTTTTCTGCCTCGGACTAATTCAAATATTTAACCCTGGAGGGGTGGCTTTTATTATAGCGGTGGCAACTTTGAGTACTTTTTTAGCTGATACGCTGGGATATTTGGACTTTTTTAAGAATGTTAAGCGGGTGTCTTACGGGCATTATTTTATGGCTTTTGGGATAGTTGTAACTCTGATTCTCTACGCGATGCACAAAAGCGACCCAGCCCTGGTTTTTGCTTTTTTGGCACTTGGAGTTTGCGATCCCCTGGCCGTTTTTGGCCGGCCTATTTATGACTACCTTTCTGGGCTAAGCCAATTTCACTGGGTAAAAAAGCTTACTTACAAAGGTAAAACCATTACTGGCTCACTTATTTTCTTTGTTTCGGCTTTAGTTTTGGGGATTTTGACCATTTTGTTCTCTCACTCCAATATTGACATTTTAAGACTAATCAAATTAACGATTGCTGCAATTTTACTCACCGCCATAGAGTTCTGGAGTATCTGGGGAATTGACAATTTGACGCTGCCAGTTGGAGCCTTTGGCCTGTATTTGTGGGTGATTAATTAGAGCCATCGACAATTCGGCAACAACTCCATAGATAAAAACTAACCTATAGCTTTGTAAATTCTAAAATAGAAATGCAAGGTTAAAGTTTAAGCCCCCCAAACTTCCAAACTCTCTAACCCCCAACCAAAAATCCCCAATCGATTGAAAGGGGATAACGTCTTGTGTTGCGGGTTGCAAGTAAGCTTACAAGATTGCAACGGCATCTGGTTCAAGTCTAGAGATTGCTCTATCTTGGGCACTGAAGTTACCGTCGAGAT
>JACMRA010000016.1 GCA_014376695.1 Minisyncoccota bacterium | reverse complement strand
TGGGTATGTATCTTGAAACGGAACAATTGCAAGTAAATTGCAATTCAAGTCGCGGATAGTGAATCAATAAATTTTAATTATTGGAAATTATAAAAGCTTTATGGAGAGTCCCAGATTAAAAAAACCGGAGATTGAAATTGAAGGTCGCGTTGCCCGATATAAAATTTATCAATATCGAACTGGGCAATATTACGATAAAATCCCTGTAGAAAAAACTGTTGACTCCGCTTCTCAAGAGTTACTATTTACTGTTGCGGAAAAAGCTTTAACCGTAGATTTTGCTGATGGGCTCGAGTGCTTTAACGGCTTAAATTGGGAAACTTACCCAAAGGGTGCGGTAGTAAACCTCAAACCCGTGGCAAATTATCGTTTATGTATCCGTAAAAACAGAGAAGATCCTTATTTGGTTTACCTCAATTTTCCAGATAGGAAATACGACCCAAAGATTGTTTCTACAGATCGACAGCCGGGTATGTTAATAAGAAAAGGTACAATGCAACCTGGAAAATTATATAATCGTAATGAAATTGATCCTGACAATCCATTGATTAGCAGAGAAACAAATATGAAACTTAGCGTAGTAAATGGTAGACTCTTTCTAGTAGTGGATAAAGCTGGAACTATGCAAGTCCAAACTAGTAATTCGTATCAATTAGAAAGCTGCATAGATGGTCTTGATTTGACATCCTGTCAATACTTCACAATTATCGTAGATGGCACGGCATTAAGATTTGACTTACCAAAAATTAAAAAAGAAGAGCCAAATTATGAGTATTTACCTGGCCAGCCTATTCAGACTTTTGTCACTACTATTCAAGAATTAGATTTGACCAAGCTTCCAGAGGAATCTAGAGATCTCCTCCCCATATTTCAATCAGCCGAAACCAGCCGTACAAAGATATGTAGCATTAAGCTTGATTATTGGAATCAGTTATCGCAACCCCTGATATTAGAACAACTATTAACCCCTGGGATTGATAAATTAATTCTTAATTTTGATTGTCGGGGCGAGACTGCAAGTGTGATTATTCATCAAAAATTCATGCCTCTTATTTTAGATGGTCACACACAAACTGGTTCAATGCCATTTGTAGAAACAGATTCCGGATTTGATAGAATATTTAGCGATGTCCCTTTGCAAGTAGAGGTTGCAGGTACAAATGGTGTTTGCAGGACAGTTCATTTTAGTGTTCAAGTACCTGAAGAAACTGGGGCTGAATATAGCTCTACCGAAATAGTTTCAATTCCTGTACTTACTCCTGAGGCAAAAGAAAGATTTAACAATGCAAAAAGCAATGCAGAGGGCCAGGCAATATTGGACGAATTTACGAGGCAGGCAGGAGACTACATTAGACGCCTCACCCGTAAAGAATTATCTGACGCGGTTTTACCCGGAGGTGATCCAAATTTCCAATCGGGATTTGTAGCTGGTTTAGATTTTCAGAGAGCAAAAGATTATCACCGTATGTTGGTGGCTGCTATTATGTCCCATATATTGACCAAAATTTTATTGCCCGAAGTCGAAGTGAATCCGTTTTGGTTTGCGGGAGACGGAGCTAATGCACCAACTGGCGGCTTGCTTCCTTTTTTGAAAAAGAGAAAAGAGGTGGAGACATTTTTGCGAAGATTAACCGCAGCCCTAAAAATAATCAAGCCCGAATTCAACGGTCAACTTTTAATCCGAATGATGCACACTTTTGGATTTGATAAGGGATTAACTGAAGACCCTATGGCTTTCTTTAAGGCATTGGCAATGGCTGGCAATTTGGATCAAAGCACTTTAAAAACATATCAAGAAATTTTTGATAAGCTAAATTTAGCCAGGACGGCCATATCTCTAAATAGTCTAAAGGTATTAAATGCAAAGTTCGATGAAATTTGGGGGGATCTAGAGTACGAAATAAGTTGTAAAAAAGCCCTAGGGAGTACTGCTAACGCTGAGCGTTTACAAAAGGCCTCGCAAGGGTTATCTTTCTTGAAAGGAAGATGGGACGCGATTAAAGCTAAATACTTACTACCTGTTATGACCACTGTATACGATGGAACTACCAAAAAAACGGTAGGCGAAAAACTTAGCCACCCTAGGTATTTTATCACTAATCCAAATGAACTATTAGCGGTATACGAACGGTTTTTAGGCCATGTCCAAATATTATCTAAAGAGTACGGTATAGACATCAGTAAATATGATTTGTAAGGCTTGTAGATAGAATTTGGGTGTTTGCGCCTAAGCTAGTGTAACCACCCAAAAAGTTAGGAGTTCACCAAACCAATGATGTCAAATATCTATTCGGACTAATTGACGGCAAGGATACCGTGGATCAAGTGTGCCGGAACCTCAAATCAGTTTTTGGTAAGTCGTTTAGGGGGGTAGGATGTATTTGCTTGTCTAAATAGTTTTTGATAAATTCTTTTGAATCTAGGTCAAGAAACGCTTCCATTTTGTCCGTATTCGAGTTTAGATCACAATGATGTATCACTTCAAATGCTAATCGTTTAATTTGGCGAGGGTTAGACTGCGGGTATTTATCGACTATATTTTTAACTTGATCGATTGCTTTGTTCACATTGTCGCCATCCCATCCATAATACTGTGTTAGACATTCAGTTATAATGTAGCATTTATCATCGAATGTTAATAATGGTACTATATATTTTGCTTGTATAATCTTTTCGAGATAGTGAGCATATCGATCGCCTAATTTTTCCTTGAGAATAGGTTCGATTATTGTATAATCTAGTGTCAAAACAAAAATTAAATTCGGTAAATTACCCGTAATGCTAATTAACTTGATTACAGTAAGAATAGTTTCAGGCTCCATTCTATCAATATCATCAATTGAGATGATAATCTTTTGCGGGATATTACTTAACCGCTCTTTTAGCCTTTCAAATGTATGATTAGCAGAATCAGCCCTTGCCAAACCTCCGAAGTTAAATTCAAACCCCGTGTACTGAGAAAGTCCAGTTAGAGTTGGAGAAATACTACTTACAAATTGCTTCAAATTTATATCAAGACCCGATCCATAATGTTTTTTTAGCGTGGTATTAAGAAGTTTAAAAAAATCTAGAATAATATCTTCACTAGTGCCTAAAATCCACGGATTGAATTCCACCCAGACAAAATTATCATCACTGGTTTTTGAATAATTCTGAGTCCAAAAAAATAGGTGTTCCCCCCATTTAGCCATCTGTCCGGGGTGATTTTTGTAATTGAATAATTTGTTGACGATTAGATTTTTTAGTGTAGATTTACCAACGCCCCAATGACCATCAATTATAACTGAATAAGCTTTGTCATATGTTTGAAAATCTAGATTATTAAATCTACATACGATAGAATCAATTATTTTTGAGTATGCTTGTTTTTGATCGGGAGGCAATTGTTCTAAATTGTAGAGCGGGGAGTCAATTAAATAGTTAAAATTTAGTCGATAGCTTTGCATTTTTATATAGCTTAATCTATAAATTGACAAAATGATAAGTGAAAGAATCGCGAGAATACCAAGGATAAAATACTTAAAAGGTTTTTGACGATACGAATCAAGGGCACCGGTTGTCGCTGCCAAAACCACAAAAAATATAAGAATTAAAATAATACCAGCTAATTTCAACGATGAAATCGGATCATCGAAAACATTAGTTATTGTGAGTAATATTTTGGTTGTAATCTTTGACCATATCAACCCAGATCTTACTGATTTGTAAAATTTAAGTAGATAATACAATGGCAGGAAATGTAGAATAGTTGTGCTAATTAATTTCAAAGTTCTGATAATTACTCGATATAATTTGGCGTATATAGGGTACAGATTTAGTATCAACAATATAAGATTTGGAATTATCACTAATACCATAAGGCCAGCCCAAAAACTGTAAATATCAAATTTATCACTGTGGAAAAGTAGTATAGTATTATAATTAAGTCTTAAAAACGCAAATAAGAATGACCACTCATATATTCTCTCGAGATAGGTGTTACTTTCGGATCCAGAATATGAACACAAATCTCTAATAGACAATTTAACAATTGGAATTATACTAATTATAACTGAGAATAATATCAAAGCAATACTGCCCTGATATGGTATAATAATATCAAATGACAAAATTCCTGATGACATCCCAATCAAAAAAATACCAATATAAAAAAATACTACCCTGAAATAGAAGCTAAGTAGTTTAAGACAACTCAGAAATGCAATAGAAAAGAAAAAAACAGATCCTAAATATTTGTTAATGACAAAATAAAAGTCCTGAAAATATATACTAAGATATTTAATACTAGATGCGTTAGATTCGACTGTTAATAAGTTTGTTCCATCAAGGGATATCAATAGCATTGACAAAATGAACCCAGCCGAGAAAATTATTACGGTACATAAGACAAATCCTATATTCAATCCTTGAAATTGCTTGAGATTTTTCTCTAGTTGCAAATAGGCCTTGTAATTATTAACTTGCATATCGTATTATTCTTTGCTTAACTTGACATCAAAAGACTAGCTTTGTCAATGTCAGACCCTTGACATTCCGCCTAAAATGTACCAAAGTGTAATTATAGCCAAAAAAGCCCTATGCCTACCAAAATAGTCACCAAGCCAAAACAAAAAATAAATAGCCAAATTCGTATCAATCGGACAACCGCTATTGAAAAAATCCTCGAAAATGGCAGGCTAAAATACAAACTATTAGATGATAACGAAATTCTCAAGATTTATATTGGGCGGGGGGCTGAGTTGGATGCTGCTGATAGTTTTGAACTCCCTTATGAGAATCAGAAAATAAATACGAATAATCAAAAAAATCCCCCAAAACAAAATGTTCAAAATCCACGTCAGAATTAACCATTGATTAAAATAACCCTATGCCCAAATTAACCATCCTCCAGGGACTACCCGCCAGTGGCAAATCGACACTAGCTCGAGAAATTGTCGCCAAAACTGGCAACACCAAACGCGTCAACAAAGACGATATTCGAGCCCTCCTGGATAACTCCAAATGGTCCAAGAATAACGAGAAATTTGTCCTCAAAACCCGAGATTTCCTTATTGAAGAGGCTCTGTTAGACGGATTTAATGTGGTCAGCGACGATACCAATCTCCATCCCAAGCATATCGAAACAATGAAAATTATTGCCAAAAAATATAATGCTGCTCTCGAGACCAAGTTTATTAACACTCCAATTGACGAGTGTATCAAGCGGGATTTGGTACGGCCTAACAGCGTTGGTGAGGCGGTTATCCAGTCAATGTACGACCAATTCCTCAGGCCGGCCCCAATTGTGTACACCGAAGATGACAAGCTACCGCATATATTTTTGTGTGATATCGATGGGACGGTTGCTCTCTTGGGGGATAGATCTGTGTATGACGGGGCTTTGGTTGGACTGGATACTCCTCATAAACCCGTCTGTCAGATTGTGGATTCTATGCTTAGGGCTGGGCATCGAGTAGTTTTTTTGTCGGGGCGGGATGAGATTTGTCGCAGGCAAACAGAGTTGTGGATACGAGCTAATGTTTCGCAGTGGTTCGATACGCACGGGCTAGGAGTTGAACTCTATATGCGTCCACAAGGCGATCAAAGAAAGGATTCTATAGTCAAAAAAGAGCTATTCGAGTCCAAAATTCGAGGTCAGTATTATGTGGATATGGTATTAGACGATAGGCCGTCGGTCTGCCGAATGTGGCGAAACGAATTAGGCCTAAATGTTATTCAGATTGGAGACCCTTACAAGGAATTTTAGTACCAGGTGCAGTTTAATTGACTATATGCCGCCCATCTAATAACGCCGAATTGTGGATGGTTTCCGTAACCAGAAATTTCGTTAGCTAATAAACCTCCATTGTATTTTCGATATAAAATATTTGGAATTATTTCTTGCATAACATAATCATCGCCGGATCCACCTGAGAAGTTTGAACTATTGTAAAAGACAACCTTTTGACACATGGCATATTTCTTGTATTCGGTAAATTCTTTATGTATTGATGAAACTAAAATAAGCGAAAGGAATACAACTATGATTAGTATAAGTCTTAAAAGCGGGATAAATATTTTTGGAATTGTTAGGTTATTTTTTAAATCGCGAAAGGAAAGGAGAACTATTAAGCAAAATATGATTAGCAACAATATTACCGTGATAGCTTGATTTATAATATTTGAAGGTAGAAATTCAAAACGTTGCTGGTATAAAAATATTTCTTGCGCGACGCCAGTTTTCCCAAAAAAATTCAAAAAGATACCGATTGCAATTTGCAGGATAGGTTGGACTTTTGAAAAAGCCAAGATAAGCATCGCTCCAATAAGATGAGAATAATTTAATGATTTGAGAAAATTTGACATAAAAACGTTGTAGTATTATGGTATTAGTCACTTACTATAAGTTTCGGTGATATGTTTTAGGTTGTCAATCAATTCTTTGGTTTTTTTTGCCACCGCTGGCATTTTTTGAAACGCAAGCCGAAGCAAGCCGAATCGCTTAGAGATTTATTTCCAGCATTTTGGTCATTCAGATTGGAGATCCTTATAAGGAATTTTAGCAACAATGATTAAATTATAAAATATGACCAAACCAGAACCTACAAAAAAGACTCTCGACCAAAATCAAATAGAAATTTCGTTCCCACTGGAGGCGGGTAGACCAACCAAAGAGCGACAGACGGTTCGCTGCATAATCGAACATTGGGGAAACGGCCAATATTTA
This sequence comes from Minisyncoccota bacterium, assembly GCA_014376695.1. GTDB lineage: Bacteria > Patescibacteriota > JACMRA01 > JACMRA01 > JACMRA01 > JACMRA01. The sequence goes on along the minus strand of JACMRA010000016.1, from coordinate 189,874 downwards.
GTTATTAAGGAAAAAAAAGTTTGACGGGATTATGACTCTTCTTGGCGGCGGGATTGAAGAAGATCAAGCAATCGAAGAAGCGGTTCAATCAGAAATCCGAGAAGAAAGTGGCTATATAGATATTAAATCAATTATTATCACCCCATTCAAAGTTCATAACAAATTCTACAACAAGAAAAAAGAACAAAATCAATATTCGATAATTTCACTAGCTATTGTTGAGCTTAAATCAGGGGCCAGCCAAAAAAGGTCTCAAGAAGAAATTGATTTGATAGATCTCAAATGGGTAGATAAGGCAGATTTACTTAATTCCGTTGACACTGATATGGACAAATTTTTTATTGAAAAGTTTCTGTTGGGTGGTATTTAAGCCTTGCCCCTAATACCCAAAATCTTCTATATGGATATTTGCCTTGGTTACGCCTAGTCTGAGTAATTCAGTTTTGGCCATTTTGGTTAGGCTTTGGCCAGCGCAGATATAAACTTGAATTTGGGATTGATTGCCACCGGTGATGGAGTTGAGAACTAGCTCGATATCGGTTGGTTTTAGGCGATTAGTAGTTCCAATATGATGACTTAACCTGTTGCCAAGGAGTTGTTTTAGCGGTTTGAGATTCAGGCTGTCGGTAATAGTGCTAGTGCAATAGATAAGGCTTAGATTAGGCGAATGTTGATTGATCATTGACCAAAACGGGGCCAAACCCACACCGCCAGCAATAATTAAGGTTGGGGTAGAAGTATCAAGATTTTGGGTGTAATGACCGTAATAGCCGTCAAGGTGAACCTTGGCCCCGATGGCGAGCTTGGATAATCGATCCGTAAAATCACCGATAACTCGTATACTTAGTTGAATATCCCCATTTGATTCGTTGTAACTTAGGACCGAAAAGGGGTGTCCCTGGCCAAAGGCCCTCAACTGGAGGTATAGATATTGTCCGCCAAGAGGTTTACGAAGAGGCTTATTGACCGGACTAAGCACGAGTTGCAAAAGAGTTTGATCGAGTGTAGTATTGGTTATTCGATATTTAGTTGCAAGGGTGCCAGATCCAATTAACACTTTGTAAATCACCAAACCGACATATAACAAAAAAGCCACTGACCACAAAAGCTTGAGCCAGCCAATTTGATTGAGCATCGTCCCCATATATCCATGCACAAAAACATTAATCACCATAACATAAGCCAGGTAGTGGATATAGAGCCAGGGCTGATAACGAAGCCGAGATCGCAAAATTACCGATGAAATATAAATGATTAAGAGCCAGACAAGAGCCAGCCGTCCATGGTTGAGAAATAGTTGCCACTGACTCCCGAATTGCGGCACAAAAGTCCAATTAATAGCCTCGCTTAGTGTATAAGTGTAGCGATAAATTTGGATAATTGGATGTATTAGAATAAGAATTGTGCCGTATTTGCCTAGCCATTTGTGGATATTTAAAGCCTCGACCATATCTAGATTGACCCAGCGACAGAGGTGCCGAGTTCCCAGTATAATCTGCCACCACAGAAGCACTGCTCCGACATAAGCCCAGAATGAACCAGCAAGCTGTAGCTGACTATAATCCGAAGTAATGGTCAGAATATAGCCAAACGGCAAGAGACTAATTAGAATAGCAAGAATAATTAGATGTTTGGACTTTGGCATAATATGTGTATACTGGGTGGCAAAAAAAATAAGCAATCAGCTAGAGAATACTTGGACTCTCTCTACCTAATCGACTTAGACTTCTGTCTAAACTACCAATTTGACCGTCGAGATTGATATCATAATTACTATAAACATTGGCCGTGTCTCTTTGGCTCCGAACCAGCACTCGATCGCTCGAATTGATATACAAATCATCGTTGACATTGCCAGCTTTTAGACCGAATTGGTTATCGCCAAGCGTGCTTTGGTTAGATCCACGGACATTGGCATTGCCTCGCAAATCCAGATTAATTGGGGTGTTTGGGCTGATTGCTATATCCTGATCGGTGCTTATAGAAAGGTGGTTTCTGTGCATTACAATGACTTGATAATTACCACTTGGCAAACTTGTTAGATTGATTAATTTGGTTGGATTGATTGGGTCGATAGTCTCGCCGGTGGTTAATAGGATTAGAGATTTGGCATATTTAATATTCCCATTTTGGAGCAGTTGGAGGTAAATCCAGTCCACGGCGTTTGCTGGGATATTGACTACTTGGGTTGTGGTTTGGTAAGGGGAGCTTGTTGGGATTAGATTTCTAGATTGGAGGCTTGCGTTCATTTGCTTGGTGATTGGATTATAAGCCCCGGCTAGATTGAGCATTAGTTTGAGAGTTGTGGCTGAGGGATTGGCTAGGTCGATTTTGATTTGCCAGCCTTTAGGATTGATATTGTAACCTAGTGGGTGGATAATTTGTCCGCCTTGAGTTGTTTTGAGGGTATAAATCGTGCTCGAAGTTGGGTTAGGTATTGCAGTGCTGTCAATTCGAGCCTTGATGGTGATTAAACCGTTGCCTGTGCCACTGGTTATGGATTGAATGTTATTGGCAAGGGTTGCCTGACTGATATCGCACCCACCCGTTGGCAGGGCAGTGGCGCAATACGAAATAGGCATCTGCGGGCCAAAGCGGATATTGAGATTTTGCCCGCTAGTCCAACTAGCCTTATTTGGGTCGATATCTCGACTCAGCGACCCGTCTGTCAGGCCAAAAGTACTAGTCAAATTCCACTGATCGAGAATACTAGTTATCTTGAGGGCTAGACCTGCACTTAGGGCTGGATTATCACTGCCAATTATCATTTCATAATATCCATAAGCGCTACCATTGCCCGTCTCGGAGTAATTATACTGGTAGGTTATTTCTTGAGCGGTATCACTAACAGTGTCTTCCCATTGCCCGGCGGTCGAATTATAAGAAGCCTGAAGTGCCAAGTTAATTGGGATTACAAGGCTTGCGAGAAGGATGAGGGTAAAAAAAGTGGTATTTATTCTGAGCATATAGATTTATTTAGAATTAAAAACGTAACTATCGGACAGTTTGATCTCAGGATTAAGACCATTTGTCATTGCAAGCTTAATATCGATTACTAGATTATTGGATCTCATTGACTTGGTAAGCGTTGCTTGGCAGTTGCTAGTTGACAGCGGTATCCATTGACTGGCCTTGTATTCCTTGTACGAATATTGGCAGGTGTAACCAGTTGGAGCAATTGCCGAAATATCCAGATTGGTATTGGCTATAAAGTTGATTCCAGTGATTTTGTCAGGGGTAAAAGAAAGCCTTGGGTTGGGGGTTGGTATTGCTTGGGTAAGTCCGATCAGGCCAGCCGAAGTAACTAACCCCAGCCCGAATAAGCAAGTAATCCCTTGCCAAAAAAATCTATTTTGCTTAACTTGGTATAAGTATTTAACTAACATATTTTATAACGAATTCTACAAAAAATTTGCACTCCTATTTATCGTGCCTTTAGACTACAGACAAAAAACATTTTTGACAAACAGCGTTAGTAGTAATAACATTTTTATCGCAATATATAGCTTTTTTTTGGTTTGCGGTATTGTGTTATATCTGATTTTGCCAACCAGGCAATTAGCTGTTGATTCTACAGAAATCTTTGTAATTATACTTTCGATAGCTCTGATTTGGCGGACAATAGGATGGACGGCTCTTTATTTGATACCGGTTCATTTATTTACCTTGGTTTTGGAGATGATTGGTGCCAATACTGGTTTGCTATTCGGTCACTACGACTATACGGGACTCTGGAAGTTGCAAGTTTTTGGGACGCCGCTGGCCATTGGTTTGCTTTGGATACTTGTTAGCATATGTAGTTGGAGTGTTGTTGGTTGGCTTCAATCCTCCCTACCTCTTCAATCCCACCAGGCTCCTCAATCCCCCCAGCCCCCTTTATCAAGGGGGGGTCAAAATCCTTGGGTTGGTAATCTTCCCTTGGGGACTTTTTGGTTGGTTACGCTGGCTTCGCTTCTTGCTACTGGTTACGATGTGGTGCTTGAGCAAGTGGCCATTAAGCTTGGTTATTGGACGTGGCTGGATAACACAATTCCCCTGACCAATTATTTGTGCTGGTTTCTTATATCTATGATAACAATTGGCTATTTGACCAGATTTCCACTCAAGCCGAACGCCAAAAAGCTCGGTGTTATAGTCTTTGTTACAACTCTAATCTATTTCTTGATACTTATCATAGTTAACTGACTTGCAAAGATTAGTTATTACAACTATAATACAAGTATAAAACTCAAAAAACAATTTATCAATTATTAACGAAAAATTAAAATTATTATTTATTTATGGCAGAACAACTAATACCAAAGGTCGAGTTGAAAGAAAGAGAGTTTAAGCAGAAATTTCAAAATTTTTTAGAAGAAATTAAACCAACTTTAAAAGCTGAGACTTATAAAACGGCCGTTAACGAAATATATAGCGCTATTTATGCCTGTACGTCTGAGGAATTAAAAGGTGAGGGCATGAAAGGGGTATATGAGCAAAATGGTATATGCCAAGCTAATAGAGTAAGGTTATTAAAAAGTGTGGTTAATTTCGATACGCTGCTAATTAAAATGTTTAGAGAAGTATCTTATGATGATCCGAGGAGAGACCCTTCACTATTACTTCCAATCTATTTAATTGTATCCGGTTTAGATGAATCGGACAGAAAGGTTTTTGTAGAGGTATTTATTACCAGCTATCAAGACGGAATAGAGAGAGATGGCTATGCTCAAGGCGGTCATGATAAATATATTAAAGAATTAGAATCCAAACTTGGGATAGAGGGTATCAATAGAGTTCGCGCTAGTTTTGACAAAACATTAGGAATTAACCCTAGTTCAAGCTCAGATGTTCAATCCCCATCGTCCACACCTAGTCGAATATCTCGCCTTAATTTAAAACCTAAGCCACCCTCAGTAACTCAAACCCCATCGTCTACACCTAGTCCGAAATCACGCCCTGTTTCAAAACCTCGACCAAACCTGGTGGCTAGAGAAGCGGTACCGGTTGCCCCTGTCAAGGAAGCTCCAGTTGCTTTAATCGAACTATCCGAAGGTGTCATTAAGAATTTTGGCAGAAAATTACCATTCAAGGTATTAACTACATTACACTCACAAAGCGCTGATTCTGTATTTAGAACTGTCAAAGATGAGCAGGGACAACAAATACTTCAGCCACCAAGTCGAGAGCTGGTTCCAGGTACTATAATGACACTAAAAGCTAGCTTGTTATTACTAATTAACGGTTCAAATATAATAGACGACAGCAAAAAGAACCAGTTGCGTCAAGCAATAGCTGAACAAGGCGATAAGTACCCAACAGTCGGCAGTATTCTCCAGGCTCTCAATAATGTTCAACCCAAAATGGAGCTTGATCAAACTCAACTAACTGATAATTACGAATTAGTATTAACTGGAATGGCGCCAGACCCAACTCAGAACTTTGATGATATTCTTGCGGATGAGAATTTGACTAGGATGCTGACCGAAACACCTGTCGAGTCACAAAATGGCAAAGTATTTGAAGTATTAGCGCCAACGAAAACATTTATTACGAAGTTAATCGGTAAAGTTCCCAGCGATGAATTAATGATGGCCATAACAGAGACGCAATCCGCCTGTGTTAACCAAACTTCCAACCCTTTAGAGAGTCTGCAAACAATTCTTAAGGCAGCATTAAAAGATAATCCCAAACGATACAATGACATTCTTAAGTCCATTATCAATAGTACTTTGTTTCAGTTCAAACTAGCTGGGATCCAATCCAAGATAGGAGAGGGGGAGGTTAAAAAGGGGTGGGGTGAAAGAGGAAAAAATGCTTTGGGCGTGATGGCTATTGCTGGAGTTGCGATAGTGGCAAGCTGGCTTGTAGGGTCGGGAATTGACGGAGCTATTCAAGGAGTTGTAAAAAACAGTGCTCAAGTTGTGACGGCAGTTGTCGAACAACCCCAAGGCCCAAATGGGCTAGAACCATTACCAAAATCCAAAAATCCAAAAGTGCTAGTAGAGGCTAGACCTGGCAATGCAATTGGAGTGAACACAAATGAAACTGTATATGCTGGTGAAGTACAATCGGGTACAATGTATTCACTCCCTAATGAGTATATTAATTTTGCATGGCAACCTGACCTTGTTCGATTTCTGACCAAAATGGGTATCAGTCCTAATATATATAAGATTAGGGAAGCGACTACCATAGGTGGTAAACCTGGATTGGTGTTTGAGATAACTTCACCAGACAAAACTAGAGGGCTAGAAGCTTTAAAATTAGTCCGAGCTTATGCTGCTCTCATCGCCAAAAATAACCCTAAAGTAACAGTTAGCAGTCTTAATGGCGCTGAAATGACTCCAGAAATAATTCAAGCATTAATAAAAGAATTAAACCCCTCGTCCTTACCTGTTCTCCCTCCTGCCGACGCAGTGATCGGTAACAAATCCACCCCGGCAGAAACACTTGCGAAGGCCGAAGCCCAGTTCCAGCAAAATCAAGAAGCCGGTGTGGCCGAAGGATATCGTAATTTAGGATTAGGATTAGCCGCTACAGCAGTAGCTTCTGTTGGCGGGTTTTTAGGTCTCAAAAAGTTATTTAAAAAAAAGTCGGATACACCAACTCCACCAACCACCTAAATAAATTTTACAATACCTGACTTATAGACTATAATCTATTCTATCAATAACATATATGACTTTTTCTCGATTACTTGCCTCGCTAACTCGCTATACCAGAATTATCCTAATTTTAGGACTTATTGTATTAGCAGGTGCCGGAAGCCAAATCGGAGGAGTCAATGTCTATGCGGGCACGGTAGAGAACGGGTGTAAAGACGGCAAGCCACCAATAGTCAAAGGAGGGGTTCAAATCTGTACACTAAAATATGACAATGGAACAAAGGGGGTTTTTAATACGGAAGCGACATTCGTTGATAATAAATTCACGGGACTTCAAAACTGTTATCTAGGAGCTGACAAAGGTTCTGCAGTCGGTAATAACTGTGCTGGTTTTGCGGTAGTTGGCTTAAATATTGGAGATAATATAAGGGAGATTAATGCAGTGGATGATGGCGGGCTAGGTAGTGAGCAGGCAGGCTTTAAAATATTAAACGCTAATGCGGTTGGGAACGATCCAAAAAATTTCAGCGGAAATAAATGTAGTAAAGAAGAAAAGCTAGACACAAATCATGTCTTGTACACTTGTAAAGATAGCTTTATAGTCCAAAATGTAGAAACTGGAAAATTCTCGGTAGAGCTAACAAACAAGGAACGATGTGATAAACTTGTTTCAGCTCCTTATGCTTGGCTTGGCTGTAAGGCGGGTACAGTTTTAACGCCTAATCGATCACCTGAGGAAATAAAGGCTGATTTTAAAAATGGTCAAATACTCGGCAAAGATAGCAAGTTAGTCGATAAATCAACCCTCGGTGGCCTCGCCCCAAGTCAAATTGGTACCCTAAAACCCGAGCAAGCTCAAGCTGTCAATGATCAAATGACAGTTAATCAAGGAATAATTGACGCAGGGGCACAGGCTACTCCGCTAATTGTGATAGTATGCGAAGTACCAAGATTTGACAAAACCGGTAATATATCCAGCGTATGTAAGGGGGGGGACGGCAAATACTATACCAAGGATGCAAATGGTAAGTTAATAGCGCTCAAAGACAAATGTATTGGTGTCACCCGTGATGCTAATAAAAGAGTTGTTAATGAATGTTACACCGAAGATTTGAACAAGGTTGACGCAGCTCTTCCAATTAACGCAACTCTCCAACCAATCGCCGATGCTAACAAAAAAGAGAAAGCTGATTTAGCTGGAGTGACCGGCGACAAATCCAACTCCGCCCTTGACCTAGTTAAATCCCTCGGAGCCATTGTTGGCTGGGTACTCTTCTTTTTGATTTATTTTTTCGGGTGGATATTATCGTTTTTGTTGTATATGATATCGGTGCTCTTCGTCGAGATCTTGTCGATTAATCCGGCAGCTCCTGCCTTTATTGGGGCGGCTGTTAGGCCTTGGCAGGTCTTGGTAGGATTGGCTAATTTGCTGGTACTTGGGACTTTTATCGCTATTGGGCTTGCTTATATTCTGGATTATAAGCCACTTAAGCGAAACATTAGGGAATTTATCCTCCAGATTGCCGTCTTCGCGCTCTTGCTCCAATTTTCGCTGCTCGGGACTGGAGTTGTGGTCAACCTTGCGACCGGTATAGGAGATGCCATGGTTTATAGCTACGCTGGGCCTAGTAAGATTACTGGGAGACCTAATTATAGCCGATTGATAGGAGGCTTTGTCAAGGCGATTAACAATATTTCGGCGGTTCGATGTGGCAAGTCGGTAGAAGCAACCAAAAAAGCTGAATTCTGTGATGTAGATGTATCTTCTGTCCCCTTCGAAACCGATGGTAAAAACGAGAATGGAGTCAATAACATAGGTGATTCGTTTAAGAACATTGGAACATTTCTTGGAGATACGACTAAGGGGCCGGCTGAAAATGCCTTGTTTGACGCTGGAATACAGGGAATTTTACTTCAATACCTATTATTTGAGTCGATTTATGTGTTGGTGATGTTTTATGCCATAACCCAGATGTTTCAGGCTTTGGGACTGGTTATATTCCGATTAGTTGGTCTCTGGATGTTGATGGTTACCTCCCCCGTGGCCCTAGCCTTGTATCTTGCCCCAGCCAAATCCCTCCAAAAATACGCTACCGAATGGCTAGATAAGTTCTGGAAGGCGACTTTCTTTTATCCGTTTTTTATTCTTGCTCTGGTACTTCATACCAAGCTTGTTTCGGCAATTGCCGTAGCACTCAACGTCGGCCAAACTCTCTCCAAGGGAACGGATACGGGCGATATCTCCCCGCTCTCGATGGCAGTTATCGTGGCTGCAGGAACTCTTGCTGGCGTCTCAATTGTGGGACTAGCTCTAGTTATCAAGTGGTTCAAGGATAGTTTCGGGGCGATTGTGGAAGCAGCTATGAAGGGGCTCGGTAAGGCCTTCGGGGCGCTAAGGATGGCTACCACAACAGCCGGGACGGTTGGTAAAGGTATCGGAGGAGGTATTGGTCGAACTTTAGACGGGTCAAAATGGGGTCAGAATATTTCCAAATGGAGATCTAACACAGGGGCGAAGCTAGACAAAGCAATCTCCGGCACAAACAGCCAGTGGAAAAAACTTGGTTTAAATGCCATGCGAGGCGGTGTAACTGCGTTATCAGCTCAAAAACTGTTGTCCGCACCTGGTAATATGCTTAGATTAGGGGCTGCGGCGCCAGGGTTTATTAAGGAGGGGGCTAAGGATTTGTGGAAGTATTATGGTGACCAGAACGGCGCTTTATTAGAAACAGATAGAGAAGTTATGGGAAATTTCTTAGAAAGGACACTTCGCACCGTACCTGGAGCTAAAGCAATCGCTGGAGCGGCTGGACTAAATTTGGACGCTTTTAAAGGGACTAATCGATATCGTAATAAAAACCCAATGACGTTGCTCAATCCTGAGGGTCGAGATAAGCTCGAGAAGAGTCAAGCCAAAAGAATGCAAGATATTTATGACAAAAAGATGAATATATCAAATGATCTGCCAACTGAAACATTAGAACTCGATCTCGACGATATGGAAAAAGTTTTGATTGCTAAGGGAGGGTACGCCAATATAAATTCTTCTGAACGGTCTAATTTTGATACATTGGTCGATAATATTTTTAAGAAAAATCCTGCCCTAGCCAAAAAACGATTTATTTCAGGGCCGTTGAAAGAAGCTGTAAGTACTCAATTTTCAGAAGGGTACCTCAATGATGATAGTCGAAAAACGATCTATGAAAATTATCCAATACTTAACAAAGACGATGATGCCGTTGTAGCATTTGCATCTCAATTGAGTAAAAGAGAATTTGAAGCTCTCGACCCAGATCAGCTAAATGATCCGCGGGTACAAAAGGGGTTAATACCCAATCCAAATGTTACAAGCGAAGAGCGTAATGCGAGACGTAGCTACACTAATCGACCCGAAGCCAAGATGTCATTAGATAATTCCCCTTACATGCAAAGCATTAATACTCAGCTTAGAGATGCACCTGGAAGCAGTGATCTACTTACTATAAAAGGCGTCGCCGAACAGGTGTTAAATTTGGCTACACCTAATGGTTTAGACACTACGTCTCAACGAATTATCCCAGAATTTGAGGTTAAGATGCAAGCGTTTATGGCTGCAAATAGTCGCACCAGCCTTAGTCCGAGTGAGCAAAAAGACGTAATGGCAACTGCCCTAGCCGAGAAGTACGCTGTGGATTTGGGTGTATCTTTGACTGGGCTTTCTGGGGTTTCCGATGTATCGGGGGCTCTCCGTAGTAACTTGGAAACAGAAATTAGCAATCGGATGACTGCCTCAGGAGGTACGATGACTAGGCTCGATGTATTGGAGAGTATCCCGCTTGCCTCAGATATCGTCAAAAAGACAAACTACGGCTCGATTCAAAGCGGGAGAGATAAAGAAGCCATACTTCTTGAAGGGTTAGTTGCTGCAGGTGTAGCTGCCTATAGTAATCTTGATATTAATGCTCAGGCAGTATCTCAGTCGGGACAAAAAGTCAGAGATGCTAGAAAAAACGCAGAGGGACTTGCTAATGCTTACAACAACGCTTCATCAGCATTTAAATCAGTACAAGCTCAAGCTAATCAAGCCGCCGCGAGTAATAAAGATATGGACTTGCAAAGCATTCCAGAAGCTATCAGTATACCAATTGGGGTTTACGCTATAAAAAGCGGGATACAAGAAAATCAGATATCAGATAATATTGCCGGTATTTCTTTGGCTGGCGTACCGCTTGAGCGAGACAGAAAAAAGATCGCTAGTAAGCTATCACAAGGGGTAGAGGCATTTGCAGCTGCTGATTTTCAAAATGCTGCCACTCATTTTGCAGATTTCGAAAGTGAATACACTAAAGCTGGGGGAACTGCTCCATCAGCAAGCTTTTATTCGGATTTGGCTACGGAAATTAGACAATCTGGTCGTGAGGAAATACAAGAAGCTTACACATATGTTGGTCAGGACTCCAAAAAGCTTGGCGCCGAGTTAAGTCGAAGGGCAAAGGAAGCAGAAAACCAGGGGCGCAAACTTCAAAGTGAAAAATATATAGAAGAAGTTTCTAAATCAGAATTGGCGGAGGTTAAAAGAATGGCAGCTCCATTCCAACATCAACCGGCAGCTCCATTACCAGTAAGCGCAGCTACTCAAATACCTTCCACCTTTAGCCAAAGCTACATAGATCAAGCATTAATCCAGGAAGTAAATCGGCAAAACGGACTGCGACCAGGTTATGAATTCAACGCAAATGGTGATGAGATACTAACTACTATAACCACGACCACACTACTAGGTGGCAGAACTCAATCAAAAGAGACAAAGTCAGGTACTGGAAGACGTTTAAATTTTGATCAAAATACAGGTCAGTTCACAATAAGATAATTATTAATATGGCTAATCCAATAAATATAAATACACAAATTTCTAGGGAAGAGTTAATCAAATTCGGGGAAGATTTGACCATTGCATTAGGTCTATATATCCCTGATGAGTTCAAAAATCAGGATATTGACAAATGGAACTCTTTTTTTTGGATTATCAAAAAGAAATTTAATTCGGGGTTTTTTGACCCTTCCACGGTTGATGATTTACTATTGTTATTTGGGTCAATTTTGGACGAGAATAAAGATGTCTTTTTGTCTCGTTATCAAAATATCTCAGATGTAAATAATCAAGTACTTGCTAGCGTGTCTTTAGATGAGGAGATCAGAGAAGGCTTTTATAGACCATTGGACGAGATATTAGAAATACTACCCTCGGAATTCATTGAGCCATTCCTAAATAGTCTATACAATAACCAAATTCCAAATAGTTTGTTGGCAGAAATGGGTGTAAATCCACAATTAACAGAGGAGGAAATACTTAGCCAAGCTGCTCGCTATCGGGAAAATGGGCTGACTCTAAGTTCGGGTAGTCGATCCACCTTTGCGAATACTAATCAGGCGATGACGACGGAACAACTCAGCGCTTTGCTTGATAAAATGCCTGGTATCAATCAGGAACTCAAAACCCAAATTAGAGAGCAACCAGTAATAAGTACAAAAGTGGCCAGCGACGGGCCTAGTCAATCGGACAATCCATTTATCAACTTTGGGGACAGGATAGGTCGGGTAATTGATAGCGGTGCCAAAACAACTCCCAAGGAGAACCAAGTAGAGGCGACCACCGCGTCGCCATCAAACCCAAACCGGCCAATCCCCAGCGTAGCCCAGCGACCTCAAGAATTTCAACCACAGCGGTCGAACACCAATCTTGTCAATCAGGTACCATCTAGAAACCCAGCCCAGCCCTTTAGTCTGCCAAGTATCCCATCCGGTGGCAGTACAATAAGTCGCCTAACCCAAGCCCGCCGATCTAATGTTAGCAATGAACAAATCCCACCCAACCAGGCAAATCAAGTAGAGGCGACCACCGCGTCGGCATTCAATCCGGCACCATCCAACCCCCTCAACCCGCAATCCCCTAACTCACCGGCCCAAATACTCAAAAATGCTATCCGAGCCAAAAAAATTGCCGAAGCTAATCAAACTCCCCAACTTATCCGCCCAAACCGCCCACCAACTGTGTCGCTGTAAGAATTTTATAGTCCCAAATGACCAATCCGCGAACCTCCAACAAAGCATTTACTCCACCTGGCGGAGTACCTTCTGTTGTAACAAGGCGGGGTGAAAGAAGGGGTAATCTAAATCCTAAAAAAGGTGAATTAATCGATATTAGAGATGCTAAAATTGATTCAACTGAGAAAACAAAAAGAGGTATAGACGGCAAGAGTAGGTCAATAATTTCTCCTGATAATATTATAGTTACGGGGACTGTTACAGCGACAGTTGAACAGCAGGGAAATCTAACTAACAACGCACTGATTCAACCGCCAATTGCCATTCCTCAACCACCGATAGAAGAATCGCTAGTCACCTCAGGTTATTCTGGTTCGACGGGAGGCGAGCCTTTGGTTGGGTTAGTCAATAGAAATTCAGGAGACGCTGATTATAATGGAATTCAGGATCAAACTCAAACTCGAGTCGGGGCTACAGCTCAGCAGGGAGACCTTAAACAAACTAGCCAGAATTACAGCCCAAACGGAGGTCGGTCGATTAGTAATCAAGGCGGTGTTCAAACATCTGTCCAAACGCCAATTTCGGTTACTGCAGCAGAGCCGTCAAGCGGGAAACATCCTAGTATAATCGAAGATCAACGTGCGATTATGGGAGCTGTTGCCCAAACACCTTTTACTATTTTACAGCAAATCAATGCGGAAAAGTTTTTGAATCGTATTGGGTATACTCGCGAAAAAGTCCAAGATATTGTGGATAGTAGAGACAAGCTGTCAGGTACATTTGGTAATTATTACGAAGATTTAATTTTGTTTACCGATCAAGCTATCCGGGCGGAATTAAGCAAACTTGGCAAAGAAAAGATCGTCCAGCCGTCTTCTCAGGTCAAAGGCGCGGACGGAAGCAAAAAACCTCTGGAAGATCCAAAGCAAGGTTTTGTGCCGGGGTTTAGAGCGAATAACTTTCGGCCAACTGCTCCTCAGCAAGGTAGCCTTCGACCCCCATCTCCATCTCCAAGTATTGGGTCCTTGCTAGAATCAGCCCCGGTTCAGCCAAGCGAGTCAAGTTCAGTTGCGAACCCGATAATTGTGCCAAGCGATACCCAAAAACCCCTACCTCAAGAATCAGGAACAAATGCAAGTGAGGATAAGCCAATAATACCTGCCCAAGGCGGAATTGATCCAAGCGGGGAAAATCTGACGCCAGATAGTGGCAGTCAACCGACCAACCCCTTGGAATTTGGAAATCCAGAAGGCACTGGAGGCACTGGAGTTGACAACTTTACACCTGTAGGGAGGGAAAATTCAGGTCAATCTCAAACTCCTGGCAAAAAGCCAGATGGGCCAAACCGAGATCCTTTTTTTGAAATGACCGACCCAAATACTGGTCAAGTAGCTCAATATCCGTTGTCAAAAGACAACCCAGATTACCAACCAACTCCCGATACTCAAGGTAATTTGCCCGAAACTAATCCATTTCCTTATAGTGGCCAAAGCCCCGAAAAGCAGGCCGAAATGAGGCAGGAGAGTCAAGCCGAAATCGAGAGACAGAAGGAAGAGAACGAAAATACTAATCAATCTGACGAAGATAAAGATGCCAAAAGAGAAGAGCTTGGCAACAAACAAAACGCCCTCAGCCAGGAAGCTCAAAGAGCAGACGGCGGCAATCCCGCGGGCGACCAAAAAAGTAAGCTTCGCCAGGCAGCCGAAGGCAAGATCCGGGATATGATTCTAAAAGTTATCGCTCCGTACGTGGCTTGGGCGGTGGCTGTTATTTTTGGGATTTTGATACTGGCTACGATTTTTATCGCCTTGTTTCAGACTTACGCGGATGCCTTTTATTGCAAGGATGGGCTTAGTCGATTTGTTGCGGGTAGTGCTGTTACGCTCTCAGCGACCTTAAATCCTGTATTAGCGACAGTAGCTGGATACTCAACGACACTAACGAAGTGCAAAAACGATGCTCAAAACTCGGCTAATGCTAATTGTTCAAAGCCTGGGAGCGCGACGACTGGTAGCGTAATAGTAAGCGGCTGTATTACAAAAGCTATTGAAGGTAAGGCGGATAATGATATAGTATTAATGTGGAAAGCAAATGCTGGAGTACTTTCAAAAGATGCTAAAATACCTGTTGCCGCAATAAGAAAAGTTATAAGCACATTTCAAAAGACCGGATTACCTGAAAAAGAGATTAATGAAAGCGTTGTCTTTGTGACTACCCTAATGGCAACTGAAACGGCAGGTTCGTTAACAGCATGGGATACTATAAGTAAAGATCCTACATTGAGATGTATTGGAGTTGCTCAACTGTGTCCAAATGTCGCGGGTGCAGCCCATGGTATGGAAGAATGGATGAGAACTGCAGGTATACCAATCGATCCGAGTTTAGCTTCTAACGGATATGGATTGACCGGTTCGGAGGAAAACCATATAAAACAGGCAAAAGTAATTAACGCAGGACGGAAAGAAAAGATAGCATTCAATGTATTTGGAGGGAGGTCAAATAATTTTAAAATCGCCGCGTTGTGGCTAGGTGCTGGTCCAGCGGATAAAAATCAGACTAGACCAGAACAATACGGGGAGGCCGCCGAAAATAATTACAATGAGCTTTTCGCCAGCTGTCTTGGAACCGGAGTAAAAACTGCCAGTAACCCAATCCCCAACACCTACGCCAGCCTTGATAAACAGTTTCGGGAGGCTATGCTTGCCCCAACGGTACAATCTGATACCAAGTGGTTCAATAATCTCAATCCGTTCGCGGGGGTGGAGGCCTTAGCGCAGGGATACACCGGTCGAAGTGTTGACGGGTTACTACAGCTGCCAATAGAAGGTCTAGGTGCTGCAAATAATGCGGCCTACGAGGGAGATTCTGGAGCGGATTTAGCAGTTCCTTTTGGTACTCCAGTACGGGCCGCCGCCAACGGAACCATTATATATTCCGAGAATGGGCATACACCTTGGGGTACTAGTAGAAATATAGGAGTCGACACGCCGGGGACGATATTAATTGAACTCGACAACTCGGTGGTCTATAACGGTTTAATATACAAATATTTGTGGTACACTCATCTCTCGAAACTTGCGATTACTCAGTCAGAAAATGCTGTCGGCTCCAAAATAAAAGTAAATGATTATCTCGGAAACACAGGGAAGGGAAATAATAACGATCATTTGCACTTTGGTATTTTAATAAACCGAAGTCAAAATGACGGGGAATTTATGCCACCAAATGAAGTTATTAAGTACTTAGGTTTGGACAAGGATGGTGTAAATGCCAGCGGTTCTAATTTACCAAATCCAAATACCAAAGGAGGTGCGAATATTAGGGCGACAGACAACTTAACTGGCACGCCCAACTGCGCGGGAGGCTATACGTCTATCAATCCCAGTACTATTAATTTTGGGGATTTGGGTAATAGCGGCGTAAAAAATCCAGGAGGTTTCATCAGGCCAGTGGACAAAAAAGTTGCCTTTACTTCGCCGTTTGGTTGGCGTTGGGGCCGTCCTCATAATGGTGTAGATTTGGCCGGGCCCACCGGAACTTCCATTTACGCCTCTAAAGGAGGCACCGTCACCATTGCTTTTAACGATAATAACTTTAATGGAGGCTTTGGAAATTATGTCACAATTAAACACTTAGATGGTACGGAAACTTTGTATGGTCATAATGATAAAGTTTCGGTTAGGGTAGGTCAAGTGGTAAGCCAGGGTGATAGAATTGCAGAAATGGGTTCTACTGGTCACAGCACTGGACCACATCTCCATTTTGAAATACATATTGGAGGCACCGCAGTCGATCCCTGTTTTAGTATTAAATGTGAACCCGAATAATCTCATGCTCCAATCTTTCTCCTCCTATCTCAAGCCCCATCCTCTCACTCGCCTGATTGTGATTATTCTTACGGCGATTTTGACCATTGCTGCGATTAGTCTTGGGCTGTGGTACTTGTTCAAGCCGACTTCGCCCGTTGCAATCGACAACACCGATCCCAATAACTTGGTGGCCAAACTCAATGGAACTAACCTTCAGAATTTGGAGTTTAAGGCAGCTCTTGACCCCCAGATATTCTACTATAATACAATTAACAAGGACAATTGGTTACTCCATGTACCAGCCCAAAGTAGCAATAAGACTTATATTCAGCCAATCCTCTCAGCTATCAAAGCTCCAGAGACAAGCGCTCAAGGCTATTACCCAGTTATCTACAATACAGTTACTAAGTCCTATACGCTAGCCAAAGACTTCCTAGGCGATCGTATAATTGGCAAGACGGCTATTGGGACTCAATATGACAAGGATAGGACGGAGCAGCAATTAGACAAGTTGATTGACGGTGGGAAATACTGGATATACAGCCTAACCGATGGGTCAGTATTTGTGTCTGAACCAGGATTCACGAATGCCAAAATCCTAATCGAGCAGATTTATAGTCTCAAAGACAGATACACAATTACCCAGTTACTAGATATTAGAGATGGCAAGATAGCCCTCACGGCTCGCAGAGAGTCAATCCAAAGTCTGGTGGACAAGGTGGCCGTCAATCCAGATAGTTCAAGTTCCAGCTCCCAAAGCGTTAGTTACGAGTTCCAAGATCCCAAGATGTATGTCAATACCATAATCTACCTACCACTGGACAAGACAATGGGCGGCGACTGGAAAAAAAGTGGCGAGGGACTAAGTAGTATTTGGACTACCGTCGAATTGACTGGAGCAAGCGCTTGGCAGCAACAAGGACAGAGCGATTACCAAAAGCTCCTTGAAGAATTTAAAGTGGCCGCCGCAATCAACAAGCTTACTCCGACTAGGTCCAAGTCAAATTCCAGCCAGCCAGATTCTGGCCAGTCGAGCAGTTCAGCGGCTCCATTACCAGCCCGCCCCGAAGAATATTATCAAGACAATTACATTCGAGTTGATTGGCTGGCTAGCGGGCGACTGTTCTTGCATATTGCTGGGGCCAAGAATTACATCTGGCTAATCGATGGGCAGACAGGAGCTAATATCAATCAAAACTTTGGTATCAAACAGCAGTGGGATGAAGTGGTCACTAGCAACTGCGATATCGCCAAAAGTCTGTGCAAGATTGTTAATTTGAGTGATTCAACGGTTTATACGCTGGATGCCAGTAGCGCTGGGGGCGAGTACACCTTTGGTAGTAAAAAACTAGAAGTCAAAGATTTGGATATCAAGTCAATGGATTATACGACGCGTTATAGGGTCCGAATGCTGCGAGAGAGCTTAGTGAATAGAGGCGGGCAATTCGGCTTTTGGCAGTTGGGTAGGTTTATGGTATTGGAGTAGGTCGCTTTTACTCTTTGCAATAAATTTTTGGGCTTCATAATTCTTTTTCACCACTCCAAAATCCGTCATCCCGTCACCGAACCTTTCATCCCTCCCCGCCCCAGACCTGTCATCCCGTGCTTGACACGGGATCTAAAATTGCCCACACTAGGACTTGAGTGGCATATATACCTATATTTTGTCTAGCGAACACCAATATAAAAAACCTAAAGATAGACTATGCCTAGATTCAATCACACCACCCAAAAAATTGACCAAAATGGGGTCAAAGTCCTCAAAGGTCGCAGCGGTCTCAAGGATCATGCGGCAGCTAATCCTAATCTACAAATCTTTGACTCCAAAAGCGAGTACGAGTTGTATTTAAGGTTCAATCAAGACCAAATTGACGGTAAAATCTCCAAGTTAGAATGCAAAAAAGCCTTCCCGCTAGTGCCAAAAAAATCTTGGTGGAACAATGTCAAAAAACGAAACGATGTAGTTCGCGAACTTACTTATATTGCTGATTTTGTATTTGAACGAGATGGGAAGGCTATTTGCGTGGATTGTAAAGGCTGGAAACTAAAAAAAGATAAAATCACTGGCAAAGAAAAATGGCAAGTCTACTACGACGAGATATATAAAATCAAAAAAAAGCTGTTTTTGTGGCTATATCCTGAGTATATTTTTGAGGAAGAGTAAGGGTCTTGGCTAAATGGTGCTTTGATTATCCAGTTCAGCAATAGTAGATTTGGTCAACTTATTGACCCAAAAAATGTCAACGATCAAATAAATCAAAGGGGCCAAAAGAAGTAGCCAAGGATTAAACAGCCCAAAAAAGTAGCTAACCCCCGCAATGGTTAAATTAATCACAAAAGCCAGAGTAATCTGGAGAAGGAGCTTGTGATGCATTGTAACTTCGATATGATTTTCGCCTTTGGTCGACCAGATATAGAGCAGAGTAGTCAGCTGAAATAGTGAGATAAGGGCCAGGTGGCCTGCATAAATTGACTGGACAATGTGACTACCTTGATAAACGTAAAAAATGGTATGCACAAAAGGCAAAAGCAATATCGAAGTATAAAAAAAGACCGCCGAAATGAAGTAATTTTTGTCAAAAGTCTTGTTGGAATGTTTGATCATCTGTTTAAAAATTGCCCAAAAAATTGCCAAATTAATCAAAGTTATCATAATAATTCCCATTACCTGGCCAAAAGACGAGAGCAGGACATCGATATTTATGTTGGATTGATTAAGTATGCCGCTGTCTGCTCGGGGCACCTTAAGATCTAGGACAACCAACGAAAAAGCCACAATAAAAAAAGTATCGGACAGGGTTTGAATCCTATCCCTATCATATAAACCAAAGAGCTTGTTGCGGACGGCCTCTTCGTTGTATTGGTCTTCCTCCTGAGTTTTGGCTAGAGGCTTGATTACCTCTGTAATTACAATTGGTTGTTGAAGAGCTTCGGCAGTCATTAAATTTTTTGTTTTTGTTATACTATTAGTACTAATTTACCACAAAAACATACTTTTGCCAAGGCGTTTTTAGAGGCCCAGAATGTTGCGAATGGCCGCCGCTTCCTCGAAATTGTAACTATCAATGGCAATTTGCAGTCTCTCGTGGAGTTCACTTGAGTCAAGATTTTGCTTGGCAAGGTCATTTTGTATTTGCTGGACTTCGGTATCAAAGTTTGCATAAACTTGTCCAGCCCGGGCTTTGCGCAGAGGTTTTTCGCGCTTACTAAAGCGATTGTCAATTGTCAGCTCCCCAGCTTGGCTGTCTTCGACCAATTGCTTGCGATATTTTGGGTCGTAATCATCGGATTTTTTTTCTTGAAAGCCGCTTGTAACAGTAAGATTAGCCCCACTTTGGCCGTAAAAAGGGTTATTGTTGACATCTTCTCGCACGCTATCGGCTATGGTTTTGTTTTGGCGAGTGGCGCCTTTGACAGTGATATTGTGTTTTTGGTTATAATTTGTCTGGAGTTCTCGCTTGTAATTTGTCTCATCGATGGCTTGTTGCATACTACTTGTCATCTTATCGGCGTACATTATTACTTGCCCTTCGATGTGGCGAGCAGCTCGCCCGACAATCTGGATTAGGCTAGTTCTAGACCTCAAAAACCCTTCTTTATCGGCGTCAAAAATTGCTACAAGACTAACTTCAGGCAAATCTAAGCCTTCTCTAAGCAAGTTAATCCCAATTATTACATCGTATTTACCACGTCTCAGATCAGAGAGTATATCTAGCCTTTCCAAAGTCTCGACATCACTGTGAATATAGGCCGATTTGATATGAATCTGCTTGAAATAAAGATCTAACTCTTCGGCAAATTTTTTGGTTAGGGTTGTGATGATGACTCGTTGATTTTTGATGACACGAAGCCGAACTTGTTCAATAACATCGTCAACTTGATTGGAGGTGGGCTTGAGTATAATTTCGGGATCGATCAAACCGGTGGGGCGAATTACAGCCGCACTAACAAAAACCTGCCTCGGATTATCATTGGTCGATTGGTTAAGGTACCCGAGAGTAACGCTTGGATCCCAATTATCATCTTGACTAGTGGGTTTTGCGACTTTGGTGGGTTTGGATTTCTTTGGGAGTTTGTCTGAGGTTTTTTCTAAGATTTTAAACGACATGAGACTATTAGCTTTGGCAGTAAGTTAATACTATGTATAGTATTTTTTTTGGCTTTTTGACAAGTAGGGTTATAACTTCTGGACTAATATTGATGTAGTCGGTCTATCCGGTCAACTTTTAGGTTGTAAGTATTCGTTTTTAATGATTTGCGAATTTCCCCCAGCTTGTAAGCATAAAAAGTAGTCATCTTTTGGTATTCTGGTCCAGTCCATCGTTCATCGTCTAATAGATCTTGAATACGGTTTTGACTAAAATTATCTGTGAAGAGTCCTTTAATTTTGGTTTTTATCTCTAGATTTTCTGCGATTGCCTTCGTAAGTCGGGCAATTTTTATTCTGAGTTTAATTCTATTAGCCTGAAGCTTTGCCAAAACCGCTTCTTTGGTAGGTGGAATTTGATATGGGTCAGGTTTATTAATTACTATAGGCGAGTTAATTTTGAACATTAAAAGAAAAAAATCGGCCTTCAGTTGTTCGAGTTCTCTAACTGCTACTTTTAGCAAGCGGTCATTTTCTCGACCAAGATCAAACATTTGTCGATAGTACTCAGTCAAAACCTCTTTAAATGCCGGAGTACTCAAGTTCTGAAGAGTGGGACTTGTGCGAATAAGCTCGGAGTCTAAATGGAAGTTTACACTAGTTAAAGGATTGAATTCTGGCGTTTCACATGTAGCCCTTTCTTGTTGGTGATTTCTGGGTGTACTCTTAAGATCTTGGGAAGTTGCAATCATATTTTATATATTATACAACAGATTTTGCTTTTGGACAAATAAGATATCTATCACTAGTAAACTATCTTGTCTAATAGCTATAAGCTTTATAGTTGAGAAGAGTAATTTTTTTTATGTTATAACTTGAATATGTAAAAGACAACTCTTCAGGAATTCCTAAGAATCTTTTATGTGTTTTACGGTTACGAATCCACCCTTTGCTTATTCGGAGAATTCCCAATGTCTTATTCTAAAGTTTCCACTTCCTTGCCTGCTCGTCAAATTGTCGGAGCTTTCATCAGTTTGTCACTTCTCGGAACAAGTGTAGGAGTCTTCTCTGTGATTCCTCAGCAAATAGCGGAGGCCGAGCCCATCGAATATTACAGTGTAAAAACTGGAAGTGGAACTTGGGTAGTTGCAACTAAAAAAGGTTCAAAATACATGGACTGTGCCGGTAAGCCTATTGTAGGTTGGCGTCAGGCTTTTAAGTCAGATGGTAGAACCTGCGGAGGATAAAAACTCGGTACTAAATGACTGAGCCCACTTAAAACACTAACACCCCCGCAAAGAATTTCTTTAGGTGGTAGTTTATTGTTCGATTTAGATTACTTTGGCAGGCAATTGACAAATCTGGGGATTTCAATCTTAGTTGTAAACAAGAGAATCAAAAACACATTTATATTATATATGACACGATCCAACCCCATCCATAAAGTCCGAAACTTCGGAATTATTGCCCATATCGACGCTGGAAAGACCACAACTTCTGAGCGAATTCTTTTTTACACAGGAGTCAATCACAAGATTGGAGAAGTACACGATGGAGGTGCGATAATGGATTGGATGGAACAAGAAAAAGAGCGCGGTATCACAATTACATCGGCTGCGACTGTCTGTTACTGGGACGCCCCAAAGGGAACTTATGGCGATGATGATGACCTCCAAACCCGATTCAATATTATTGATACGCCTGGACACGTTGATTTTACTATCGAAGTGGAGCGATCCCTTCGAGTTCTTGACGGTGCAATTACCGTATTTGACGCGGTTGCGGGTGTAGAAGCCCAATCTGAGACTGTATGGCGACAGGCCGAGAAATACAATGTGCCTCGTATCTGCTTTATCAATAAGCTTGACCGAACTGGAGCCAACTTTTTCTATGATATTGATTCTATCAAGGATCGATTGACCGATCACGGAGTTGTTATGCAACTGCCTATTGGTGTTGAAGATCAGTTCAAGGGCTTAGTTGACCTTATGACTATGCGAGCAATTGTCTACTACGATGATCTAGGTAAGGATATTCGAGACGAAGAGATTCCTGCGGATATGGTTGAAATCGCCAATAAGTACCGTGCGATGATGATCGAGAAAGTTGCCGAGACTGACGATATTTTGATGGAAAAGTTCTTGGAAGAAAAAGAAATCACCAATATCGAACTAAAGGCAGCTATTCGGGCCGCTACAATTGCCTGCAAATTACATCCTATTTTTACAGGAACTGCGCTTAAGAATAAGGGTGTTCAGCCCCTCCTTGATGCAGTATGCGAATACCTTCCATCGCCGATCGATATTGCCCCAGCCAAGGGTCACAAAGTTGAAGAGCCAGATGTGGAATTTAGCGTTATCGCTTCTGACGACGAGCCGATGCGAGCTTTAGCATTTAAGATTGCTACCGATTCCTTTGGGTCGCTAACCTTCTTCCGTGTGTACTCGGGAATTGTCAAAAAAGGCGACGAACTCTTCAATCCTCGAACTGGCAAAACTGAACGAGCTGGTCGAATTGTGCTTCTTCACTCTAACAACCGAAAAGACGTTGATGAAGTCTATGCAGGGGAAATTGGTGCTTTTATCGGTCTAAAAGACGTTCGAACCGGAGACACACTATGTCTAAAATCAGATCGAACCATCCTCGAATCAATCACTATCCCAGAGTCGGTTATCTCGATTGCCGTTGAGCCAAAAACTAAGAATGACCAAGACAAAATGGGTATCGCTCTTGGTAAATTAGTTCAAGAAGATCCGTCCCTCAAGGTCGCAACCAACGAAGAAACAGGGCAAGTAATTATGTCTGGTATGGGCGAATTACATCTTGAGATTATAGTGGATCGAATGAAGCGAGAATACGGAGTAGAGACTACCGTAGGAGCCCCACAAGTAGCCTACAAAGAAGCTATCACTGCCAATGTCGAAATTCAAGGAAAGCACGTAAGGCAATCAGGAGGTCGAGGACAGTTCGGAGATTGTTGGCTCAGAATTAAGCCACTCGAAAGAGGTGAAGGTTTTAAATTTGTCAACAAAATTGTTGGAGGTTCTATCCCCAAAGAGTTCATTCCAGCGATTCAAAAAGGTTGCGAAGAAATTATGCAAAGCGGTGCTTTGGCTGGATATCCAATTATCGATGTAGCTGTTGAATTGTTTGACGGATCTTACCACGATGTTGACTCGTCCGAAATGGCCTTCCAGATTGCAGGCCGAAATGGTATGAAAGAGGGTATTCTCAAAGCCTCGCCAGTTCTATTAGAACCAATTATGAAACTTGAAGTATCAGCTCCAAAAGAATATATGGGAGATGTTATCGGCTCAATCAATAGTCGAAGAGGTCAAGTCATCGGTCAAGAAGAGCGGGGCAAAAGTGTAATTATCAAGGCCGAAGTACCGCTTGAGAAACTGTTCGGATATGTCAGCGATCTTCGAGGAAGTACCAAAGGTCAAGGAGCTCCATCAATGGAATTCTCCCACTACGCCCCAGTACCGCGAAATGTTCAAGAAACTATCGTTGCCGCCAGAGGTAAGTAAGAAAAGTTCCTCAATTCCAAAAAATTACTCCCATTTTATAGTGCAAAAGCTACCTAATGGGGGTCTTTTTTTAGGTTAGATTAAATTTATCTCAAACTTATGTCCAATACACGTAGCTATATTTATCAAATTATCCAAGTCATACCGTATGGTAAAGTCATTTATTATGGGCAAATTAGCGACGTGTTACTTGCCTCTCATGATATATTTCTTCGGGGGCAAGTGGTTGGTTGGCAGATGTCCAGTATGAAAAAAAGCCTAGAGTATCAAGAAAGTAATTGGCAGCGGGTAATCGCAAAAACCGGTCAAATAGTCACTCATAAACTCGGCTTGATTGGAAATCTGCAATTAGATTTACTTGCGGCTGAAGGAGTTATGGCAACTGGTGATCGCATTGATATGGTTAAATACGGTATGGCGACCGAGGGATTATTAAATATATATCAACAAACGCTAAAATAAATTAAGGGAGGGGATACTTGTCAGAAACCAATTTTTTCTTTAGGTTTTGACATATGATTTTCATTCGCAATATTATCAATGTAAGCCTAATTTTTGGGGCTGTTTTTGGATTCCTTTTAGCACCTAGTTTGACAGTGTTTTCAGCGCAAAAAAGTACCGACTACAAGATGCCTTTTAGAAATACCGAGCTTTGGTCAACGGATCGCGACTACGGTGTTCACCAAGATAGCGTTGGTTATGGCTTTGATTTTTATGCTCCAGTTGGCTCGACCAAAGATGTTCTGGCTGTTAGCGACGGGATACTTACTCGAGGTTGCACTGTTAATGGCTCAACTCGGCTTAGATTAGATACTGGAGCTGGGGACATTGTGCGTTATTTTCATATGCGAGCTGATACGGTGCCTATTAGCCGCGGCGAAGATGTCTTTGTTCGAACTGGGGATGTTCTCGGTAAGGTGACCGATGGTGGGAGTTTTGATTTGGCTGGTTGTCGCCTGTCTACCGATTCGGCGCATCTGCACTTTAGCTGGCCGGCGGATCAATGCCCGATGAATATCCAAGGTTCTGTTTTTGATTGCAACGATATGAAAATCTGTTTTGGGATTGGGGTGTATTTAACATCTTGTAATCGCAAATACCTAGGTCAAAGCTTTGAATCCACCAATGTCGCTCTCGACTTCGAAAGTAATTGCGATATTATCAAAAAAAAGTCATTTGACGTTGGTACCCGCGGCCTAGAAATAGTTCGCCTCCAAAACTGCCTAAAAGCCGACGGCTTATATAACTTTGCGGGCGGAGTTAGTGGTTATTACGGTAATTACAGCAAAGACGTCCACGATCAATGGAAATCTCGCCAAACGACCGCAGAGCCAGCGCCAATTGATACAGGCCTAGATAATTGTACCAAAAGCCTTGCCCAAAACTATCTCATCGGACAATCTAACCAGACCGTCAGAGAGCTTCAACAGTGCCTAAAGGACAAAGGACTATTTAACTGGGGCGGAGGTGTTACGGGCTACTATGGCAATTATACTAATGGAGTCTATGAGAACTGGCTGACTAATGGCGACTGTCAATATTTCAAGAACAAAAGTTATCCAAGCGGTGAGCGTAGTAGTCGTGTTAAGCGACTTCAACAGTGCCTACGCGAGGCAGGAGTATTTAGCTACCCAAGCAACACTGGGCTGTTCGGCCCAATTACTGAGGCGGCTTACAGAAGATGGTAATTACTTTAATATGGCTTTGCCGTAGTATTTAACCAAGGCCTCAGGGACTATGACCGAGCCGTCAGCTTGTTGAAACTGCTCCATAATTGCAAATAGAGTTCGATTAGTCATACCTGTACAGTTGAGCGAGTGAGCCAAGACTATTGCTCCGTTATCTTCGCATTTGATGCCGAGAGTTCGGGTTTGGTAATCAGTACAATTAGAGGAGGAGCAAAGCTCGCGGAAAACTTTTTGAGCTGGGAACCAAGCTTCGATGTCAATTTGGCGGTAATTTTTGGTGGAAATATCTCCACTGGAGACTTCGAGATCGTGATAATGTAGCCCTAACATATCGATGGACTCGTGAAATATGGAGGTAATTGCCTCAAAAGTTTGAGTGCTAAGGCTTGGTTTACAGAGATACACGGTTTCAATTTTTTCGAATTGGTTAACTCTCATTCCGCCTTTTGTATCCTTGCCGTAACTACCGGCTTCCTTGCGAAAACATCTGGTGTAAGCGGTCAAGCGAATTGGGTCAATCATTGACACCGTCTGATGGGAATGGTAATACATTAAGGCTGCTTCGCTCGTCCCTGGTAAATAGAATTCTTTGTCACTGGCTCCAACTGTGTAGCAGTCATCTCGTCCATCCGGAAAAAATCCAGTCCCGTTCATAACTTCTTCATTAACAAATATTGGCGGAATAATATAATCAAAGCCTTTGGCAATAAGCCTATCCATTGTCCAGTCAAAAAGGGCTTTTTGGAGTTTGGCAACTTCGCCTTTGATATAAAATCCGCGAAAACCAGCCGCCTCAACGCCCTTGACACTGTCATAATCTCGCTTGAATACTGGCAAATCATAGTAATTAAGCGGCTCGAAATCAAATCGCGGTTTTGTGCCGTATTGGGCGATTTCAACATTGCCATCGTCATTGCGGGCTACAGGAATACCTTCCCAAGTCAGATTGGGTATTTTGGATAGGAGCTGATTTTGTAATGTGGAGTGGATTTTTGTATTTGACTCGGCAACTCGAATTTGGTCACTAATTAGTTTCATCTCGCTGATTTTGGCCTGTTTTTCTTGCCCTTGCAAATTGATAACCAATAGATTGAATTGATTCTTTTGTTGCCGGAGTAGCTCCAATTGAGCTTGAGCTAATTTGAACTTTTGGTTAACTTCGATGATCGCATCAACTGTTGCCGGATCTTTGAATCGCTTGATTAATTCTTGGCGGTAGATGTCGGGGCTTGTAATTAGATGTGTGAGAGAAATCATATTTTTGTTATTTGTTTTTTGGTATTGGTAGCAGGAGGGTGATTATAGAGCCAACAACTAAGGCTGCGAGAATTGGGATAAGCAGAGTTACTGGACTTGGTTTGGTCTCAGAGATACTGGAAATTAGATTGTTGTTAGTGGCTACTTGGTACTCGGCCACTCGCTCGGTGTTCCACTCAGGGATTAGTTTGTTGTTAATAACTTCCTTGGTAGTGTCGATAAATTTTTGGGCTTTGGCTGCCGAATTAGTTGATATAGACAAGTTGATATAACCAAGACCGGTTGGAATTATATCGTAAATAGCTTTTTTTTCGTTAGCTTTGGTCAGGGGAGTTTCTAGGACTTGAGTATAAGAATTTTGGATATTGAGAGTGGCAAACCGAGCTTGAAGATATTGAGTAAAACCGTTGAGTAATAATGTGTATTCTTTGTCATTAAGGCTGGGGCTTTGGGCTAAGCTAGCTTGAGGTTTGGGGCTAAACCCAATTGAAACCGAGGCTAAATACTCACTTTTTCGATCGAGATTAAAGCTGTACCCGCCAGCAATTAGCAGACAAATAATAATTACAAAAAAATATTTACGGAATTTGGTCAAAAGGTTACTGTTAGTCATAAAATTAGGATTCGAGGATAGTCGGATATTAGTTATAAGTCAAAGTGATAGGCAGTAATCTGTCAAATTAACCCTTTACAACAAGAGCAATAATCCCTCCAATAATTAGGGCGGCGATCAATCCCCCGACAATCAAACTCCAATTTACATTGAGCAGGCTCCAGCCTTTTTGGACTTGATTTTTATCTAGTTTTTGGTTAGGATCGACGTTAATAGTTGGCTTGTAGATTATGTCAAGATTGGCCGAAACATCGGGGACTAATTTTGTAAAATCTTTGTTGACTAGCTGGACTTTAACTTGTTTTTTACTACTGACTTTGTCCGTATATTCCAATTCATTGAGAGTAAATTCTTTTTTATTCCAGATGGTTTTGATAGGTGTGTCGTCAATAAAAATTTGTAAATAACCTTTTTTGTCTTCATTGTTACCTGTACTTAGCTGGCTAAGAATCTCAAAATTATTAATATTTATGATAAATTTACGCTCGCCATCAGTGGTCAAATCCAACCTATCGGCTTTTGGCTCGCCAAAGCTAATTTCTGCCAGCCCCAAGTCTTTGAGAGTATTACTGTAATTAGTTATCATTTGCTTGGAGGTTTGTGATTCGAGATTGGTGCCGTCGCTCTTGGCAAGCACGAATATTAACCTACTTGTCCTGCTATCTGGAATATTTATTTCGGGATCAAACTCTTTGGAGCCAAATTCGACAATATGTTTATTAGCGTCTAATTCGGTACTTTTTTTGATAATTGCCAGGGGTTTGGTCTTAATATCATTCAAAAATACCTTGAGGATACCTCGATCTAGTTCTTTTGAGGGTTCGCTAGTTAGGCCAAAGTTACCAAGTTCCAAGCGGAATTTGCGGTCGAATTGAGCCATTAGCAGGCTGTTTTCTGCGGGTTCAGTAAGATTAATTGTTGGCGGCGGAGTGGCCGATTGAAAGTTAAAAGTCAAACTAGCCTTGGACTGGGATTTGGCTGGATCGTTAGAACTGTCGACAAAGACTAGGATAATTTTGTTTCGACCTTCTTTGAGCTTTGGGGCAATTGACTTGATAGATATTGGGCTGTTACCGGTCTCGAGGATTGCCGAATCGGGGTTTTCGTTCTCAAGATAAATTTTAATCCAGCCGCCGCCAGCTTGAGGATAGGTCTTATAAGTTAAATCAATGGCTACATTATCCCAGCCGTATCTTATTTGGTCATTTTCGGTGACATTGGTATTGAAACCGAAGTTAGACCCGCTGATTTGAGTCGTTGGTTGTTTGCTGCCATTTTGGACAACGAACGGGATATAAAAATTTATTTTGTTAGGATAGTTGGGGGCACTTTGGGCTAAGGTCAGCGGACTGATTAAAGACAGCCCGAGCATAATCAAGATGCTTAGACAGTTGAGAGATTGGAATAGATTTTTTTTTGTCATAGGAAGTTAGATATTTTGTAACTTGTCAAAAAATTGGAGTCTAGTCAAGTTAAGTAGTTTTCTTGATAGAAATCAATATATTGTTCATACTCAGCCTATATTAACAAACACCAAAAATATGATCAGCAACACACCGAAAAATTCGGACAAAGTCATCGCCCCAATCCAAATTCGGCCCGAGGATATTACAACCAAAAACTCAACCAAAAATCTTCGGCTCTGGAACGGGGTTATGGCCTGCCTGCATTTGGGCCAAGCAATCACCATGGTCGCCCTCTCCAATGGTTTCTCACAAAAGCTCTTCTGGAATTTGCCTAGTCCAATTTTTACTGGGCCGAC
Source organism: Minisyncoccota bacterium (assembly GCA_014376695.1). Lineage (GTDB taxonomy): Bacteria > Patescibacteriota > JACMRA01 > JACMRA01 > JACMRA01 > JACMRA01. The sequence continues at coordinate 160,517 of JACMRA010000016.1, read as the reverse complement.
CGGCCGACGCCCAGAATCTATTCCGCTAGCTATTCAAGACTGGATAAGTATTGATCTTGGCAAGACGGTGGCCTTCTTTTTGTTTTTGTCCGCATTGGCTCATTTGATCACGATATTACCAAAGGTTTATCCCTGGTATTTGGCCAAGCTTGAGTCCAAGATGAATTTGATTAGATGGTATGAATATGCTATTTCTAGCTCAGTTATGATCCTGATTATTGCTCTTTTGTGCGGTATTCGCGACGCTGGGATCTTGATACCGCTTTTGGCAATTAATGCTTGTATGAATTTGTTCGGTGCGAGTATGGAGATGCACAACAGTGACCTGCAAAAATATAGTAAAGTGCAAGAAATCTCCCAAATTACTCGCCAAAACGGCCTAGTAGTCCAGACAAAAACTATTGAGCAAAATAGCTATAAGCCTAATTGGTCGCACTTTATATATGGATGTTTTGCTGGGGCTATTCCCTGGATTGTTATGGGTATTTATTTTTATGTGGCTTTTGACAGGCTTGGTAATATTCAAGAATTACCTCAGCGGTTCAAAGATGTTTTGAATACCGTCCGCTTTGTTTTCCCAATTTTGTTCGTATTCTTCAATTGTTTTGCTCTTAATATGTATCTGCAATACAAGGGCGTTGGCAAATGGAAAAATTACCTTTTCGGGGAAAAAGTCTATATCTTACTCTCCCTAGTAGCCAAATCAGTCCTGGCCTGGTTCATTTTCGGCGGGACACTGAGGTAGATGAATCATTGACGGAATCAACAAAAACAGACATGGTTTTTCTATGTCATTATTACAAAAACTACCGAAAATCTTACTTTCCATTCTTAACGGAGTTGGCGTTAATATATTGCTACATATACTTTTTATTGGCGGATTACGACAATTGGGGCGAGGGGCATTCGTGGTAACAATAATTTACTTACCTGTATTTTTACCAATTATTTTGATTTGTCAGATTGTATCATTAATAATTTGTAAAGCACTTTTTAAACATGCTTTAAGCTGGGTATGGTCGTGGGTTGGATTCTTCAGTCCGTTGTTGGTTCTTGGAGTGTATTTGGGTATAGCTCTTGGATTTAATTTTTATACAAACTCAATTTTGACACCAGATCAGCGAAATAGTAAATACCCCCTTGTTCAAATAATCCCAAAAATTTATGAATACAGTTCTGGCTCTCAATTTGATCAGGCTCAGAATAATCCCGAAATCAATAAGTCGGATTTTACCCTTCGCTATATATCAGAGTTGCAAGAAGAAAGCCCAATTACTTATATCAATAAAGATACCAAAATCACTATTCAAGGAGGCTTTGATATTTGGCGGGATAAATATGTAGAGGTAATCGATGGTCAATATTGGGACACGGATGGGACTTCTATTACAAGCAATGTAACCAAAAATATAACCTTAAAAAAAGCAGATACAAAGAGTATTGAAAAGAAATTAAGCGATATATTTATCGAGGAAAAATTAAAAAGGGGCTGGTCATTGCAAGTACTCAAAGATCAAGTCCAGCCATTTCGGCAATCCAAAAATATAGATTATTTTAATTTCGAGAACGTGAAGAATCCGGTTACAGGTTTTAACAGTGGCCCAGAAATACCGTCTTGGGTGATCGGGTCTTCAAGTATAAATTTATCTGTCAAAGATTTAACTCCCAACAAAAGCTACCAAATTTCTAACATAAAAATCCTAGTAAACCCTGACTATAATTACAATCTAATTGCTTCTGCTGATTTGAAAGCATCTCCTTAACCCCCCTTAAAACCCCCCCCGATACTTGTTATTAGTATCCTTTAGGTCGTTAAACTTGGCAAAGTCCCCCACACTTGACTTGGTGCTTTTGAGTTACAAAGCAGGGCTGATTTTTGGCGGGACGCTGCGGTAGGGAGATCTAATAAAAACCTATTAAGTCAAACAAAAATACAAAAACCCATCTAATAGCCATTCGTCCATTCACTTACTGAAGAGAATAAGGAGATCAAAAAGAACCAGTTAATAGTCATATTATTTTTGATTACGGCCATATTTGACTTATTAGCAAAATAATAAACAGTCCAGGATACCAAAAAAATAATTGGCGGTAGATGCCGAAATGCAAATTCACCGTAATAGTCAGGAGCCGGGTTACCGAAACTTAGATATACATTATAAAGCGGTAATATCATTGAGATTACGAACGGGATAAGAGCTTTTTGGATCATATTGAGATATTTTTTAGAGGAGTTTGATCTAAGTACTAAGAGAGTATCTAACATTATGTCAAGCCACCTAAAAAAACTCTCGATACTTGTTATTAGTATCCTCTCGGTCATTGAACTTGGCAAAATGTCCCTTAATTTGGTGCTTTTGAGTTTCAAAGCCTGGCTTACCCTCGTGCATAATTCCGCACCAATAGGCCTCTGTTCGCTGGCATATTTCGCCCCAATAGAGCATTACGCCGTTGATATAACCGCAATACATACAGCCAATTTTTTCTAGGGGGCTGAGGTATTGGAGTTTGCCGCGGTCTCGGATTTGAATATACTGGCTTCGATCAACCCGCTCCAACTTGCAGAGGCCAAAGCCAACTTGGTGATATATCTCCATCATCAAATCAAGGATTAAAACAAACGGGAAAGGCGCCCAGATGACAGGGGCCGTCAACCAATGTCGCCAGAACATATTTTTGGAGTTACGAAATTGCATATAAATTAGTTAGTGGATAGTATTTGGGGGGTTGTCAAATACCTAATGTCCAGGCATAACAAATCATCGTCTTTGATCGGTGTGAGCGACAATTTTTGGAACATCAAAATATAGGTAATTATCGAGGGATAGTCAATCAAAAGCTGTTGTTGATTGTCCAAAGTAGTAATTTTGACCCCGTCCTCTATTCCGTCGCTAGTCATTATTATATCTTGAACAATTGGGGAGGGATATAGTTTTGGGTCATTACTTGATAATTCTGAACTAATAATCGTTGTCGGCATGTGTTGGGTTTTGAAAATATCCTTAACTCCATCTGCTCGGAGCCACTGTTTAAAAGCATCTAAGAACCCCGTATCGATTTGGATAGACCTTTTCTTTAATTCTATCTAAGGCGGATATAAAGACTTCCTCCCGGTTTTTTTGGGTCTACTAGCTTTTTGACCAGTGGTATTATCTGGAGTATGGCCATATTGAGATTATCCCATAGTATTTCGGAACAAGTTTGATTATAATCTTCTTGAAATTCAGCTTTTTGACTATCGAAATAATTTGCCCATCGCTGTCAAAAGTAAATACATCTCCGTAAGTTAGCCCTACGGTTCCAACAGATTCTTTGGTCAAAAAAAAGCTACCGACCAATTTGCAGACTAAATATAAGTTACGAGGCGAGGCCTAAGTTTGGAATTGCCTGATGATTTCTTTCAGTGTTTGTTGTTGCAAGAATATAAGCTCCTCGAGGGTTTTAACTTTATCAAATTTAGCTATAAATTCAGGTTTATCGATAATTACTTCGCAAACTTGTTCCATCCAACGCGAAGATCGAATATCCATTGGAGTGGCATCCATACCAGGGTCAAGTCTAAAGATGGCTTTTTAGGAGTGAATTAGAATTATTTTCACCTACGCCATCACAAACCATGGCAAAATTACCACTTGGTAAGGATCGAAAAAAACTACCGTCGCCGTTACGGGTACCAGGTATTTTTGGAAGCTCGTATTTTTGTGGTTGAAACAGGCCGGGAGTATCGCTCATTATTGACTATATATACTAAATACTAGTTACTTTGTCAAATTCCTAATCCAAGCCAAATTGTTAGCAGGCAATTACCGATTAAGAACACTGCCAAAACCTGCCGTGCAATATCAAGCCTGGCATCGTCAAAATAGAGCCAGACAATCAAACTGCTACAAGGTACAAGCCACCAAAAACTCAATTGATTTAGATTAAAAATATCTCGAGTCAAAAGCCCCAAAAATACCAAAAATACTGTAAAAATTGTATAAATAAGAATAATCAGCATATTCCGTTGGTGGTGGAACTTGATAATCATTTGCTCTTCTAGGTTAGCCTCGCCAATTCGCTTGGGTTTGAGGCAAGTTAGCCAGTAGAGATAGCTATTTCCTAGAATCCAGATAAGTATAACTCCACCAAACCACAGGCCAAGACCACCGGTTACAAGAGGTAGGTTAGGATTCTTAAGGACGGCGATTTCTGAATTGTCAATTACAAAAGGCAGCTTGGAATAGATTAACTGGCGGTTAGTACCCGTCATTGCAAACAAGCTTGGGATAACGGTGTTGAATTGTTGATTAATTAGGCCAAGTAATTTGTCGCCGAGCTGGCTAATACCGGTAGCATTGATACCACCGAGTTTATCAATGAGCTTGGGAATGTAGGGGTTGAAGTTGATTAGGGCACCAAGGATAGCAATTTCTGATACGGCCAAAGAAACTTGGGGAGATATTTTAAGGCTGTTATTGAGTTTGTGGTAGGCAACTATGCCAATGGCCAGAAGAGTGCCGATAAGTAGGGCAAAATAACTTAATCCAGCCAGTATAATAGTTGAGAGGGTTATAGTTGTCCAATGGATTATATTTGACTTTTTTTTGCTGATCAGGACGCCGGAACTTAGGATAATAATATAGAGTGCGTAAATCTGGGGGAGGACTTCCAAACTACTGGCAAGGCGCAGGGTGATTGGATTACAAGTAATAATTAAGGTTAGAGCAATTCGCCAAAAGTATCGATTGACCAAATTGAGGTTGCGCGGAAGTAGCTTATTAATGGCCAAAGCACTACAAGCCAGGCCTGCGATAATCAATAGTAAATTCAAGAAAATCCCAGCATTAAGCCCGCTAATTGAACTCAGGCTGTAATAATTAGATATGCTAAAACGAGGGAGTTGGGACCAAAGCTGGTTGGAATTACTGATTGCCAGATTGCTCGCATCGTACAAAATTGGGTTCCAGCCCTGTTTGAAGGCTTGAAGGGCTTGGGCGTAGGCGAGATTTTTTGGTGTTGCAAATGGGGTAGCGACCTTGCTTATATAAAATACCCCAAGAATTATCGAGCCGTAACTAATCAAATCGATGGCTAATAATAGAGGTAGGGCAAAAGGTTTAGAGTTAAACTTGATGTAATTGGCTTTGATGTAATTGTAATTAAGTAAGATTACTACAGTTATTGTCAGAATCGTGCTCAGTGCCAAAGCCCAAGGCGCACTCGGGTACTGAATCAGCCAAAAAAAGGAGCTAAAAGCCCATATTGATGTGCAAAAAACTAATATCGTAATATATAAATTAGTAAAAAATCGAGTCATAAAATTAATGCGTTAGAAGTATTATTCGTTAGAAGTTTCGTTAGAAATTTAGTTAAGGATTTGACTTGGTGTTGGTAAGTTTGCTGATTATTTCGGCTCGTTGACTAAGATTACTCCACTGATTTATAAGAAATGGTAGCTGACTCAGGCTAAATATAATTAGCAGGCTAATGGCAACGGCCAGCATTACATTAGGCTTGTATATACGAAACTGGCGCTTATGGACGTGGTGCGAATTCATATCATTGACCCGGAAGGTGGAAACGGCCTTAACTCGAAGTATGTGACTTAGAGCGATATGACACACCTGCCAAAACATAACAATTGGATAGAGGGTTGTGGCAACTAACAGCCAAAGACCAGGATTATTCAACTGATTAAAATTTCGTATTAAGTTAACTGCAAACCCAAATGTGTAGCCAACGGTAATTAGCGCCAGCAACATACTAAATCTGATAAAGTCTCTTGATACTGAATACTTGCTAGCTAAGTGGCCGGCTGGAATCCAGGCCATCTGTTTTTTGAAAAAGGTGATAATAATCGTGAACAAAAAGGCAAAGCTCTGGGTAACCCCGACAAGTCGGTTAGCATTGTAGTTATCGAAGAGTCTGAATCCAACCGAAATCACTAATTGGAATATCATTAAAGGAATGTAAGCCCAAATAATTACTGGATCGAAACGAAATAGGCCACTAGCCATCAAAAAAATTAAATTACTAATCCAAAGGGGTGTCAACGCCTCACCAATATAAAACAACGCACAATTTAGATACCAAGCCCGAGCCACAAGCGACATCTTTGTCGTCCAGAAATTGCGGTTAAAAATAGTGTCAAAAGTCCCAATGCACCAACGCGATTGTTGTTTGAAATAACTCTCAATATTATCAGGGCAATTACCAGCGGATAGAATTATAGGTAGGTATTTAATATGGTACCCAGCCCGCATTGTAAGAAGTCCAAGCCACATATCTTCGCTACCATTAATTTTTGGGGTACCGCCGCAATCGATAATGGCTTGTCGCCTAACCAAAACCGAGGTGCCGACACACATACCTGCCTTATATTTGCTATTGAGTCCCATCATAACTTGATAAAACATTTCGACAGAAGCGCCAGATCCATATTCAACGGGTGAATTTTTGGCCATTTGGGAGTTTAGCCTGAAGAATTGAGGCGTCTGGAGCATCGAGACTTTGGCGTTCTCGGGGAGTTCCACATACGGAATGAGGTCCTGAAGACAGTCAGGATGTGGTTCAAAATCAGCGTCAAGAATAAAGACATACTTACTGTCAGTGTTGTCATAGCCGAATTGCAGGTTACCAGATTTTTTGTATTGGCCACGTTTAGGACGGGTTAAATAGGTTATATTAAGCTTTTGACATAGTTCTTTGATATCAGCTTTGTTACCATCGTCGAGGCAGACGGCTTGGAGGTTAGGATAGTTGACTCGACTAATGGCCAGTAGCGTATTTGAGGTAATCTCAAAAGCCTCTCCACATATTGGCAAAAAAATGCAGACTTTTGGGGCTTCTTGCTTTGCTAATTGGTTCCAGTAATTACTTACTACAAGATTATGTTTTTTGATACTAAATGGTTGATATAGCAGACCAAGAAGCATCGAGGTAATCTGACTGATAATAGTCACCGCAAAAAGGCACGAAGTCAAAATCAAAAACCACTGACCAGTTAACATAAGTTGCCAAATTCCAATGGTACTAACGAGCAGAGTAATCAGCCCAATCAAAAAGTAAAGTCGAACGGAAAGCGGATTAAGCTGTGAGTAAAGGTGTTTATTCCATTTGTCAAAAGTTGTTGGTATGTAATTAGTGGCCATAGCAAAATACTTTAAAATATCAGTAGTAGGTATGTTAGAATTATATACAGATATTTTGAAGATTTTGTCAATTAAACACGTATAATACCACCCAATAGGATGGAAAAATTTTGTTTTTAAAAAAACTGCCAGTATTTGTATTTTGGCTAGTATTTGACAATCTGGCGTTATTCGTCCTGACTACTATTGATTAAGAGAAAATCTTGAATCGTCAAAGAAAATATATTATGTCTCGAGTAGGAAAAAAATTGATCACCTTACCAGCACAAGTACAACTATCATATGATAACAAGGCTAATGTTGTAACTGCCAAAGGTGGCTTAGGAGAATTAACCCAGACCCTTAATAGCTGTATTAGTCTACAGATTAACGGAACTGAGGTGAACGTATTAGTAAAAGATGAAAACGAAAAGTTTCAACGAGCAATCTGGGGAACCAGCAGAGCGATTATTCAGAATATGGTAACAGGTGTTTCCACTGGATTTAAGCGAGTTCTTGAGCTTAACGGTGTCGGATTCAAGATGGAGCTAGTAGGGCCAAAACTAACACTTTATATTGGATTTTCACATCCTGTAATTGTAGAAGTACCAGCCGCCGTCAAGTTGACACTAGCCAAAAATGTATTGAGTGGAGAATCTATTGATAACCAGTTAATTGGTAATTTCTTCTCAACTATTCACAATATGAAAAAGTGTGATGTCTACAAACAAAAAGGATTTAAGTTCCCAGGTAGATTCTATCGAAAGAAGGTAGTAAAGAAATCTAAATAAAGCTCAAGTTAAATAATTCAATTATCATTATGTCCCAATTATCAGTACGAAGAAAACGATCAAAAGTCAAACTAAACTATGATTACCCAGTGGTCATCGTAAAGCGATCTAACAAGAATATGATGGCTCAGCTCATCGAAGCCCAAAGCCGAAATACACTATTCACCGCTACCACTTACAAGATGACTGGCACCAAAACCGAACAATCAATCGAATTAGGTAAAATGTTAGCTACCAAAATCAAAGAACTAAAATTAGAAGAAAAAGTTCTCTTTGATAGAAATGGTACATTGTATCACGGTCGTGTAGCTGCCGTAGCTGATGCTATTCGAGCCAGTGGAGTAAATATGTAGTAATCAAATAAATATAGAAATTAATATTAATATAGAATATGTCAGAATTAGAAAAAACAACAACTCCTACACCAGTAGCTACTCCAACTGTTTCAGCTACACCAAGTGCGGCCGCAGCGGGAGCTACTAATAGTAATTACGCACCACGACCAGGCGGATACCAAGGAGGAGCACCACGAACTGGAGGTTACCAAGGTAATCGAACCCCACGACCAGAAGGAGGATTTCCAGCAGGTCAAGGCGGCGGCGGATACCAAGGAGGAGCACCACGAACTGGAGGTTACCAAGGTAATCGAACCCCACGACCAGAAGGAGGATTTCCAGCAGGTCAAGGCGGCGGCGGGCGAAGTTTCGGTAATCGAGCAGGTGGCCCAGGCGGAGCAGGACGCTCATTCGGTGGTCGCCCAGGCCAAGGTGGTGGAGCTTTTGGTCGACGAAATGATCGAGGCAAATCAGCTGTTGACGACAATATCGCAACTCAAGTTATCGAAGTAAATCGAGTATCCAAAACCGTAAAAGGTGGAAAGAAAATGCGTTTTGCAGCTCTGGTTATCGCAGGTAACAAAGATGGTTCTATCGGCTACGGAACTGGAAAAGGTCTTGATTTTCAAGATGCAGTAACCAAAGCTACTCGAAAGGCCAAGGCTGGTATGATTAACTTTGTCCTTAACAGTGATAAGTCTATTAATCATTCGGTCACTTACAAGTTCAAGTCAGCCTTGATTTATCTTAAGCCTGCAACTGCCGGTACGGGTCTGATCGCTGGTGGTTTCTTGCGACCGGTTCTACAACTTGCAGGTATTCAAAATATCTACTCCAAGGTAATTGGAACCAACAACAAAATGGTTGGAATTCGAGCCGCCGTTACAGCTCTCCAAGAAGTCTACGGAACCAAAGACGGAAAGCCAGCTACAAATACTCCAGTTAAAGAAGTAGTAGAGGCAGAAGCAGAAATCAAATAAGCATACTTCTCCAGAAGCGCAAAATTTAGACTCCTTGATTAACTTCAGGGAGTTTTTTAATTCTAATTATTACCGGTATGCTCATAGACTTCACTCTGATACACAAAAAAATCAAAAATATTTACATTCGGGTTAATCGAGAAGGCAATGTCGTCGTTACTGCACCGATTCGGGCAACTCATTTACAAGTCAGCAAGCTTATAGAAGCAAAACACAAGTGGATTTTGGCAGTTCAATTACGCAGCAAAAGCCAAATTCACAATCACAGCTTACCAGCAATCGACAAAAGGCTTGCAAGAGAATATTTGACCAGTCGTTTGGAGCTTTTGTCCTCGGCAAATAATTTAAATTATAATCGGGTATCTTTTCGCTCCCAAAAAACTCGCTGGGGATCATGCAGTAGTAGAAAAAATATTTCCCTAAACTATAAACTGCTAACTCTAAAAACTGAACTAATCGATTATGTTATCCTTCACGAATTAGCTCATACCAAACATATGAATCACAGCCTAGAATTTTGGAATTTTCTAGAATTAATTTGTGTGGGCGCAAAAAAACATCACAGGGAATTAAAACATAGCTTGCCAAATTTATAGAATTGTTTTTTATTTACGATACTTCAAGAGATGACACGAATAAAATTTTATGCACATTGCTATTATAATGGACGGTAATCGCCGCTTCGCTGCAGCTAACAACTTGGCACGGATAATCGGACATGCTCAAGGGGCCGACAACCTTGGCAAAATTATGCAATTATGCCCTAAATACGGCGTTGATACCCTTACAGTCTACGCCTTATCGGGCGAAAATCTAACCAAAAGATCGGTGGACGAAGTAAGTAATCTAGTAGATTTAATCACCAAAATGGCCCGCAGTTACAAACGAAAACTGGTAGGTCAAAATGTCAGAGTCAAAATTATGGGTAAGCTCAAGTCTTTGCCAAGCGACCTCCAAACAGCTGTCGAAGAGCTGGTCGAGTCTACAAAGGACGGTACCAAGCTGGTGCTCCAAATCTGCCTAAACTATGGCGGGCGAGCTGAGATAGTCGATGCCGTCAACAATGCAATTGCCAGTGGTCAAACTCTAATAACCGAAGAGTTAATCACCCAAAACCTATATTCAGCCAATGAACCGGATCTAATAATTCGCCCCGGTGGAGAGCTTCGATTGTCAAATTTTTTGCCGTGGCAAGGTGTGTATTCTGAGCTATATTTTACCGAAACTCTTTGGCCAGACTTTGGAGAAGCAGAACTGGCAAAGGCAGTAGAATTCTACCAATCAAGGCAGAGACGCTTTGGCGGGTAGGGTTGGGCTTATACTCCGATGTGCTGTGGTGAGCCGTAATTTAATATAGATGACTGGACATCCCTGAACGGCAGATTGTAAAATCTAGACCAATCTAAATAAATCATTTTTTTGGCTTGCTTGCCAAGTGTGTAGCCACGGGTAACATTGTCCATATAAGTGACTATCGTATTAGCTTTGCCCGACTTGAGGCACTCAATAAATCCCGCTGACATAATACAAAAAGCCGTCATAGAAGCCTCTTGACCCAGATAAAAAGCCTGCAAACCGTATTCTTCCATACTAGAATTGCCAAATCCGCTGACCAGATGCCAAATGTCATGCGTTCTAGCCAAGTAATTTCGAATTAAGTAAACAGGTTCTTGATTGTTGATGATACGATAGTAACTAGGGTTAAGATTGTTAATTGTGTAATAGTTGTAAATCGAATACCCAAAGCTATTTTTAGGTAACTGTGATAAAGGCTCGAGATTAAGATGATTCCTGAGGTCTGGATTGGCTTGCAAGTTTTTACGAAATTCGATATAATCGGGGTTGGTATTTAATTTGATATTGATTTTTGCTAGTCGTTTTTTTGAGCTTGTTGATAGTATATAATCCACGATTTGAAAGACTCTTTTGGTGTCGCTGGGCTTAATGGATAACTTATTGATTAAGTGAATTAACCTGATTAGTTTGATTAGTTTGATTAGTTTGAGCATAATAAATTGAGTTTAGAAATTCAAAAAGAGAGTCTTTGTCTTGACTAGGAATTTGCTTGGCTAAGATAGACCCAATTGACCTTAATTGGTTTTGAGGCGGGTAGCTTAGTTGAAGCAAATTTACTTTAGCCTCGGGGTAAGCTTGTAAGATATTTATCAATCCGCTTTTGTATTGTTTCGCTGGGAGAGGTATTTTGTCATATCGTATTCGACCTTCCCAGAACCAGAGTAGATTATAACCAAGTTTAAGTCGGCATAATAGTTCAATTCGTGGGTCATGATCAAACAAGTTTTTTCGATGATTAAAAACCCCTCCCGTGGCCTGAACCAGCCAACTATATTTTCGGTAGCTGGTACTAACGGGATAGCAGAATGGGCAAAAATTAATATAATCATTAAGTGACATACTATATAGGATGACAAAAAAATCCTTGGCGGAAACATGATTGCTCAAAATGATTCTGGAGTCAATCTTGAGTTTGGACATTCTAAAAAAAGGTCTAAGAGGTAAAAGCGCTAGATAAATTAGAATCTGGTAAAAAGCCACCATTCCAGATATATCAATCGAATATAATTTTTTGGAAGTGTAAAAATGATTAACAAAGTCAATTGCCAGATGGAGACTTAACCCCAATAATAGCAACAGAATCAAATTAACCCAACTAAATCCGATAAAATATAAATAAATTGCAATCGTTAAAAACCCATCGATTTGATCAATTAAATATTGCAAGGCTTTTATTCCGCCATTTTTGGAGTTTAGATTTTGACCGTTTTCCAATAATAAGAATTGCCGTTTTATAAACGAGTTAATCAACTCGCCCAAATTGTACAAGAGGGCTGTTATAGCAGAGTATCCCACAGGAAGGATACTAGCTCGAATATTAGAATACCGCAAAAGGCATTCACAGCCAAAAGCAACCAATGTCATAACAAACAATCCTTGCCAAGTTTTAGACGGCCCAAATATTGGTTTAGCTCGAATCTTTTGGTTGAAATCTATAGGGGTTTTGAAAATTGGCAACTTATATTTATCGGTCAATATACGGACAATTCCTGATATCAGCAAGGGAATAACAACCAGTGCAGTAATGGACATAATATTAAATATTGTTTATGATATGTTTATTAATTTTAATTTAGTATAAGTTCCACAATTATTCATATGTTCAATTTATTTCGCGAAAGTGAGTTTATCCAAAAAGTTCGTTATTACAAAAAATCAATTCCAACTCCTAATTTGATTCAAAATTATACAATAGAGGAGCAAGGGTTATTAGAAGTAATACATCGTTTGCAAAAAATCGTCCAGCCACTGGAATATACCAAAAAACTTAGCGAGGTAATCTTGTTGGAAATAGCTGATTATCCTGGAATTAAGCTTATAATTGAAATCAGAGAAGGTCGGATCCAAATCATTGATAATTACAACCCGGCAGAAATTTGGCCAACAATTCGTGTGAAAATTAATATAGAAAACTTAGAACGTCTCGAAAGTTACTTGCAAAAAGGCTTTTTGACCGAGGCGGAGATTCAGCGATTGATGCATTTCTTGGTCATCCCGGCTTTAGAAAGCTTTTATTATTCCAAATTACTAAACAAGCTTGAGCATATTGGATTTATGAAATTGCATAAATTACTCCACGTGACTTTGCTTAATCCCAATAATTACAAGCTATCCAATGGTCAGGTCATCGAAACCAAGGCTACGGTGATTAATGTCCATGGCCAATTTATAATACTGCCAGGTCATCAAGGAACTGCTCCAGCTCTGTTCGAAGTAGATCAAAAACAGGCACTAGAATACTATTTCCTACTCAATCATCAACTGCCTAACGCAGTAACCCTCGCCGAGAAAAAAGACCTATACAATCAATATCTTAAGCTTCGAGAGGAAACCATCAAACCAAATCCTGAATACAAATAAACATATGGTCTATATAACAATTATTTCAATTATTGCCTTTGTATTAACCTCTATCTTGCATGTTATTGATATTGTTGTGATTATATCTAGCCCTAGTTTAGCATCTTATTACCATTTGATGGTAGCGGCCTTTGTGGTGTTTCAAATACCGGCTTTATTGATAGAATTTTATGTAATCAAAAGACTTGCTATATTGAAAAATAAAAATAAAAAACTAATGCCCGTTACTAAGCTGCGATTATTTCAGACATTTCAACTATTTAATTATATCCTATTAGTTAGTTTTTATATTCCAGTTGTTCAGATTGCCAGTGCGGCAATTTTTATTTCTGGAGGTTTTTACGTGCCAATCCTTTATTATTTTGTGTTAACTCCATTATTGATTCAACAGCTGAACCAAATTTCCAAGGCCTAGTATTTGGTCTTATAAGATATGAGCGTAAGATTAGATAGTGGTTGGCAAAAAGTCTCTATAAATATATTTACATTTATTGGCATTATCTGCAGTGGTGTTGGGCAGCTTTTGATTTGTTATAATAATTGGACGGCGGGAGTAATTTTTATTTTAACAGGTTTAATAATTGATTTGTTCGATGGCGTTATTGCTCGCCGTTATAATTTGACTACCAAGGTTGGCGCTTATCTTGATACCGTTAACGATATCCTAATTTATCTTACCTTTCCTTTTTTGGCGATTGATTTTTGGTTAAGTGATAGTCTTTGGGTTTATGGCTACGGCTTTTTAGTGATTTGTGGACTTTATCGTCTTTTTCGCCATAGTAGTAGCGGATTTGCCAAGGCTGGGTATTACAAAGGCTTGCCTGTTTATTACAATTTTTTGTTGATCGTTGTAGCTAAATATACCGCTAATTCAAGTCTAATTATTATTTTGTCAGTCCTGATTGGAATACTGGGAATTAGCAAAATCTCGGTCAAAAAATTTAGCTGGCAACAGTCTTTATATCTAATAACTCTACTAACCCTAATTACTCTATGGCCGAAATAATTCGCAAAATATGGCACATTCTAATTTGCCTGATTAGTCTCGGAATTTATATAAACTTGGGTTTATTTTTTGGGATTTATAGTTTGTTACTAGGTTTGATTATTCTCAAATTGCTCAATAATACCTCAATGATTAGAATGATTAGATCCGTGAGAGGCGCTAATAATCACGGTGAAGTTTATATCTTTTTGGGATTGATGATTAGTTATATTCTTAGTAGCCTGCTCAAATCCGAAATTAATGCGACCGCTATTGGAGTCTTGACACTAGCCTTTGGAGATACTGTAGCCAGCCTTTTCAAGAATAGAATCATTAACAGCTTGATATTGCTAATTTGTTTTTGGATTATATTTGAATTAATAGGAGGTCAGAATATTGGCCTAACTTTTGTTTTGACATCTCTTGGCTTATTAATTACAAATTATTATAGTCGGGGTGGCACAGATAATCTGACTATTGCCAACATTATTATAATTTTACTAACTTATGCCTAACAATCTTTTGATTCGGTTTGCTAGATATTGCCACGAACGATTCCCGATCTTTTCCTTACTCTTGCTAAGCGGTCTTTCACTTGGGGTTTTGCAAAAATTGTCTTCTACTTATACCCAAGTTATCATTTTGAATCTCGGGAATTACCTATATTGTCTTTGCTTAATCATATATTTGTATTTTACAATTCGAGTTTTAGATGAGATTCGAGATTACAAATCCGATGCAATTTTGCACCCAGACAGACCGGTTCCACGAGGCTTAATTAGTGTAAAAGAATTGATAGCCGTCAATCTTGTATGGCTGGGACTACTGTCGATATTTAATTTCACTTTTATAGGGATTCTGAATTTGACTTGCACAGTGATTATATTTGTTTTGCTGTTATCGATAATTACCTATTTAGCCAACAAAGTCAGATTATTTTGGGTTCATAACCTAATTTTGAGTGTCGGTAATATTGCATTACTCGGAGCTGTTTATTATCTGTTACAACTAGATTTTAGTCAGGCTTTTGTCTGGAAACATTTATTTTTCTCGTTTGCTGGATCGTATTTGATTGAAGTTATTCGTAAAATTGATAAAGTTGACGTGGATGGATATAGAAAAAACACTGATAAAATAACCCTCAAAATCCTATTATTAGCCCCTGTGGTCGCCTTGGTCGCCGTAACGCCTTTTGGCTATTTTAGTAGTATTTTATATATTTTGGTAATCTACTATTTTATCTCACTTATAAAAAACCGATACAAGTTAGTTAGGATTCTGGGTATGAATATCTATATTTTGAGTATGCTGTTAATAATTTTTGTTTAAATATATTTTATGATTGTAATTGATAATTTTAGTTATTCTGGCTATAAAGAGAAAATAGGCACTAAGTCTTATAACTTGTTTTTGATGGGGGATTACGGCATTCGAGTCCCGCGATTAACGGTGCTGAGTGAAATTGACTTTGAGGATTGGGACAATGCTACGCGCGAGGAGATTGTAAAATATATTACCTCTCAGTTAGAAAGGTTTAGTTCCAAAGTAATCATTCGCAGCAGTGCGAATATGGAAGACGGCGAGAGTTTTAGCTTTGCTGGGGTTATGGAGTCGGCTATAATTAATGATCCAAGTCAAATACCTGAGGCCTTAAATATAATCAAGGATAGTTTAAGTTCATCAAAACTAATCGAATATCTAAGGCTAAACAAGATAGAATCAAAATTACTCAAACTCAATCTAATCGTCCAAGAATATATTCCAACCAATAACGGTGGGGTAATTTTTAGCGTTGATCCTATGAATCCTAGTCGAGGAATCTTGGTCAATAGTTCTCAATTTGGGTCAAAAACAGTTGTTGATGGCGAGGCAACTAATAGCTATAATATAGCATTTTTGGCCAAAGTAGACAATTCAATTGATACCCAAATCCAATTCGTGGTCCAAAAATTACAACAGATTTTTAAATATAATCTCGATATAGAATATTTACTGAATCCAAAAAAACAATTGGTAATATTACAAGTTAGACCTGCAAAAATTATTGGACAAGATAAGTATTTTTTGGTGGATAGTTCAAACATCCAAGAAAATCTACCGACTCCAATCAAACCCTTGACAGCCTCTTTTTTGGAGCGAATTTACTACGAGACCTACAGTCAACTAATCGTAAGTTCTAGCAATCAAAGTAGAGTCAATCGATATGATTATTTGTTTGGAAATTTACTAGCTTTTGATAATGGCTATGTCTATTACAACATCGGAAATTGGTATAATTTTACCCAGCTATTACCAAACGCTGACAAGAATAACCAAAGTCTCAAGAATATGATTGGTGGAAAAGTGCCAATTGAGAAAATGATTAACCAAAATACTCCAAAATACTCATTATCGCAAAAAATAACTTACTACAGCAATTTAATTTACAAGCTGATAACCTTTGATACTTCTCATTATAAATACCAAGCCACTCTAAAAAACACTATTAAATCATTGATATTTATTGACTATTCGGGGTTTGGGTTGAGTGATTTAGAGCAGGTGATGAGACAATTAAAGAGTGGATTAAATTCGGTACTTTATATAAATGCCGAGAATGATTTTATACTGATGCATTTAGCTAAGTATCTAACCAAAAAACTTGGGGAAGATAAGTATCTAGACTTGCTCAATTATATCAACAGTAACTCAAGTTATGCAAGCAACCAACTTAATCTAGATCTAATTGATAATCCAGTAGAATACTTAGATTTTGAGAGTAGATTTTATGGTCGCTCTTTAATTGATATGGATTTAGAATCTCCATTTAAAGATTTTATCCGCCCTGTTAATTATCACGGAGGACTTAAACCTAAGGCTACCAATCAAAAATTAGTTAAACTGACTTTTACCCAAAAACTATTCAAGAAGTATCTAATTAATCGCGAGCAAAATCGAGTTTATCGTTCACAGATATTTCATATTTATCGGCAATTATATACGCAATTCGGAGAAATCTTTGCTAATTATAACTTGATAGACCAGGTACAAGATATTCACTATCTAACCATAGAAGAAGTAGAGCGAGTGACTAATCACCGATTTTTTGGCGATGTTAGAGAGTTAATATTACTTAGACAGAAGGGTTTTATGACTCAAAACATACGTCCAAAAAAGTATATAGCGAGTGTTTTTAAGTTTAATGAAGAGGGGCAGGAGCTAGTTAATACCAATGTGGGCGATGTTAACCAGCTTATTATTAAGGGGCAAGCTTGTTCGAATGGTCAAGTTACAGGGGTGATTGGTCAAGATATTTTACTCACTCCGACCATAAGTCCGGGTCAAGTTGTGGAGTTAGGGGGCTATAAAGCTATTTTAATTGTTCATGGCGGGCTTTTATCACATGGAGCGATATTAGCCAGAGAATTACAAATCCCAGCTCTTATTAATTTAGATGCTAATTGGAAAAATCTAAAAGAGGGTCAAAAAGTTAATATAAATACCCAATATGCCCAAGTTGAAATACTTTCCAATCCATAGTTCAATCTGGTATAAATCCAAGTCAACTTTTGTTGAAGATCAAAAACTTTATACCACTTTTTTGGATAATTTTTGCATAAATCGATTACGTTTTAGACCGAGTTTTAATAAAGATGATTTGATATACAAAACATATTACCGACCAAAACAAGTCATACGATCAATAGTAAATCTACTTACAAAAGAACAAAATCAAAAATCAAATCATAAACTAATCAACATAAAGCTTGGTCTATTTAGCCTAAAAAAAATCTATCAAGTATTCAAATTATCCCAAAAAGCATTTAATATTTATCCGAGTATAGACAGGATTAATTTTTGGCAGTTTCTCTGGTTTAATCTCAGAAACGGACAACGTTATTCTCGGATTTTTTTGTTATATAACGGTTTGGAATTGTCAGGTTTTTTGAGTTATTATATTGATGAGGGTAATCTGTTTTTTAAAACTATCGCCATAGATTCCAATCTCCAGGGTAAAGGACTAAGTAAAGAATTAATTCTAGCTAGCCACTCTCTTGCTTTGGATCTAAATCTGAACGGAGTGTATTATGTCAATGTACTGGAGGGGAATAAAGTTGATTCTTTCGATAAAACCGGTTCAATTTTAGTTGCTACCTCTTACTTGTTCAGGGTACCGTGATATTTTTAGGCTTCAATCTTTTTTCCCACCTCCAACCTTGGCAAGGTGAGTATTGTGAGCTATAATTTGCCTAAACTCACTTTGGCAAGATTTTGGGACGCTGACCTTGCTTAAATCGGTACAATTTTAGCTTTCTGGCCGCCGTAGATATGGCATTGAACCTTGACCGAAAACCAATAGTGTGATAAAAGTAAAATATATGTCTATTACTAATCATAAAACCCAAATCATCACAACAATTGGCCCTGCGTCTCTAAACAAACAGACTTTAGAATTTTTTGCCAGCCACAATGTCTCTATTGCCAGGCTCAATTGCAGTCATAATACACCAGATTCTCACTACGAAGCTGGAACCTTAGCTCGAGCCGCCGGATTAGAAATCTTAATGGATCTCCAAGGGCCAAAAATTCGTCTCGGCGAAGTGACTCAAGTCCTAGAAGCCAAAATCGGCGAAGAAATTATTCTCGAACAAGCCAAAGCCAATGTAGAGTATCCTTACAAGAACGGAAGTAAGACGGTTTTTCCATATGAATTCCCAGCTCACAAGTTCTTGGCGGCAGGCCATCGAATTTTGGTTGACGACGGAAAGCTTGAATTCTTAGTTACTGCAGTTAACGACTCTTCTGTTGATTGTGAGGTGACATACGGCGGCGAGGTTAAGAGTCGAAAAGGTATGAATATGCCAGATACCGATTTACAAGTTGACTTTTTGCAACCGAGAGACTTGGTATTTTTGAATGATCTTATCCCGCGATTACAACCTGATTATGTAGCCGCAAGCTTCGTCAAGACAGTTGAGGATATGAACAAGATGAAAAATATCGTTAGTCAAATTCTAAACGAACATAATATTACAGACTATTTACCAAAGTTCTGTGCCAAAATTGAAATGGGCGAAGCCGTTACCGACAAGAACCTAGCCGAAATTACTGATGGTAGTGATTTGATTATGATTGCTCGAGGCGACCTTGCTCTTGAGACTACTCCGGCTCACTTAAGCGTCCCGTTCTTGCAAGAAAAAATCAAGAATGTTTGCCGAGCTCACAACAAGCCTTTTGTCGTAGCAACTCAGGTTCTGGAATCAATGATTACTTCTCCAGTAGCAACCCGAGCCGAAGTAAGTGATTTATACCGAGCTGTCAAAACAGACCGAGCTGATTACGTGATGCTTAGTGGGGAATCCGCAATTGGAATGTACCCAAGGAACTGTATTCAATTAATGAGTGATATGATTGAAATGGTTACGAAGCTTGAACCTACTTCGGTTAATATAGCTGTAAGCGTCAAAGAAAAAGTTATAGCCTAACTCTTAAATTGGAGACAATATGAAACCAAAAACCTCCCATCTTAAAGTTGGGATAATTACTAATTCTTATCTACCTAATCTCAACGGCGTTAGTGTGACTTTGGCTAATTTAGAAAAACGGCTCCGCGACCACGGGGTCGAAGTTTTTGTGGTTACCCCCAAAATACCGGGGGTTGTCTACCCTGATTATATCCTACCACTGAGATCCGTGCCAGCTCCAAGCTACACCTCAAAAGATCTGCGAATTCCTATTAGTTTTAACAAAGCGGTCAAATTTTTGCGGGATAACGGGGTTGAAATACTTCATAGCCACGATACATTTGTTGGTGGGATTGACACCGTATTTATAGCCAAAAAACTCGGTATTCCCTGCCTCCATACCTATCATACTTTGATTGAAGAGTATGACTACTTCAAAATCATCGGTTATAGACAGTTTGTTAGAACTTACAGTCAGATTGTATGCGATAATTATGACGGGGTTATAGGTCTCTCTGCCAAAATTCGCAAGTATTTAACCGATATTAAGGTAACCAAACCAGTTTATGACTTACCCAATATTTACATTCCGCCGCAAAGTCAACGAGTCAATATTCACCGCAATAAAAGCAAATTAACTGACAAAGATGATACCCAAAAATACGATAAATTTACTCACACCAATCAACTAGAAGAGTCATTTAATATTATCACCTGGGGTCGCGTGGCCAAAGAAAAAAATCTAATCGCGGCCATAAACACCTTGCTTCCTTTGCTCAGGCTGTATCCCAATATGAAATATATTATTGCAGGGGACGGTCCATATCGCAGCGTCCTCCAAGATAGAATTGCCGAATTGAATCTCGAACGCCAAGTATTATTATACGGCGGTTATAAGCCGATGGAACTAATCAAACTGGCATCGATTGCCAAGATATTTTTGGTAACTTCTTATTCGGAGGTGCTGCCAACTACACCCTTAGAGGCTATGAACTACGGATTGCCCGTGGTGGCAGTGGATGATTTGGCCTATGAATATATTGTCAAAGACGGGATTAACGGTTATTGGCGCTCAATCGATAAACTCGGCAAGGCAATTAACGATTTATATCATAATCCAGACCTTTTGGGACATCTTTCGGTTGCTGCCTATACAAGTTACAGTAATTATATAGAACGCGACTACGGGCTTGATTATATTAATTTATACTCCAAAATGATTGAGGAAAAAGCCAAGAAGGCAATTCGCTAAGAGCTGTTTCTGGTAACTTTGGAGAGGTAATTTTGTCGGCGGTCATCAACTTTGGTTGCGATCCCTTGGATTGGTACTGAAGGTAAGCCTGGATATTTTGGAGTGAAACTTGCTTTTTTTGGGAGTCTAGCTGGACAGATCAAGCTCACAACTGGGCAGGAATTTGAACGGCTGCAGGTTGATTATATTTTCAGTCGGTATGATTTATTTTGGTTTTTGGTTTTACTATCAAGGTCGTATTGATCAAGATATTTTTTCAGGGCTGTTTGTATTTCTCGATTATAGTCCTTTGATTTGTTATACTCAGCAAATAAGATGAATAAGGCGTTAAGATCTGGGTTGGCCAAACTAAATCCTCTTTTTACTTGTTCCGTAAATTTTTTAAAAATTTGGCTTCTCTGCTTTTCCCGAGACGTGTTCTCGATGATCCACTCTAACCATGTCAATCGCTCAGACACTGTCAAATCAATTATCCAGCTAATAAATTGACGTATAAAGCTTGTGTGGGTCTGGTTGCACATCTCTCTGAGTTGCTTATGTAATTTCTCTGTTTTCATAGCTTCAGCATTGGCTACGGGAATTGTCGCCCTGTCCCGTTCTCGTCGCTTATTTTTACTTTCAGGTAGTCTATATGCATTGTAATCAGCTGGGGTAATTTTTGGGTAATCATCTTGGATTCCTTGTTTGGAGTTATCGGGGCGGTGTTTTGGAGTTTCTGACATATTAGTTATTTTTGGTGATGTTCTAAAATTGTAATTAAATCCATAATAAATAACCACCGCCACCGATATTCAATTTCTGTAAATTGGTAAAAAACTGTCTTTCCATCGGTATTGGTCTCACCGACGTGGTGAATCTTTGTTTGGATAAATACCAGTTCATCATAGATTGATTTTTCGCGATTCTCATTTTTGACTTGCAGTATATTGTAAATTAAAAAGTTGTAGTCTTTAGCTGTCCAGTTGAAGCGATTCCTGCCTTCTTTTCTGAAGATTTCAGTTAGCTTGGCTTCTAGAACTTTACTTATAGACAAAAGCGAGAAATTATGAATAGGAGACGGGTTTTTGAATTGCGTTATACACTCTTCAAGATGTGTGCTAAGTTCGTGATTAGATGGAAAAAGATTTGGATAGCTTTTGTTGGATGTTTCTTGTATTCCGTCCTCGTGTCCGCAAAATAAATATCCAATATTGGCAGCTTTCAGGTCATTTATAAATCCAATAGTTCTATAAAAGCAAAATTTGTGAATACCTTCTTTATAGTTAAAGTCGGAAATTAAAATACTTTCTGGGTCTTCCTCCGACATAGGGATATTTAGTAAATTTACACAAGTTTGGCGATCTGCCGAGTTGAGCGATATCAAATCTGCATCGTAATATTCGATTGCATTTTCGTTGATTTTTGAGACCGTGAGAGCCTGTAAGCAATTGCACATTTTTTTTAGTAACTCATCACAAATATAAATAAATCGCTTAAACATTAACTCTTTATTCTCATCCCGGATTAACTCATTAACTGTACTTGTGGTAAATAAACTTTCATAATTTAGATTATTTACCGCTAAAAACATATCAAAATCATCGTCATACACATGGCAGTAGCTTGTGAGATAATTTAACAATTCTGGGTTTGTAAATTTATTAGTCAAAAAACCATTTTGGAGTTGATCTTCAATAAAACTAACTTTTCTGACTATCAAATCTGATTCCGGAATAAATTTATTTGGTTGCAATAGTATCATAGTAATATTCATAATATCTATTGCCAAGTACTATTCAATTGTCAAGATTTCTAATCAGTCCCAATTGCGAAAGTAAAATATTTCTAAATATCTGTTAGTGTTTTAATTATCTTTTAGGCACGGTTTCCAATCGTATGTAATTTCAATGTGTTCATAGGTATTTTTTTCTATAGTAATATTTATACGCTCAATTTTGAGATTAATATACTTTAGTGGCGTTTTAGTTACTGTTTGAGAAATTCGTTCTATCTTATAATTATCATCAATATTTGCATTGGTTTTAAATTTTACCCACTCACAAGCTGATGCTATTTCTTGCTCTAAAGAGACCTTGTTTTTATAACTTAACAATAGTCTATCATTCTCTTCATTATTTTTTACTAGATTAGCGTTTTCCTTTTTTAACAGTTGTATTTGAGACTTTGTATCATTAGTTTTATTTTCCAGCTCAATATTATGATCGTTTTCTTTTAGGGCAAATTCACCTTTCACTCCTTCAATTTGTTTTTCGAGATTTTTGACGACCCCACCGTCTGTTGACGATAAAAACTTATCATTTTCGGTTTTTAATTTACTGTATTTTGTGTTTAATTCTTCGAACTGATTTTTAAGTTTATTTAAATTAGTTTCAGTCGAATTTTTTGCATTTAAAGCATCTGCTTCAGCGGCACTCACTGTCCTTCCAAAATTATTTGAAAAACCGATAAAAAAGAATATAATAGATGCTGCCGCGACGAATTTGAATATTTTATTCCAGTATTTAATATTTTCCACATCGGATAGAGCCTGTTTAGTTGATTTTTCATAAAAAGCTATTTTCTCGACTTTTTTAAAATCACTTTGCAGACTTGTTTTTTTTACAACCAATTCATTAATTTCAATTTTCAAGTTATCTTTTGTTGCATTGGTGAATGGCAATGGTTCCCATTCAAGGATTTTAGTTAGTTCAATTTCCTTTTTTAAAGATATCGGATCAATTAATATAATATTTTGATTATCTTGAAATCGACTGTGCGTGTAACTATAAAACTGTTTAAGTGTTATAAAGTAGCCAACGCATTTTTTGGTAGTTCGTAGAGCATATTCATTTGTTACGCCCAAATGTTTAAGGACTATAGCTTCTTTTATATATTTATTTGTAGAATTAAATTCAGATTTCTTTGATTGAATGACAACAACTTCGTTAGCATTTTCCAGGATAATATCAGCTCCGTCGTCAAACTCAGGTTTTGTGTAATCTAAAATAGGGTTAAACTTAGTAATCTTATATCCTTTTAGTCGGAATAATTGGGCGCAGAACCATTAAAATTCATTCCAGTGGAAGTTGTTATACTTATTACTAAGTATTGAGTGTGCAACCTGTTTAATTTTATCTTTTTTTTCATCCAAAAAACTTTCGTGCATAAATATTTTTTGTAACAAACAAATTACATCGATAGATTATCGTCAAAATCTCTAACGCCGCCTCCTCCAATCTTTTCACCCTACAATTAAATTAAGCCAAGGACAACAAGACCCAATTAGGTGTATAACTAATCCAATATCTTCTTCTGGGCTATTCTGGAAACTGCTTTTCAAGTAGTTCTTTTATTGTTTTAACTAAAGTTGTAGATGTGCATAGCTTTACTAATTCGCCGATAATGAAGCGAAATGTTTTGCCGGTATCTTGCAAATACCCTAGGTAACGGTCTCTAAGGTCAGGCGAAACTTTTTCGAGTTTATTGAGAATATTTACAGTCCAGGTTTTTTTCGGGTGAGCGTGTAACCTGCCTATTAAGGTAGAAAATTCATTCAAAAAAGCCGCGTCGGTCAGGTCAGGTTGGTTTTTTAACTCTTTTAACTCTCGTAACCATTTTGTAGATTGAAATTCGGCAGTATCAAAAAGGATTGCCGGTGGTGTGACTTGCTCGGCAGTCGGCAGATGCCAAATAGTCTTCTTTTCTCCTTTCTTTGATAGGAAGCCTTTGATTGGTATTTTTAAAACCTTTGGAAATTCATTAGACATATATACTATACAACTAATAACTACTGACGTTTCTTGTCAATTCCTTGATATCGGTGTGGCCTTTTAGGGCTTTGAGGATTCCGTCTTGGAACATAGTTATCATACCCTCCGCCATGGCCATATCTCGGATTTCGACAATGGACGGGAATTTGGTACTCATCAGGGATTTGAGACCGGAGGTCATAGACATCACTTCGTAGACACCTACGCGACCTTTGTAACCGAGATGATTGCACTGCTCGCAGCCTGGAGAGGTATAAAATTCAACTTTGTCAGGCAGAGTTGCTTTGATGGCTTTTGGCATTTTGGCGATTTGTTCTTTGACTAGTTTGGCTGTAACTTCGTCCAATATTTCGACTTGTTGGCAATGCGGGCAGATTTTGCGGACTAACCGCTGGCCGATGACGATTTCTAAGGCATCAGCTAGAATAAAGCCTTTAACTCCCATTTCGAGCATACGCGGTATCGACCCAGCCGCGTCGTTGGTGTGGATAGTTGAGAGCACTTGGTGACCTGTAAGCGAGGCCTGGACGGCAATATCGGCAGTTTCGGCGTCGCGGATTTCTCCTACCATCAAGATATCAGGATCCTGGCGTAGAATCGAGCGAAGTCCACTAGCAAAAGTAAACCCACCAGCCGCGTCAATTTGGGTTTGGCTAATTCCGGGGAGTTTGTATTCAATAGGATCTTCTAGGGTAATAATTTTGTTCTCGCCGTTGTTGACTTGTGACAAGAATGTATAGAGGGTGGTGGTTTTTCCGCTACCGGTTGGTCCCGTAGTTAGAATCAAGCCCTGAGGTTTGGCTAGGGCTGCCTCAACCCGCTGGGCATTAATCCCGTCAAAGCCGAGGTCTGCCATTAGTAGCTCAACATTACCAGTACCTAGCAGTCGCATAACGATAGAATAACCATAGGTCGATGGAAGCATAGATACACGTACATCAATATCGCGTTCAAGGTATTTGAAACTGAAACGACCGTCTTGGGGGATATTGTCAATATTAATTTTGACACCCGATAGAATTTTGAGCCGGCTATCGAGAGATTTTTGAATACTGACCGGTAGCTTGGCGTAAGTGTAGAGAACGCCGTCAAGCCTAAGTCGAATGTTGTAACTTTCTTTTTCGGGTTCGAAGTGGATATCAGAGGCCTTGTTGACCACAGCTGCCGTCAAAATATATTGCACCGAGTCGCTAACATTGGATTTGGTAACGATTTCTTGGAGATTGGTTAGATCTTTGACTTGATTCTCGATGGTGGAAACAGTTTCTTGGGTGATAACAATGGCGTCGCTGGCGACTTGGCCGAATTTAAGATGGTCATAACTAGTTACTATTTTGTCGAGACTGTAATGCGAGCAAAGAAATAGCTTAAGCCTGTAACCTTGGAGCTTGAGCTTGTCAAAGAGCGGAGTTTGGATTGGCAAATTAATTTCGTCGGTTGCCAGATAGATTTCTTTGTCGTGAACAGCAAAAATACCCACGCGGTATTGGAGGACCTCTTCTCGGGTAATTAGCACCATTTGGGCTACGTCAATTGGATAACCGTAGAGATCGATATAGGGCAGATTATAGGCGTACGACTTATCCTTGGTGTTGCTCTCGATAAAAGCTCGATCGAGATCCCCTTTGAGGCGATGCACTTTGTTAAAAGTGTTCTGGGGGATAGTCAATAATCCTTGATTGGTCTTGCGGGGGGCGAGTTGGATGGTCATTGGCGAGTGTATCTTATTCGATATAATATAACCTATAAAAAGCATACTGTAAATAGTCAAATAAAAAACCCGTGCAGGAAAAAAAGCCCAAATTGCTCCGGGTTTTAAAGTTGTGGTTTTATAGGTTGTTGCTCTTGCTCATTCAAGTCCGTAATAAATAACTTATTTCGCTTTTTAGCATCTAAAACCTGCGTCAAATTGAGCCTATTAATCTAACTTTCTATACCTCATCTTGATCGTTGACCTCTTCATCGACCGGCGGATTATGGCTTCCAGTTGGTTCTACGCCTTTTTTGACTAGGAATTCTTCGAGGCGTTTTTGGTTGCGGCGGGCTTTGGCGTTGTCTTTTGGTTCGGATTTGTAGTAGGCGGTGATTTCTTTTTGGATATCAGTGGATTTGCGGGTGTAGAGCTTGTTCGATAGTAATCGACATTTTTCGTAGTTGCCTTTGTAATCTTGGTAGAGGTCGCGGAGAGTATAAGCAAAAAAGGCCGAAGTTTGCTTCTGTTCAATCCATGGCTTGATAATTACTTGGCCGAGACCAAGGTTTTGGAAGTATTGAAATAGTTCGATTTGGAATTCTTCGCCTAGATATTCGGCGTCTTTTTTGGAGACTTGGAAGCTAATAATTGTCCCAACATTGCCAAAAATAGCCTGCTTGATTTTGTCGTCGTCGTCCGAGAGTTGACCGAGATATTGGTGGGCAATAATTAGATTAAGACGAAATTTGCGAGCCTCCGACAAAATAGTAATAAAGCTATCGTTAACAAAATTTTGGAATTCATCGATGTAGAGGTAGAAATCTTTTCGCTCATTGGCAGGGATTTGAGCTCGATTCATTGCGGCTAGTTGGATCTTGGTCACAATAAGAGAACCCATAAGGTTGCAGTTACTTTCGCCGATTTGTCCTTTGGATAGGTTGCAGATAAAGATTTTGTTGGTGTTGAGAATATCCTCAAAGTTGATTGTGCTTTTGGCTTGCCCGAGGATTTGACCAACCATTTCGTTAGTGAATAATTGGCCAATTTTGTTTTGGATAGCGGCCACGGCCTCGGTTTTGTAATTAGGCGGGAAGGCTGGGTATTCTTTGGTCCAGAATTGCTTGACGACCATATTTTTGCAGTTTTGGGCAATTTTGTCGGCAAAAGTCGGATCGTTGAACATCTTCATACAGCCCATTAAGGTGTGATCTTCGGTGTTTTCGATCAAGGCAATTAGCGAATTAGTCAGGATATATTCCATTCGGGGCGACCAAACACCGCTCCAAACCCGCTCCATAATCGACATAATTTCGCTGGTTATAAGGGATGGCGACTGGCCATTGGCAATTTCGAGCAGATTTATACCGACAGATCCCGACTTATCCGATGGGTTAAAATAAACTACGTCTTTGTGTCGATAACTAGGTATCCTGTCTATAATAGACACGGCTGAATCACCGAGCGGATCAATATAACAGCACCCGAAACCTGCATAAATATCCTGGAGTATCATATTCTCAAGCAGAGTACTTTTGCCCATACCGCTCTTACCGATGATGTAAGTATGTCTTCGCCTGTCGCCTTGCCCCAATCCAAAAGTCTTGTGAACCCCCTCCAGTTCTACCAGGCCTAGATAATTAATATGATCATCGGTTTGTAATGCGTGATTAGTAGTCATATAAAAAACTTAGTTATTATTTGTTCGCATAGAATCCAGCCAATCTTGCTTAGCCTGATTAAAGCTGACTTGATAATCCCATAAATAATTCTGGATGTAATTGCGGGCTTTTTCGATCAGCGTACTGTCTGGCGGGAGGCTTTGCTTGCTGTTAATAGTGACTTTTTCGAGAGCGAATTTGGTTTCGGCGACAATATGTATTTTGATCGGAGTGACATATTTGCCGTAATTAGTCTTGAGGGAGTTGCTAGTTTTTGAATTGGTTGCACTGGCTTGGGGAGTAGTAGAACTTGTCATCTTCTGGCTAAATTGTGATGATTTTTTATTTGCTTTAATATATCAGATATTATAAGTTGTGGCAAATCAAGACTAGGACTAACAAAAAACTAGCCTTTTAAGGTCAGAGGATACAAAACACAAATATTTAAATTAAGATACTAGATATGTCAAACGGAGGCACCTGCTTGAGTTGTTGGCAGAGCAACTTCTCTACGCTCGCTTGACCAAATTGCAGACATCAAAAAGACTCTAAGCATATAACTAAAGACAACTAAGTACAGAGCGACACCAAATCTTATGACTCAAGCAAATAATCAAATGACAGATTTAATACCCAAAGGCTTTGTCTACGAGGAATTTATACCGGGAGTCCATCTCTTGGCTAATCCGCTGGATCGTGAGCAATGCTCAATCGAAATAATGTATCACACCGGCGGAAGTTACCTCGAAAAGCCTGCCGACAGCGGCAAAAAACACCTTCTTGAACATTGTATTGTAGCTCGTACCAAGGCCATGAATCACGAAGATTTTAAGGATTGGGAATTTAGAGAGAATTTATCTCCTAATGCCTACACTGGCCCAATTCCAATGGCTGTAAGTATCGGCGGCTACAAAAATGATTACAAAAAAATGATTGACTGGGCCATAGAAGTGGCAGTGAATCCGACTTTTGATCAAGATGATCTAGACCGCGAAAAAGAAATCGTGCTTCGGGAAATCGCCGAGCGACGCGGGAATCCTAATTACAAGCTATATTTTGCTGTGCAGGACTTAATGCACACGCCAGAGAGTATCGAAAGGCATCAGACATTGGGCAATCCCGAGATGGTCGCCCAGACAACTTTGGAGGATTTTTATCGGCTGCATCGAGATGTTGTTGAGACAAGTCATATCCTAATCAAAGTGGCCGGAGGTGGTCTGGATCTAAATTATCTCAAAGCCGAATTTGCCAAGGCATTCAATCAAGCAATAATTGATAAAAAGCTGAATTTTAAACGACTCGCGCTCAATTATCAAGGTATTAGTCAGCTAAATCACTTCGATTATCTACCAGTGGTTCACGAATTTGCCCACGAACACTGCGACCTTAACTTCTATATTCCGATGCCTATTACTCAAGAGAATCGGGCTGTACGGTCAATATTCCATAGTTTGTTTATGACTTATGGCGGTGCTTTGTACGATAGGTTGCGGGATCAAAAACGACTTGTCTACGGTATTAGCAGCTGGGCAGATCCCGAAAATCAGATGATGGGCATCAGTATGGAGGCTGAGATTGAGAGGCTTGAGCAGATAACGAGCGAGACTTGGGATGTATTTTCAGATTTTGAGAAGAATTTTAATTTTAAGCGGTTTGAGGAGTTTAAGGAACTGATTTTTAAGAAGCAAGCCATGGCCAAAGATAAGCTTGGTGAGGCAATTAACTTCGTCCAGTCAACGCTTACCACTTATGGAACACTTGAGACTTATGACCAATACACTGAGAAACTAAGGCAAGTTACAGTTGAGGAAATGCAAGAATTTTATAATCAACTCAAGGCTAATTGGGCGACCAAAAAAGTCGTAGTTATTTCAAAGAATCCCGAAATCAGCAAACTAAGTTTCTAATGAATCATACCCAAATTTCCCACGGGCTAAATAACCGCCAAACCGAAGCTGTCAAAAGTGTTTTTGGGGAGACGCTGGTTATTGCCGGGGCGGGCAGTGGTAAAACCGCCGTTTTGACTCGTAGGTGCGCTTATTTAATCGCCGAGGGGGCTAGGCCTGGAAGTATTTTGAGCCTGACCTTTACTAACAAAGCGGCTCTTGAGATGAATCAGCGTATCCGCAAGCTTTTGTTTGAGCTTGGATATGACTTACCATTTGTGCCAGCGTGGTCGCTGGATTATGCCAATAGTCCGTTATTTTGTACTTTTCACAGCCTGGGCGTTCGGTTGCTGCGTGAATTTGGGGACTTGGTTGGCATTCCCAAAGCCTTTACTATTCTTGATAAAGACGATCAAACCAAGCTAGTTAAAACCTGCCAAAAAGAGCTAAATATCGACCCAAAAGTAATGGCTCCTAGCTACGCAATTCATTTTATTAGTCAGTGCAAACAAGATTTGTTAGTGGCGGCGGATAGTCACAAGATAGCCCAGGACTATTTACCAATTTTTCACCAGGTCTACAAGGCTTACGAGGCCAAATGCCGGGCTAATGCCGTGGTGGATTTTGACGATTTGATACTTCAGCCCTATTTGGTGCTTCGCCACCACCCTGAGGCTAGGCGGGTGTGCCAAAATCGGTGGCTCCATATTCAAGTTGATGAGTTTCAAGATATTAATTTGGCCCAGTTCGAGCTGGTGGCTATGCTTTACAAAAAAATGTAAAAATAGTTATATATAGTATATGTCTCAGCAAAGCTATGTAACTCATCGGTCTATTCTACTCTCCAATATCGAGAATATGCTCGAAAATATCGTGGCTAGGCGACAACATAATAGCAATGCTAGTCAAGATCTGTTTGGGGACACTGACGACAGTAATTTACTCAATATCCAGCTCAAACCTGATACGCTAAAGCTAAGCCAATTAGAAATCGCCCAAAAAGAAAAAGAAAGTCTTGGGGTTTATATGCACGGCAATCCCCTGTCCGAATACGAGGAGTTAATCAAATTACTCAATGCGATTATTAAGGGCCGCAGCCTCTATCTAGTAATCGTTCAAAAGATACGCAAGGTCTTCACTCGGGCTAATACTTTGATGTACGCTCTCGAATTGACAACCATTGAGGGGGATTTAGAAGGGGTGATTTATGCCAAAAATGCCAGTTCTTACAGCTCTATCTTAGAAGAAAAGTTGCTTTACTGGGTCACGGGCAATATTAACGACCCAGCAAAAAAACAAGCCGACAAATTGGCCAAAGAAGCCAAAGAGGCCAGCCAAAACCCCGAAATTGATAGTGGGATAGATCCAGATAATCTCACCTCTGAACAGCTTGAAACTCCCATCGAATACGTTGAAAGTCCAAAACTGGTAATAGATCATCTCGGCTTATATTCTAGTGGAATCGATCAATTCTTAAACGGGATCACAACCAGAACGCCTGAAAAACCAATTTTGGAATGGGCCAAACTGATAGACTGGACGCAAAACCCAAAAACTATAACCCGTCAAATCCTGGATATAACTCCCTCCGAATTGCTAAAAGTCAAGGCTACAAAATACCCCGCAAAATCAAAAACTAATTATCAGGCAGAGTATCAGCCAATACCCGAAAGCTCAGATTCGATTATCATACCGTCGGATTATACGGAGTCAGAAGTTAATTACACTCCAGATATTGAGGATAATTATGCCGGCAGCACCTACCAAAGCGTCGAAGTAGTCTTTAGAGCAACTAGTAACCCAGTTAATATCAAACATACTAAGCACCTGCTGCAAAAGCAAGATCCAGCCAATCCGATTGACTATTATCGGGTTAATCTCAGCGTGGACAAGGCGGGCGTAATCCAGCGGGCCAAAAATGATTTTTATATTATGAGGCGGGACTTTGAGGCATTAGGAGCCGAGTTTAAAACGGCTTAATTCCAAGATTGATTGGGTACTCGCTTATACCCGTGTACCAAATACGGCTTAACGATCTGGGTTGATCTTTTGGAAATCCGCATCTGCCGTGTAAAAATCTGGTATTATCACACAAAGCTAGCTGACCTTCTTTTAATTTTAGTTTGATTTGAGTATTTCGATTGTGACTAAATCCTAATATCATCTGATAAGCTTTTTCGGCTTCTGGACTACCTATAAGTCGTTTCATAAAAGGGCTAAAGAAAAACTCGATACTTCCATCAGGGTTTTTGGTAAATACCTTTCGGTTAATATGGCGGCCCTGCATCTCCAAATCCATTGACAAGTCTTCTTCGAGTAAAGCCTGAACTCCTCTTGGATAACATTTTTCTAATTTTTTATAGGCAATTGTTGCGTCAAAAAACAGACTTTCTCCACCATCCTTGCTTTGCTTGGAACAAAAAAGCGTCATCAACTTTGGAAATCGTTCATCGTGGAAATAAATCCCATCAACATGCATTCCCTGATCTTGATTGGTGAGGCCTCGGACACTTGCGTCTTCCACCGCTTTCACCTCAAAGTGATTAGTTTGATTGGTGATTTTATTCAGACTTCCTTGTACAATTGTTTGACCGAGAACTGATTGAAAGCCAAAAATATCATTGATTGTGAGTTTGTCCACTCCGTCCACAATTACTAATCCGTCAACTTCAATTCTAGGTATTAATAGGTTTGCTAAGTCCTCCCTTGTAAAATTTTTTGGGAGCGTCAGTCTAAATTTGTTAATTTCTTCCTCTCTGTTTTCGATTAATCGATGAGGATAATTAATATTTTGATATTTTTCGAATTGATTTTTTTGAATTGGCATAAAATTTATTTTTTAGTCCAAGCTGATACGAGCCGTTTCCCGCTTGGAATTTGCCCCCAGTCTGAAATGGGTTGATTTATATCAAAGTCGATATAAAAATTGAGTAATTCGAAACCTGCATGTGTCATTATTTCTAGAATTTCGGGTTGGCTAAACACTCTCCAAACTATACTCATATCTTCTTTTGTCCAATCTTTTAGGATATTAACCCGCTTGCATGTCATATCGGTTTGATTGCGAGTGTAATGACTCAAAGAGACGAAGCTAT
This sequence comes from Minisyncoccota bacterium, assembly GCA_014376695.1. Classification (GTDB taxonomy): domain Bacteria; phylum Patescibacteriota; class JACMRA01; order JACMRA01; family JACMRA01; genus JACMRA01. The sequence continues at coordinate 127,601 of JACMRA010000016.1, read as the reverse complement.
CGGCCACCTTGTAGTCTTTCCAATTTTTTCCAATGGGAAATGAGTTAAAATTAAAATGATCAAGAATAAAAATACCTCCTGACCGTAAAGATGTATTTATCTTTGTAACTAAGATGTCAAAACGACACCAGTCACCACCAAATTCAGGAGCGAAACAATAAACACAGTCCAAATTATCAAGCGTCCATTGGTCAGTAAAAATGTCAAAATTGTTGGTTGTGTTTGGTAGAGTGCAGATGTCCTGCTTATCATATCCATAAGCAAACTTAGTTTTTTGTTGAATTATTTCTAGCTGGTTTCCTCTAAAATGCCCCAAATCTAAAATTCTTGTTTTGGAATTAATGCTTAAAATATCATCAACAAATTGTGATTGTCTAGCTTCATCTCGATAAAATATGTTTTGTCTCTTGTGTATTAAATTCTTCATAGATTGATTTTTATTGTAATTCTATTTATAGGAGGTCTAACCCCATTGTTTGCTGGTGAAGGGTTTTTGTAAAGACTTCATGCCAATGATTGGCGTACTCCCTCCCCTTTGACCAATTGGATTATTTTGTAAATTATATAGGTATATGACTACAGATTCTAGTACCAAATTTTTTGACCAATTACTCGCCATAAAAAACAGTCCCGAAGGTCGACTTGCCGTCCTTGGGCTTGGGGTTGAGAATTGGCAATTTATCAATTGGGCTATTGGAGTTGTCGGTATTAGAGCCTCGCAGCTAATTTTGATTGATCAGCGTGAGCCATTAGTTGTTCCAAAGCAATACACTGATTTACTCGATATTGATCAGGTAAGCGTCGTTGGTGGGGCTGATTATCTCCAGTGGTTTTTGACTCAAAAGGCTGATTTGGTGGTCAAAGCCCCCGGTATCTGGAGTCTAAAAAATGAATTGGAGTATTACAGAAGTCAAAACGGGGAGGCCTCAATTATTTCGAGTTTGACTTTTTTTGTGGAGCGGTTTCGGGAGATTATTGTTGGAGTAACTGGGACTAAGGGTAAGACAACAACTTGTAGTCTGGTAGCTCATTTTTTGGGAGATCCGAGCCTTGGCAAGCAGATTGAGTACTGTGGAAATACGACTAACATTTCGCCGTATCAGTTTTGGACTGATTTAAATAATACGCTTAATAATTATATTTTTGTGCTTGAGCTGTCTTCATTTCAACTTCAAGATCTTGGTTATGCCAAATTGTCGCCTAAATACGCTGGAATTACCAATTACTATATAGACCACCTTGACCAACATAATTCGGTCGAAGAATACCATAGTGCCAAAAGTAACATTTTTGAGTGGCAAAATAGCGGGGATGTAATTGTCGTGCCGCTGGAAATTCGGGATATTGTTAAGGATAGAGTTGGGCTAGAGGTTGATATGGTATCCCCCTTCGAAGATGGTCGATTTAACTTTGTAACGGGGCTAAAAGGCCAGCATAATCAAACTAATATTAATACGGCAGCGATTTTGGCTGGTCGCGTGTTTCGAGACAATAATTTGGAGTGGCCACTCTCGGTAGAATATATCCAAGCCAAATTGGACGCATTTGACACCCCCAAAGGCCGCTTAGAATTAGTTAAGACAGTCGATGTTAAAGGAGTGAAATTTAACTTTTTTAACGATAACACGGCCACTGAGCCGGATGCAGTCTGCGCTTGCGTGGAGGCCTTGACACAAAGCCCTGATAAGCTCATGCTAATATTAGCGGGCAAAGTCAAGCAAGGTAACTATTCAAAGCTTATTGAGACTCTAGAATCCAAAAAAAGCTCAATTCTCCAGATAGATTACTGCGGTCAAGTCGGTGCCAAAATCCAAGCAATGCAAGGTCTCCAAAGCATAGATCAATCGCTAAAAACCTGCCTATCGACTAACTGGAATTACCTTCAACTAATTCAGGGTTACCACTTACAACCAGGCCAGAATGTGAACATCTCGCTTTCTCCTGGTGGCTCGTCTTTTGATGAGTTTGTCAATTATATCGAACGGGGTAATTTTTATCTACAATGGGTCGCCAACCAAAAATAATCCTATGAAATGGTTTAATCATTATTATAATCAACTACTAGAACTCAATTTCAAGACTTGGGTAGTTTCAATTTTGATGATTTGGCTGCCAATTAGCAATCTAGCTGTTCAATATGTGGTCAATGTGCGAAGCGGCCCGACACTAATTTCTAATATCAAAGATTTGCTGATTGTAGGGCTGATAATCAACCTCTCAATTGAGATATATTTGATGATTAGGACAAGAATTGAGTATCCTGGCAAATCGCTACCCCAAAAAGCCGTTGAGTTAATTCGGCCTTGCGTGCCACTGCTAATTGTTTTGCTCCTAAATATCTTGGCAATAAGTTCAAGCTTTATATTTAATCGAGTGGGGATAAAGATTTTTGTTATTGGATATTACTTTGAGCTATTTTGGCTGGATTTATTAGCCATTTGGTTAACTTGGAACAGTCTGCGGATGAGTCACAAACCTCAAACCGGAAGCCTAGAACTAGGATTAATCCCGGCCAAAGCACTTTTGATCAAAGGTTTTGATTGGAGTGTGATTATTCGATCAGTCTGGATTGGGTTTGTACTTGTTGCCATAGTTTCTCTGGCCTCGATTGGATTTGGCCAAGTCAAAGTGCTCTCTAATTTTGGTTATGGACTTAGTGATACGGGCGGGCTTGTGAGTTCTAATAATCCGTGTCATAAGCTTGATTACGGAATAGATACCTGTAGGCTTATGGGTAGTTTTGGACATCCTTTGCATTTCGTTAGTTATTTATTAATGGTACTTGGGGTTTTGCTCAGTCAAATTGTCTTGGTCAAAGATTTTCGGTTGCGGGCTTTTTATGCGACTTTGGTGGTGCTAAATCTGATTTTTATTTATCTAAGCCATACCCGCTTCGCAATCTTTGGGCTGGTTTTAAGTTTATTATGGTTGGTGTTTGGCTGGGGTGGTAGTTACCTCAATCGCGAATATTTATTCTTCGGGCGGGTTATTCGGCTCATGATTGCCAAGTTTGTAATGCTTTTTGCGCTTGTTGTAATTTTGATTACTACTGTTTTTGTACTGAATATCGACATTAATACCCACTTTCCAGCTGTCGCAAACCAACTCCCAAAGAGCCTAACCAAGCCATCTTCCAGCGCCTGGCACATACGCCAAACTAGTTCCAATCTGCAAGTAATCACAGACAGTCCAAGCAAGTTATTGACAGGATTTGGCCTCGGAACGGCTGGGAGCACCGCTCGTTCCAAGTACCAGAATTTAGAAACTAATCCAATCTACCAAAAGCTTGTTGCCCAAGGCAAATTTTATCCCGATATGATTCAGAATTATATAATTATCCCCGATAACTGGCTGATCCAGACATCTCTCAGCGGTGGATTGCTGTATACTTTGCTCTATTTGGCTTTGTTACTCTGGCCGCTGAGTTACATATGGCAACTGATTAAATTAGATGCTTGGGACAATCTATCGGTGGCTCGAGGGTTCCTAATTTGCGCTTTGCTTGGAATATTGGTTGGTAATTTAGTCCAACAACTTTTTGAGTCTCAGGTTACGGTATTTTTCTTTGTGGTGGTCTGCGGACTACTTAATACCAAGGTGAAAACTGATAAATCGATACCTGTTATCAACTAAATCAACTTCTCACGTACTTCGTTGATAAATATAGCACCAGAATCCTCTTCGATTAATAACAGTGGTGTACTCAATTTTGCTGACAGATCAATTAGGTACTTATTAAGATGGTGATTATCTCTATCTCTATTATAGTGGCATCTAACTAACTGCTCCACCAGGTTGAGACCATCGGTATCGTATTGATTTATCAGACCAAGATATTCTGAAGGTACCGTAAGTATAGACTTACCAAGAATTATTGCACCAGCGCTACCACCATAAATCACACCTCCTTGCCTATAAAAATCCGTTAATTTAGTGTCCCACTTGTATTTTTTGATTTGGTATAACAACTTATAAGTATTACCTCCACCAATATAGATTGAATCATATTGCAATAGATCGATTGTCTCTGATAAGTCAGTACATATGTCAATATTGATAAATCTTGGACTAAGCTTGGTCACCCAACCAACTATCCATTCATAGCATTTTTCGTACCCTATATCGTCGCAGTCCAGGGCAATTGGTATATATAAAATGCTTTTTATTCCAAATCTTGTTAGATACTGATAATCTAGGCCATAGCTCTCCTCAGAGTTACCACCTCCACCCATTATTATAATTCTTTCTGTGGACATAGTGTGATTAGGGTTTCTGGTGTAATATTATGTTTGGATAGAAGGCTTTGGAATATTGGCATATGTTGATTAAATGTATCAAAAAATTCTTTGACTGGTAAAGCTGATTGATTGATATTTAGTTAAATATGGTTCAATAAAACCGCTCCAATGGTGGATGGAATTGTCAAAGTCCGCGGTATTTTTGGTATAATAACAGGTCACAATATTTTGAAATGATTGATAAGAATTGAGTGAATGATCAGTTTTCGAAGAACTTCTAAAAACAGTTTGGTTAATAAAATATTTTTTAAAGTCCGTAGAATCTAATCTTTTTAATAGACGATCTTCCCATATTTGGACTGCCGCAGTGGTGAAGAATGTATTCTCATTAAAAACTACGCCAGGTCCGGGGCTAGTGTGAGTATTATCTATAATTTCGTAGATTGTGTGGATATTTTTTGTCTGCATAAATATGGTTTTAAGATACGAAGCAATAACATGATTGGCAATGTCAAGATAGGGAATTGTTTGATTTTCGACTTTACTGGTAAATCTCCCGTTTAGCAGAATTCTAAAAGGTTTAATTACTTCTCCAGATCCAAATCTAACCTCTGAGACCCCCCCAGAATTGTCAATTTATCAACCATATGCCTCAACACACAACCAAAATTTTCTAGGCATTATCGGGAATAGGAGGCTGAAATCTTCTCTGCCAATATATCGCACAATGTATAGGGATGTCCGAGGCCTTTTCGTTCGACCACTTCATAACTAATGTCAAAATTTTCGGTATTATTTATTTGTAAATTAGAAATTAAAGTCATAGTTATAAATTCTTTAGAATACCCCAACCGTACAAAAAGTAATTCAATTTGTCAAAAGGAGTCTACTTACGATCAAGTAGGTCATTATAGTAAGTATTTGACCAAAAAAATTGTTGTATTTATATTTACAGCATTATGACAAGTCCCTCAACTAAAAAAAAATTTATTCAATCAATCTGGAATAAATCCGTTCAGGAGTGGTTCAGCAACTGGAGCTTTTTGGTAGCGACTGTCCTATCAATTGCCTACACGCTTTGGATGGGAAGTCCTAGCGACGGGCCTAATACGGCCTCAATATCCAAGAGCTTTGACACGGTTTTAACCCCGGCTGGGTTTGCCTTTTCGATTTGGGGGCTGATATATTTTATTTTGATTGTTATTGGAATTTTAATAGGCCTTGGCAGGGTCAAACTCAATAGTCGAGGCAACATCTTTTATTTGCTATCTTGTATATGGATATGTCTGTGGTCGATATTTTGGACGGCTCTTGATCCTGTTCTCTCAGGCCTTGCTTTGACGATGATTATGGGTTTTAATGTGGCAACTTTTGGTGAGTTAGTTGAGTCTAATCAAGAGTTATTGCTGACCAAACCACGATTCTATCATTTGGTGACTAGTGGATTTTTGGTCTATGTTGGTTGGACAATAGTGGCCGCCGTGATTAATATTACCATTGCCCTCAAATACGGCTTTGGGTTTTCGGGTTTGGGGATTAGCGAGGATATTTGGCGATGGATAGTGATTAGCTTTGCCATTATTATTAATATTCTCTTCTCGAAGCGAGTGCGTAACTGGACAACTCTTGGAGTTCTAGCTTGGGCTTTGTTCGGTATTTGGGTAAAGTCGAGGTAAAATTATCAACTTCTATGTTTCAAACTCCTACATTCGAGATTGCCGCCCAAGTCTGGGTATGGAAGGCCAAAGGGATCTGGTATTTTGTAACACTGCCTGAGGATATTTCAACCGAAATCCGTAATAATTACAAGCAAATCGCCGTAATGGGTATGATTCCCGTAACCGTAACACTCGGTACAAGCCAATGGAAAACTTCCTTATTCAACACCAAGGGCAAAATAGCCTACATTCTCCCCCTCAAAAAAGCCATAAGAACCAAAGAAAATATCCAACTAGACCAGATACTAACAATTAAAATTAAGCCGATTTAGGAGTGGGATAGACGTAGAAAAACGCCAGAGCCAATTCTGCTATCATACAGAACAACATTGTGCCAACCATATGGCAATTCTTTCCAAACCTCGCCAATTACCAGGACAGGTACTGCAGCCGTTCAAAGCGTCGTGCAAAAACCAGCCGAGATAAACTAGATAATCGTCTAAAAGCTTTTCGTGGTCAAAACTCTAAATAACCGATTACAGTCTCGTATTCCATACATATTGTCAAATTTACTTTTATCCCTAATATTTTGAATATGACCCAACTCGACCCCTCCCATTTCCCTCATCTACACCTCCTCGTCTCTGGTGGCAATTCGCAACTTATCTTGCTTTCGAGCTGGGACGACTGGCAGATTATTGGTCAAACACTGGATGATGCGGCTGGGGAATGCTTTGACAAAACTGGGCGAATGCTTGGGCTTAAATATCCCGCCGGAATTAGCATCTCTCGTATTGCCAAAATGCACCTTAACAACTATCTTGAGTTACCTATTTCAATGCAAAAAAGCGGGAATTACAATTACTCATTCTCTGGGCTAAAAACGGCTGTTCGAAATCAAATTAACAAGATTAACCAAAATCAGAACTTGGGTCTGGTATATGAAAAACCACTAAACCCTATCCAGTTTCAAACCCTTGTTGATGCTCAAAGTCTGGCAGATATCAAGCCCTTGGAGCCAAGTGATTTGCCTAAGCTCGAGTTTATTTATAAGGCTTGCGTTAGCATACAAACGGTTATTGTAGCTCAATTAATCAGCAAGGTTACCAAAGCGATTGTTGATTTCCAGCCAAAGAGTCTTGGGGTTTCTGGAGGGGTTTCAGCCAGTCTAATTTTGCGGCAAGAATTGACCAAACTCAGCGATCGACACAATCTTGGAGACTTACTTTTGCCTCAGCTTAAGTACACTGGGGATAACGCTGTAATGATTGGATTGGCCGGTATTCTCGACGATATGATTGCAGAATCACCCCAAAAACATACCATTCAGGCTTGACAAATTCAAAAAACCCAAGCTAACTTGGATATGAAAACCCGAGCCAACAAAGACTAACTATATGGATAAATTTCTCCCTGTTACGACCAAAAGCACCCGCAACGAATTATTGATGCAGTTAATGCAAGAGTCCAAATCCGTTAATCAAAATGTCGTCTTAGTAATTGAGTCGCTGCCAACTTTTATTAATACAAGTGTTTCGCTGGCTGTGTTCAACGCCATGCTTAAGCAATATCCCAAGAACTTGTATTGGTATAGCAATAATTTGGCCATAATTAATTTTCTCAAGATTAGCAACATAACCTCAATCTGGAAACCGCCTATTAACTCGCAGCCAAGCAAGTTAAGTGAACAGCTGAGTACTTATGTCAGCCAATCATCTTCCCCGGTTAGGCCTCCTCAAGTCAATTACTCGGGAACTCAAAATACCAACGATCTTCGAAGCGAACCAAATCAGCCAAACACTAATCGGCTAAATACCAACCAACGAGCTGACTCAAACGATAACGCCGAAGGGGATAACTTTGGTTTTAATCGTGAACGGGTGACCATTTCCACAGCCTCAAACCCGAACCTTGCCCTGCCTCAAGTCTATTCGGATTTGCAACCTAAAATACAAAATGCCCAAGCCTCTAATCCGTCTAACGACACTATTCGACGGGAGCATGAAGCCAAAAAAGCCGAAGCTAAAATGGATTCTCGGCTGTATAATACCGCCAACCAGATAAAGCGAAAACTGGCTCGAAATATCGCTCTCCTGCCAAAGTTCCCGTCCAAAAATGCCGAAACTCTATCTCTAGAAGATGACATTAATAAGATTCAAGCTCCTGATTTTAACAATTTAGATGATTTGATTAGTAAAATTGAAAGCACCAAAGAAGCTCTCGAAAAAAAGCACAACAAACTTAACAAAAATTTATTGGATAGCGAGATAAGTATGGACGCCAAGAATAATATGGGCTGGATGACGGTAATTGGAGTTGGGCTTGTTCTAATTATAGTTTTGTTGGTCGTAGTTTGGTGGTTTAGGCGGTAAGCTCCCATAAATCCGTAATTCCGCTTAATTAAAATAGCTCTTGACTTTGGAGTCCGCTTTCTATTGGAGCGGGTTTCTTGTTTGCTTGTTTGGCTTTTGGATTAGATTTTGGCTTAGCTTGGAGCTTGGTTTTGGAGCGGGGTTTTCGCGATCCGTGCTTGAGGAACACAAGGTGGCTTGATTCCTTGGTCGTCTTGGATTTTATGCCGTAAGTCTTGGCTTTGTTAATCTTGCTTGCCAGAATGAAATTAACGACTGGATTAGGATAATTACCGCCTGTTAATTGGTTTAGGCTACTTGTCAGATAGTCTTGGATTTGGAGTGGCGTCAGATTGCTTAGTTCGGGTACCCATTTTTTGACAAAAATACAGTCGGGATCTTGATTGAGGAGTTGCTTGTGGGGCGAATAGACTCGGATTGTATTGATACCGGTAATGCCTGATTGCATCTGAATTTGACTCCAGTGAATCCCAGGCTCATAATCCAAAAAAATCGTCCCCAAAAATCGTCCCAAATCCCGCCAATCAATATCCAACCCAAAAACTCCATAACTAACTAACATGGCCCGCATCCGAAAATTGATAAAACCGGTCGCAAGCAAACATCTAATACAGGCGTCGATAAGCGGCTCTCCGGTCTGGCCTGTCTTGTATTGGTCGAAGTATTGGTTATTATAAGTAATTTTATCGTAGTCAGGGTGAATGGCGACATCGGCCATATTCGGCGAAGTTTCGAGCCGTTGAATAAAATGTTCACGCCAGTGGAGTCTTTGCATAGCTCCAAGCAGGCCGGCTTGGATTTTTGAGTCAGTAGTTTGCTTGATATGATTCCAAAAAAATTGATTGACATAACGCAGAGAAATACTCCCAAAAGCCAGATACTGAGAAAGCCTAGATCCTGATGTAATAGCCTTATTCGGACTTGAGATACCACCGCGATAATTCCTGGCCCGGTCGGTTACAAAGGATTCAAGGCAGGCAAGGGCAGATTTTTCGGATGTCGATTGCAGGGCTGGATTATTTTTGATGGTCGTATCTTTGATTCGCTCGATGCTGGCCAAGGCAGCCGTATTATCTAGGGCTACAAATTGCTCAATCCCCTCAAAGCTTGGCAACTTTAGAGTGGTGCTTGAAAAATATTTTTTGACCAGTTTGTCTCGGGTGTCTCGGTCGATAAGGCCACGGATGACGCCACTGGATGGAATTTGGTGCCAGATAATATTGTGAGTATTGCAGAATTTTTGGACGGCTTTGTCTCGAGTATAAGTCCCATCCGTCCCGTGCTCTTGATGACTAACCAAAAATTTGATCGACTCTTTGGCCTGAAGTATCTCTAAGTATTCTAGAAACGGGGACACAAAAACGCCGGCCCTGATGCCAAAATATTGGTAATTGTTGACTAGTGGAATTACAGCTTGGGCAAAACCATATTGATAAAAAATACCATATTCGGAGCTTGTTTTGGGATTATTTATCAAATCTGTCTCAAGTCCGATTATTGGCAAAAATTCAAGATTATTTGAGCGACATAGCTCCAAACTCAGATTCAATGCCGGGTTATCCAAGAGCCTAAAATCACGTTTGTGCCAATATATTAACATAAACTAATTATGGGGCAGAATTCTTTTTGGGGCAAGGTTCCTTACCAAAGACTTTTTGATAGCTAAATCACCTCCAAAAACTCTCTTCCGTATTTTTGTAATTTAACACGACCAACTCCCGAGATATTAGCAAATTCAAACATATTTTTGGGCCTGAGCCTTGCGATAAACTGGAGCGTTTGATCACCAAAGACCACAAAAGGCGGGACTTTTTCTCGGCGGGCAATAACCGTTCGAAGCCCTCTGAGTCGCTCAAATAATTCTGTATCGCTTTCTGACAGGTCATTTGTAACTTTGGCTCGCTTGACCCGGGTTTTTTCTTCTTTGGGTTTGTATTGGATTAGTTCCACTGGCTTGTTACCGCTCAAAACATTCATCGAGGTTTCGTTGAGTCCTAGAGTCTTGATAAATCCGTCATACTTGATGTCAATAATCCCGAGATCGATGAGCTGATTCATATAAAATAGCCAGGTATCCTTATCCTGATCTTTCCCAATTCCAAAAGTTGGCAGAGCGGTGTGCCCGTATTTTTGGGTACGCTCGTTGACTATTCCAAGCAAAATATCTCCAATGTAACTTATACCGAATCTTTGCCCGGTTCGATAAATGGCGGACATAATTTTTTGGGCAATTACCGTACCTTCAATTTTGAGCCTGGGATTATCGCAGCAGTCGCAGTTGTTACAATCCGAAGCAATTTTTTCTTGGAAGTACTGGAGGAGAATACGCCTCCGACAATGTCCCGTCTGGCAGAACTCGAGAAGGCGATCTAATTTGTCATGTTGCACGGCGCGAAATAACTGGGCATTGGTGCCGGTATTATTATCCCCATCGATAAACTTACGCAGCGTAAAAGCGTCGCTTGGGTTATAGATAAGCATGGCCTCGCTAGGCAAACCATCACGCCCGGCCCGGCCAGTTTCCTGGTAATAACTCTCAATATTCTTAGGCAAGTTCCAATGGGCCACGAATCGAACATTCGGCTTATCAATCCCCATCCCAAAGGCAATTGTAGCACAAATAACCTGGATTTTGTCATCCATGAAGTCGCTAAAATTCTTTTCTTTGGCGGACTTGTCCAAGTTGGCGTGGTATGGTTTGGCTTTGATACCAAGTTTGCTGAGCTTGGCAGCTACTTCTTCGGTACTTTTTCGACTTAGGCAGTAGACGATACCAGCTTGATCGGGCCAAGATCGGATAAAGTCAATTAATTGCTCATACGGGTCGGCTTTGGTCTCAACTCGATAATGGATATTAGGCCTATCGAAGGAGGAAATAAAGGTTTTTGGGTTAGTTAACCTAAGTTTTTCGAGAATGTCTTTTCGAGTTAGTTGGTCGGCCGTAGCCGTTAGGGCGATAATCGGGGTTGAGGGAAAGAGTTCTTTGAGAATTGATAATTGACTATATTCGGGGCGAAAGTCGTGCCCCCAACTTGAGACGCAGTGGGCTTCATCAATAGCTACTAAACTAATCGGCAAGCCCGTCAAATAATTTAGGAAGTATTTGTCATTGGCCAGCAACCTCTCAGGCGAAGTGTAAATCATCTTGAGATCGCCCTCGTCCCGAGTGTGGCCTTTTTGCTTGATGTCCTTGAGCCGATTCCAAACCTGATCTTGCTCCTCGGTTGACTGGGAGCTGTTGATGTAAGCCGCGGTAATACCGTTTTTGGTAAGGCTTTGAACTTGGTCGTGCATTAGGGCAATAAGCGGCGAAATTACCACCGTAAGTCCCGGCAGGATAAGACTTGGTAGCTGATAACACATGGATTTACCCCCGCCAGTTGGCATAATTGCCAGTGTGTCCTTCCCAGCTAGGACATTGCTTATCACAGGTTCTTGAGCTGGTCTTAGCTTATCATAGCCGAAGTATTGTTTGAGGGTCGGGAGCATTATGGAGTAGGTTAATTGTCTTAATCAAACCCCAACAAGCCCTATTTTGTCAATGATAATTCAGAATTGCCATTGAATATCCGAGTTCTAGTTGTCGCGTAGAATATAAGTGGACAAGTATTTGTAAATTGGTTTGAGATTGGTGCCACGACCGAATTTGAGTGGGTAAATTGCGCCGCCTTGAAGAGTTAAGGTTATTTCACAGTCCATATCGAGCGTTCCAGCGTTCTCCATCTTGAATCGTTTGATTGTGCTGTAGGGAATGGACTCAAACGAGACTTTGCTCCCAGTTAACCCTTGAACATCAACCAGGATTAGTCGCTCCGTAGTAAAAATAATCATATCCCGCCACAATTTGTAAGCAATCAAGATTTGTTCTCCTTCAACGACGAAATCGGCGATCAATGGAAGTACTTCTTGGCCTGCGATCTGGGAGGCACTCCCAAATAAGTTATTTATTGTGGACATAATTTTTATTGTTTGCTTATGTTGATTTTTTTGGTGAATATCGCACGGAATTTGTTGATATCTTCTGGGGATTTGAAGGACTCTTTAATGATTATTGATGGGGTATTTAACGGTTTTGTACTTATAACAAAAATCTCCTTAGACTCTTTTGCTATGGCAACACTAGAAATTGGGTAAGTCGAAGTAACTATAAGATCGCTATTTTTATCATACCTCTTTACAATAAAATTCGAAATATCGACATTCGTAACTACTATATCTGCTTCTTTATTTAATACCATCTTTATTTTAATGTAACTTATCAAAGGTATCTCAATTGCTACAAATAGTCCTATAATTATAAGTATAACACCCCAAAATATAAGTTCAAAACTTCCTCGCGAACCTAATATATATACCGTCCCAAGTGAAGTAATAGGGACGCCGAGAATTAACAAATAAATCCAAGATGCCGCATTTTTGACACTTGCCTTGATTAAGTTATACTTTATTATTTTCTTCTGAATGTTTTTTTCATTCATTTTCATCACTATTTCAATCATATATTATTTCTTATTTAGTTGATTGCAGAGCTGAAAACTGTTGGAGGATGTCGCTTACGCTGGAGACGCTTGGGTTGAGGAAGACAGTCTTGGTATTACCTGATTTGTCGGTTGTGATAGTCTTAAGCATATCGATATATTGATTAGCCAGCACGATATTAGTTAGATTCTCGGCGTTGACACCGGTGATAGCTTGCATCTCGGCGATGGATTGGGCCAGTCCCTCGGTAATAGCTTTTCGCTCTAGGGCTAGGCCTTCGCCCTGCAAGAGCCTAGTTTGTTTCTGGGCTTCGGCGGTTCGGACAGCTCGAATATACTCAGCTTGGGCTTCGTTAGAGGCGGCTTCTTGGAGTCTTTTGCTGGCCACTACTCGACTCATCGCTTCGGTGATTTCTTTTGGTAGGGTTATGTCTCGGAATTGGAACGAGTCGATAGAATAACCGAATTTGTCTAGCTGGGCGGTGAGATTTTCCATTAGGTAATGGGTCATTTCGTCTCGGGAGCGGATTACCTCTTCGTGTGTCTGGGTAGCCACAAAAGCTCGAATGGAGTTATCAATCAGGGAGCGAATAGTTACCACGGGATTATCGAGGGTGTAGGCAGCTTGGTAGATCTTGGTTGGGACGACTTGATAGATAAGAGCCGTGTCAATCTTGATATTAACCTTGTCGCTAGTGATAGCCACAATAGGACAATCCAGGGTCATAGTGGAGAGGTTGACCTTGCGGGCTTTGACCTCGATAAACGGAATAATTAGATTAAAGCCTGGCATAAGCACCCGTGAATATTTACCAAGGGTCTCGACGGTGTAGGCAGTTTGTTGCCTGACGATATGAATAAAATTATAAAAAACAATGGCAATTGCCACAAAAAGAGCTAGTATAATAGTAAGTTGGACAGACATAAAAAACAAATTAAGTAAGGTTAGTATAATATAAAACTATAATTACTATTTACTCTAAGTAAGATTATTTGTCAATCAGACTATTTAATTTTATCTGGTAGGAAAATATATTGTAGCAGGCCTCCTATTGGAATCTAATAAAGCAGGAAAACTAAAAACAGGTGTAATTGTTGGGACGTTAAATTTTTCACGTCCATCAACAAATTTCCTGTACTGTGAAAAATCCAGAAATATTCGCACCCTAAAATTCTTGTTTCCTTGGCGGATAATTTGTATTTGCAAGTCACTAACGGTTTTATCGCCGATTTTAATCTGCATTTTGTCAATTACATGCTCAGTTGTGCCGCGAATGTTCAAGACGACTCCTTGCTCCGCTCGGGACGTGTAATAGATAGTCTCTCCTATTTTGCGATTTTGGAAATCTCTCATTTCTGTGGCACCATGCTGGTCAATACCAGTATTTTGAAATTCGCCGATTTGTCTGGTTGTGTATTGGGGGGTGATTAGCCCGTCTCTAGGGCCATATTGGCGTTCTTGGCTATCGGGGCTTCTGCGATATTCTTGCATAATTCTTAAATCCTCGGCTTTAACTGGTTGTACTGCTATTGACCCAGCTATTGCTCCGGCCGCCGCCAAAGATAAAAATTTTCCGACTGATCCAAATGGATTTGGGATTTGAGACGGTGTGTCAGTTGGCTTTAACCAGTTTTCCTTCATAAAAATTGTTTTGATTTGGTTGTTTATATACCTATAAAGGCCTAGAATTGGTTTTTTGTCAAGGTGAATTGGCTTAGATAAATACGCGGCTTGTTACTATCTTGCCACTCTTGGTCATATCGAAGACGTTCTTACTCCAGCCAGATTTGTCGTTAAGAATAATGTAGCGTTTTTCGTTTTCGCGGTAGAATTTGTCGTAGTTATGTTGGTAGATTATCTGCATACCCACGGTCTCAATAATCGAATAAACGGTATTATCGTGGTAACTAATCGAGTCAAAGTCGGTTATTTGATCTTCGGCCATTTCGCCGTACAGGAGCTGTAATTCGTTGAGGATTTGGAGGGCTTGGTCGGAGAGACTGCGGATTGGGAGGCCGATGCTAATGGCTTCTTTTTGGGTGATTGGGTAGCCGTGGGCTGGATAGTCGTGATTAAGCTTGTCGGTAATATGCTGGATGGTATCTTGGTCGGTGATATGGTAGGAGAGGACTTCTCGGCAAATGCGGGCCGACAGGGAACTGTGGCGATCCACAGCTCCAAAAACTAGCGGGTGAATGTGATTATAGAGATGTTTGTAGGGGTTATCCAGATTGGAATAGACATTTTGGGTTTTGTTGGACTCTAGGATATCGAGCAGTTTGTCGTTGTTGGTGTCTTCTTTGTTCCAGAGTTTGACCACGCGACTGAGTTCGTCGAAGCTAATTGAGACTTTATTGCCAACCTTATCCATTGGCGAGAGTTGGTGCACCATCGAGGAGTCCACGGGAGAGAGCGAGCTAAGAGGTCCCATATGAATCTCATCGCAACCCAGGGCCAGCATAGTGGCCGCACTAGCACACTCACTGGGCGCCAAAAGGATCAATTCTTTGACAAAGGATCTAAGTAAGTGGATTATACGAAGGCTGACCATACCCGAACCACCGTCCGAACGAAGATAAACGGCCAATTTGTCAACTTTGCCAATGGTCTTGAGTCCTTGCATTAGGGCGTAGAGATCTTGTGACCAGATATTACCGCTCGGTGGCTTGAAGTAGCTGAGAACGGGGCAACCAATAATCTGGGATAATTGCTCGAGATGGTCTTGAGTTTGCTTGAATAAAACTGGGGGTTTTTTGACGACTTGTTTGTTTTTGCCAAAGAGTTTGTCCTCGGCGGCAATCTTGTTTTTGGTGATGGTTTTTTCCTTTAGTGTTTCATCTGACATATTATAATCAGTTTACAAAAAGTATCAAGGATGGTCAAATTTGGTTACTTGAATCTTACTTTTTTTGCCAAAGGGTAGATGGTTAAACTCAGTAATATGAGCATTAAGCCAGTAGAATACATAGAGCTATTGGTATTTCCGGAGCGAATTAATTGATTTACCCCCGCAATGGTGGTTGTGGTAATTGTGAGGGAAGGTTGAGGGGTTGGTGGTTGTGCGGTATTTTCGACGGGTTTAATAGGGACGGCTTCGACTGGTTTTGGGGCGATATAGTTGAACAAATTGTTTGTATTGTTATCATTGCCGTAGTAACTTGACCATTTGACCCCGCTATCCAAAGTGGCTAGGGTCGTTAAGGTAGTTTTTTTTGGTAAGTCAAAGACCATCAAATACCGCTTATTTGTAAAAGATCGCAGCTGATCAACAGACCCAGAATTACGGCTACCAGTATAAGTTATAATCAGTTCTTTGTGTCCGTCATTATCAATATCGTTTAACTCAGCAAATGAGGTGGAGTTCTGGTATTCATAGCCTGAGAGAGTCTTTGAGTATTTGGAATTTAACTGGCCTTTTTGATCGACAACCCAAAAATTATTAGTATTAGAAAAAAGCATTTCGTTTTGTCCGTTGTCATCAATATCGTCAATTAGAACTCGATCGTTTACGGATGTTAAGAGATTTTGGGGTGTATCAGAGTAAGTGGCATTGCCAGGGACTACAAAAGGAAATCCACTCTTTAGTGACAGATCGTGATTAAACAAATATAATTTTGATTGCTTACCAAATTGAGAATTTTCATTGGCTTCGATTGGCTCGGATGATGGATTATTTGAACTAAGTAGTGTAATTTCTAACTCGGGATCAGTGTCTAGTTGACCAACCGATATCTCTCCAGCTGTCAAAAAATTATTGATCTCGGTTTTATTTTTGAGGGATCCGTCAGCGTTGAGAATATAGATATTGCTGTTATATCCTTGCATATATGGGACAATTTCAAAGTTAGGATTATCGTTTATCCTCGAATTGGCGTATAGATTTGCTGTGGTAAATAAAATTTCGGGTTTGTTATCGTTATCAATATCTGCAATGATAGGAGAACCTGCGACAAATTCATTCAATTTTCCATCAGGACAAGCTGGGCTGACTGCGCACACTTTTACTGGGATTTGGAACATACTTGTAACCTTTCCCTGTTGATTTATGATACTAACTCTGTCTTTTATGGCAATAATCGATTCTAATTTGCCATCTTTATCTATATCGCTAAATGCCGGTTTAATCTCTCGCCCTAACGGGTAATCATTCAAAACACTTTGCCCATCGTACGAAGGGGATTTATTTAATGCGAAAAGATCATAAACTTGTGTCTTTGCAGGTGTTTTTAAATTCGCAAAATTATTTTGCCACTGATAGTAATATCCATCTCGAGCCAAAAACTGAATCTCATTGATCCCATCGCCGTTAGTATCATTTATACTAATTTGTGAGCTCATATAAGGCCCAAAGTTAGGCATTGCATTTGGATTAACCACCGTGTTGTATGACTCACTTTTGAATATGACTTTTGGGTAATTTTCTAACAATTTTCCATCAAAATTTACGGCGTAGACTTTATTGACCAAGGTTATATCGTTATCATAAAAATCATTTTTGTTTGTGGTGTAAAAAACAATTTCTTTTTGCCCATCGTTATTTATATCAGCTATTATTGGTTTGGATGGAGACCTGTCCCTGACAGTATTTTGCTCCTGCCCTTCTCCTGTGGGGCCAGCCCCGAGTAATAATGGTCTGATAAGATATGGGAATCCTTTTAATTCTTGTCCGCTAGAGTCTATAACATTAACCCGAAAATCAATATCTTTTTGACCGAAAGACCCCAAGGCTCCAAGCTCCTGACCATCTTCTATATATATAATATCCTTTTTCCCGTCGTTGTTTATGTCCGCAACTAATTTATTTTCTATTACCGAAGTAGTATCTTCTTGGCTAGACACATAAGGGAAATTACTACGCATAGTCTTATCAACAAATATCACTTTTCGGCCAATCGTTGTTTCAGTGTTTGCGATGGTATTGACTTTGATAAATGTGATATATAAGGTATCGCTCGACTTTGGTATGTTTTTGGCTTCGATATAGCCCAAATTAAACTTATCACTACACAGGCTCACAGGATTGTTTTTGCAGAGTGTATAAGGGATAAAATATTGGCTTTTGCTAGCCACCTCAAAGCCGGGTGAATTTCGTTTGCTATGGCTTTCAATTTCGAGTTTTAGGCTGACGGTATCAACGTTTTGATTATATACACTTTTTATGGGGATCAAGTCCAAATTGCCGTATGGTTCGTAGGTTTCATTGATATTTATATTAGTTATTTGAATATCTAGAATCTTGGAATTTTCGGGTTTTTGCTTGTTTCTGAGCCTGACCAATCCAGAACCGTCCAAATATTGGGTGGAATTTAGCTCCAGATTGGCTTCTTGAGCGTTCAAATTATCCTTTATCAACTTCCAAATTAAGTTCACTTTTGGTTCGCCGTCTGTTGACGGTTTTAATTCATAATCGGCAGCTTCAATCACAAAATTACTGCCACTTTTTGTCCCGAATTTTTTGGTATCAGCAAGGTTTTCCTGACTATAAAAATTAACAAAATCATAATCAAAATCGGCCATATTGACTTGAGAGGTACTGAGTAAATCGGTATTAATTTTGCCGTAGCCAAGCTTTAGATCGTAATTTTTATAATCTGGGGTGGACTTTCGAAGTAAGTGCTTGATTTCTTTGCTAGTCTTGTTAGGGTTTTGGGCCAAATAGTTTGCCACAATTCCGGCTACTGCTGGTGAGGCCATCGAAGTCCCTGAGAGTATTATATAATTATCAGCGATAACTAAATCAGGTATCTCTTTGGCACTTTTGCTTTTTAGCGAAATTATATCTTCTCCAGGTGCGACAATATCAACCTTTCCGCCGTAGTTACTAAAATTGGACTTTTTTCCAAGGGCGTTATTCGAACCAACCACAATTGCATCATCGAACCGTGCAGGAGAAAAATTACTAGCCAAAGTATCATCGTTTCCAGCTGCAGCAATAGGAATTATCCCGCTGTCCACCATACTCTGAAATGATTTATAGTATTCTGTTTGTATCATATCTTGGTAGGGCGAAGAGTCAAGGCCGCCCCAACTCATATTCATTACATCAATTTTACCTACGGAATAATTTAAACTCGAAATAATGACTTCATCTGTTGCACCAGCCTCCCCAAAAATCTTGATAGGCAGTATTTTGGCATTAGCGCTTACCCCTGCCATACCAATTCCATTGTTGCTTTGAGCTGCAATTGTTCCGGTTACGTGAGTTCCATGCCCGTCATTGTCCATCACATCGTTATCATTATCCCCAAAGTCCCATCCAATAAGATCGTCAACAAGGTCATTACCATCTTGATCTATCTTATCCATAAATTCACTTTTGTCGTTTAAGACATCTTCAAGATCAATTTTACCGTCCCCGTTATAATCCCAGTTTGGGTCCTGTCGGATAATGTCAAGAACTTCTTTTGACTCAACGATACCATCTTGATTGGTGTCGTATTTGGTTTTTAGGGCTTCGGGGATTTCCCCTTGATTCAATAATATTTGATTTTCTATATCTGGGTGAGTGTAATCGAGCCCACTATCGGTAACTCCAACTCGAATTCCCTTACCTTGTTTTGGGTAAGTTTGTTGGATATTTTTGTATTGGATATCTTGACCCGATAGGCTATTGATTTCTACTAATTGGATATTTTTTGTAGTTTCATCAAAATTTAACTTTGAATATCTACCGGTGTTATTTAGTCCCCATTGGTATTTGTACATTGGGTCGTTTGGCGTATAGTCAGCAAACTTTTGATAGACTGTTTTTGGTTTGATTATTATGCTGGGATTTAATCGACTTTTTGTTTTTAATTGATTGATATAATTAACGTGGCTTTTGTAATCGAGGAGTTTTTTTTCTATGGTATCTTTATTGGGGCTTTCGATATTTGAAATTTTGCTTTCTTCTTGGCCTTTGGTTTCCTGCGGTGTAAGGTATTGATTATTATTTACTGCTGGTGTAAAAGTCTTATTCTTGAATTTGAGCTGGTAGATATTATTAGCTGTTTTCTGGCCGTAGATTTTTGATTGGGTAGCACTTACAAGTACAAGTCTCGTATCATTGTTTAGAAATTCATCGATAGTTGGCTGAATATTGCCTGCAGTTTCCACCTGATATTCATAAAATTCCGTCTCGGGAGCAGGTAGACTTGCGGAATTAGACTGGGGCAGGTTTTTGCCTGGCGAATTGTCGATGCCCACGCTCTGGATTGGTTGAATGGCATTGATATTTAGGCTTGCAAAACTTGATAATAATAGGGCCAAACAAATTGTTATTGTTACCCCAGATCTGAAGATATTCATATTTTTTATTTCTGTGTTTTTAGGTAGGGCTTCAACCTGCTGGTTATTTGACCCTATACCTTGTCGCGCCTAGTGTAACATTAGTTCGAGTTATGGGCAAGCCTCGGTTATACTTACTATTTAAGTGAGGGTATTTATGGGTTTTATTCCAATTAGTCAAGAGGCACTAACTAAGTTATAATAAGCTAGTCATATGCACAATACCGAAATTATAGGATTATCCAGTAAGCAAGTTACAGCCAGCCAAAAAGAGTATGGATACAATATTCAAGCCAGCCAAAAAAGTTCGCTTTGGTCGATTGTGCTCAGGCAATTCGGTAGTCCTATAATCTATATCTTAATTTTTGCGGTCTTAATTTCGCTATTTACTGGCGATTATCTCAACGGAGCTATTTTGAGCATTCTAATCATTATTAATTCAGTAATTGGCTTTACGCAGGAGTATCATTCGGCGCGTCTGGCAACCCAACTAAACAACCTGGTCAAAAAAGAGGTACTGTGCCTGAGGGACGGTAAATATCAATCTATCGATACGACGGGGCTCGTAAAAGATGATATAATCAAGCTTAAACTTGGTGATTTGGTGCCAGCTGATGCCATAGTAGTAGAATCTAACAACCTGCAAATAAATCAATCGGTACTGACGGGCGAGGTCGAAAATATTCCCAAAATTAATAGTGAGCAGTTACTAAGTGGGACTGCTGTTAGTCTCGGGACTGCTACCGCACAAGTAACTAATATAGGAGCAAAAACAACCTTTGGACGGATTGCAAGCCTAACCTTAAACACTCACAAAAAGAGTGAATTTACCCGAACTATGGCCAAACTTAGTAGCGGTTTTATGGTAACAGGTTTTGTCTACTTAGTTGGTATATTTGGATTACAATTAGCTCTTGGCAAAGTCGAGAATTGGCAAACTTCGTTAATTTTTGTGTTGGCTCTGACTATTAGTATCATACCCGAAGCCCTCCCGATTGTCACTTCGTTGAGCCTAAGCAGGCAAGCCATAAAACTTGGCAAGCTCGGTTTACTGGTCAAGCATAACACAGTTTTGGAAGACTTGGGGAATATGGATATTTTGTGCACTGACAAGACTGGCACGCTTACCCAGAATAAATTCGAGGTAATTGCAGATAGTTACAGTCCCAAATTGTTGCAAGTGGCCCAATTGTTGAGTATCGATAGCTTGGAGAGTTTTGAGGTAGCTATCCAAAAATATACCAAGGAGCTTAGCCAAATCCAATCGGGGCAAGAAACGGTGATTGAGATTCCATTCAATCCAAAGCTTCGAATATCAGCCAAAAAAATCGGACAAGTAACTTATTATCACGGTTCCCCAGTAGAAATTTTGGGGTTAATCAAAGGACAAGAGGCTCAAACCAAAATTCAAATTCAAGAAGCTATCAACCAAAAAGAAAATTCGGGTATCAAATGTCTAAGCTACGCGGTGGAATTGGGTGGGCAATGGGAATATTTGGGGGCGATTTACTTTGCTGATAAGCTAAAACCTGATACCAAAACCCTAATCCAAAAAGCCAAAAACCTAGGGCTAGAGATCAAAATCCTGACTGGAGATTCCTTGGCTATTGCAACTCATATCGGCCTAGAATCAGGTCTAATCGATAAAGCGGCTAGTGCCATATCGGCGGAATTGATCGATTTTGATCAGTCTATTGATAGCTTGTATCTGCTGCTGGGTAGTTATGCAATCATTGCTAGATGCACTCCCGAAAATAAATATCGTATCATTCAAGCCCTCCAATCCAAAAAAGTGGTTGGCTATTTGGGCGATGGAATTAATGACGCTCCAGCTCTCAAAATTGCCCAAATTGGACTGGTCGTCAACACTTCGTCCCCGATTGCCAAAGAAACGGCCGATATTATAATGACCGATGCTAATTTGCACAATCTAATTCTTAGCGTCGAAAAAGGTCGCAGCATATTCGAAAATATCAACAAGTACCTCAAAAGCACTCTAAGCTCAAGTTTTGGTAACTTTTTTACTATGGGGCTTTTGTCGCTGATCCTCCCCTTTAATCCGATGCTTGGTGTCCAGGTAATAATCTCCAATTTGATTACCGATTTGCCGCTGGTCTCATTAGCCAGCGATCGAGTCAGTCGCAAAGATATTCGAAAACCCAAACACCAGAATTTACACCGCCTAATTCTAATTTGTCTGCTCCTTGGTCTGGTTTCTTCGATTTTTGATTTTATTTTTGTGGCACTTAATCGCGGTTTACCCGTTGGTCAGATTCAGACTTCTTGGTTTTTGTTTTCGATTATGACGGAGCTGGCTATTTTGTTTTCGATACGAACGCGAGGCTTTTTTCTGCTGGCCGCCGCCCCAAAAAAGACCACAGTCTTATATTCTGTTTTAGCCTTAATTAGCTCTATTGTAATTAGTGTCTATCTATTTCAATTTATCCAGATTGAGACGATTTCGCCCTTACAAGTCGCTCGACTGGCTGGTTTGACGCTTGCCTACTTCGTGATATCTGAGGCCGTCAAATTTGTCTACTATCGGATCTATTTTAATCAGGCGACGGAGTAGGGATTGGTTGAGATAGGTTTCACTCCACCACTGCAACTGCCTCGGCCTTCTCGTAATCGCCGCTGAGTTTGTGTTTGCTTTGCTTTTGGTTGATAATTTGCCAATCCGAATTACTAGCTGTCTGGCTCTTGAGTAGGTTGGTTAATTCGGGGCTTGTGGTATAAATTTTGATAGTTTCGCTACTCGAATTGGTGGCTTGTTTAATTCCTTGATAGCTGTTGTTAATTAGCAAATTTTGGTTATTGATACCGAGCAATTTAAGCTCGGTAATTAGACTTAGGGCGTCGCTACTGCCGTTACTAATAATAGCGATTTTGAGATTTTGGATTGCAGGATTGAGCTCGGTATTGGCACTTGCTAGGTTCCCAGTCTCGGCTAAACGGTGCAATAACTCAACTGACTTACTACCACAAAAAACTAAGTCCGAGGAATTGGCTTCTGGGCAAATAATACCCGAATCGTAATCGAGGCTGTAATTGGAGATGCCTGGAGTGTAACCCTCAGCGTTGTATTTGCTGATCAAATTGGGGAGTTGAGCAACGGGGATATCGGTTATCAGATTGTCCGAGAGATTAGCTAAGATTTGGGGGATTAGCACTGGGTTGGATTTGACTTTGTTAAGGACGGCTTCTATGACTTTGGCTTGTCGCCGTGACCTAGCAAAATCGATAGCCTCAAGCGGGTTGTTGTAGCTTTTGCGAGACCTGGCAAAAATCAGTGCGGTTTTACTGTCCATAGTTGCCCGCCCTTTGGTAAATTCTGGACAAGGCGATAGATATCCATCAAAATTTGGAGTTGGAAACTGACAATCACCAAAACTATTTTCGACATTGATTTCAATGCCTCCGAGTGTATCAATTACCCCTGTAAATCCCCCGATATTAATCTTGAGCCAGTAGTCAATGGGTTGATTAATCAGATTTGAGATGGTTTGGGCGGTGGCAATGGCTGATTGGGGCGGGGTTTGGCCGCTAGAAATATTGCTTTGAAATACCGAATTGATTTTTTGGGTTTGGGTGGTTGTGCTAATTTGCAGGTCCCGAGGTAGGGACAAAGTTGAGAGAGTTTTGGCTTTGTAATTGATACTTAGGACAATAATGGTATCGGTTGCCACCCCGTAATCACTCCCAAGAATTAGAATATTAGTCCGACCTCTCTCAGTCCCTTTTAGATTGTATGACCCCCAGGGCAGATTAAAATACGGCCATTGCCAAGTAGGTAGCTGTATCCCGCCAAAAGGGCTAATTACAGAATAAACCAGGCCGATTAACACGAGCAAAAGAGTCAGAAGTGTAAAATTTTTGCCAAGGGTTCGGGTTTTTGGGGTCATATTTGATTTAGAAATTAGCTATCAGGGTGTAGACAATTCGCTGGGTGTAGGCTCCTGCTGGTGTACTTGGAGAAATATTAAGATTGTGAGTCATTGTGATGGTATTGGCCGTATCACCAACTGCCGGAATGTTTGCGAACGGACTATTGACTGTTAAGGTGTTAACGGTATGGCTAAAAGAAGTTGAGTTAGCTCCAGCCAGAATTGACCCAACATAAAATGGAGTGTTTGGGAGTAGGATATTGTTACCGGCAGTGGTGTTTCCGGGGGTAATCTTAACACCGTATTTTTCGATTCCGTTGGTGGTATTATTAATCGGACTTCCGCCTCCCGTGCCCGTGCCAGCCAGTGCATTGCTGATTACATAGGTACTCCCCGTCCGCTTGAGGCCGCCGCTGGTTTGACTAAATAATTGATAACCGTTAGTGGCGTTTGTGTTGATGGCAATTCGGTATATACATTGAGTGTTGCTAAGGGTGCTGGCAATTCCAAAATCACAGGAATTGGTATTAACGGTATTACTAATGTCGCGAATGGTCATTGAGACATATACAAGCTCGCTTGGGACGTTAAGGGTGATAAGAGGGGTGTATTGGCTAACATATGTTCGGCGTACGCGGTGCTCATTACTTGTTCCGCCGCCGCCTCGAGCACCGAACCCAAAAAAATTGCCAGTAGTTGGAATAGGCGCCGGATCGGTTCCTGAAACAATCAAAACACCATCTATGTAGATCCAAGATTGGTTATTAAAGTACCGGACTTCGGCAGATTTCCAGGTAGAATTATCGAGAGTAGTTATCGCGCCACAAACAATACCGGCACCGTTGTTAGCGTTAGACTTTGTAAAGCAAACTCGATCTTGAAATTCATCGAAGGTAAAATGATAGCCGTTAGCCGCTTTATCCTCTGAGGTTGGAACGGAGGTATTAAAAGCATAAAACCAAGTAGCATTTTGATTACCGCCCCCAGTCCAAAAGTCAAATTTGGCGATAAATCCGCTACCAGGATTATAATTATAGTCACAAGTTCCAGTTCCACCACCAATGGGGTTAAGCTGAAGCCATTGATTAACAGTATCCAAAACCGCAGTTCCCGTTAAGGTACAAGCTGGAGTAGTAGCCATCTGGTCAGAAAAAACTGCCGTGGTCACTGAGTTGCTTGTACTAGTCAGAGCAAAATTACCAAAATCAAGAAAAAATGTAGTTACTCCAGGATTCACCGCCGGGATCTTGACGATGATGTGAGTTGTAGTGGTATTGCACCCAGACTCCAGCCAAAAGCTTAGCGCAACCCCGGCGCTAGAGAGTAGTCTAATATCTGCACAATCCGTCCTCATCTTGAATTTGCTTATTAAAATGGAGGTATCAAAGTAAATATCCACTTGATAATCAGTCATTGCGATCCCAGAATTATTGATAGGATAAATTAGCCGATAAGGGCCGGTTGCCTGGGCTATAACCGGCACATTAGCCAAAAAAGTCAGCAAAAATACGATACCGAAGGCACTCTTCCATACCAATTGAGAGAGCTTAAACAGGTTATTTTGAGAGATGGTCGGCATGGAAATTCTTTTATTTGTTGTAACTTATAATAATATTATTGATTGTGATTGCTCGGTCTTTTGTGGTTTGCCAGAATCCGATTTGGATAGGTTTGGTTTTGTCGAGGTTCGGGTTAGCGGTGTCGATAGCCACGGTATTGCTCTGACCTAAGTCTTGATTACTGGTTTGGAGGGTAATATCCTGCCCGTCGTTTGACTTGCCTTGGACTTGGATATTTTTGGAACTAAGCTGACCAAGGATTAATTGGGTGACCTTGGTGTCTTGGGGGGTTGTGATTTTGGAGAGGTCGATATCGAGATAACAGCCGTTGAGCCTTGCTGGGAACTCGGGGGTTTGGCAGTTAGTGTCGTCGATTGTGATACTTTTTTGGGCGATATCGGTTTTAAATCCTCTGCCAACAATTATAGGATTGGTCGCAAAATTTTCATTAAGCGAGATTTGATTCTTGGGGAGATTTTTGAGAGGGAGGTCGGTATTGATCTTATTTTCGGATAGGTCGATGCGAGGAATTGACACCTGAACCACTAACAAAAGCGTCAGACAAATCAAAGCTATACCGAAGCAGATAATTACTGGCAGTCGCTTGGAGACATTGGGCGTTGAAACTAATTCTTTGCCGTTGATTTTGATTTTGGCCAGTAGCCAGAGGCTTGTATAGTACAGACTAATCAGGAGCGACAACAAAATAATTAGGATCAAGGTAGTTTTCCAGGGTATAATCCAGATCTTGGCTTGAGTTTTTTCGGGTTGGTTGTTGTTGAGGTTGAGGATTTGCTCACCAAAAATCTTGCCACCAGTCAAGTCCTGAATTTTGGGGATTTTGGACTGGTCAAAGCGTGGATTAACCACTTTTTGGAGCCATTTTGGCAATTGAATCGCAGCTTGCCCTGTAATATTTAGCATTCGGGTGCCAAAGGGCAGGATTGTTTTGCGCCCGAGGCTGTTCTCAACTGGAGCGTGATTGACAGCTGAATCAACTTTGATAAATTGGGAAGTTGGGTTATAAACTTGATAACTCAGCCCAAAAGTATCCAAAAATGGGTCAACAATGGCTAAATCAGCCTTAGTATTTATAACTTGAAATGTAGGGGTCGGATCACCATCTTTTCGGGGCGTTTGCACAAAGACTAGAGTAGATAACCGCTGTTTAATATCGATGCCGTTGGCCGCAGAATCTGGAGTTATGGGTTCAAAGATTATAGCCGCCAAACTTCCATTTAGGCTGTTGACAGGCTGGTTAACTAGAAAGTCGAGATTTTTGACTTCTTTTGGGGCGAGGGTGAACTCCTGTACTTGAAGCTGTATTAATTGATTCAGGGGGTCGCTTGGGTCAACTGGTTCAAGGAGCGGATTATCTTGTTCGTCGATACTGACTTTGTTGAGATAGGCTTTTAGTTTGATTGAGCTACTCCCACTGTCATTTTCTAAGCGAAGCGAATACTTGGCTGTTTGTCCTTGGACTAGGGTTGCCTCGATTATTGGCGGGCTGATTATTAGGCCCCTATCAGTTCCTTGAGCGTATGAGAACAAGCTGGCTATTGCCGTGCCAATAAGCAACAGCCCCAAAACAACCGTGATAATATATTCGTTTAGTCGGGGGCCTAAGGGGAGATTTTGTTTGTGTTGGCTTGGCTGTGTCATAAGTCTTGATTGCTACGATTATAACTATAGCTAAATTCTATATCAATATTAGACGGGAATGTCAAGGCTATCTGGTGTCGCAAGTCGCGGAGACTAGTTTGACAAAAAAATCCTATTCTAGCTAAAATACGATACTCAAGAATACTCATCGCGAGCTACAAAATACCAATTACTATCAAATCCTTATGGCCACTAATCAAACCAATATCAAAGTTATCAGTTACGTAACCGACCTTCTGGCAGCTGCCAATATAGGTATATCCAACGATGCTCAAAACGCCAAAAACGATTGGGATATTATCATCAAACACCCTGGCTTCTATGATCGCCTCGTCAAAAATGGGTCACTTGGGCTCGGGGAAAGTTATATGGACGGTTGGTGGGAATGTAAGGATTTGGAAGGGTTTTTTCAGCGGGTGATTGAGGCCGATTTGTCAACTAAGTTCTACAGTCAGTTGCGACTGGATAATATTTTTGAGTTGGCCCGTATCAAATTACTCCCTTCCGCTGACCCTTACGAAGTTGGCCGCAAGCACTACGACAACGGTAACGACCTCTATGAGAATATGCTAGGGGCTTCAATGGCTTACTCCTGCGCTTATTTCAAAGACACTGACAAGTTAGACGAGGCTCAAGTTGCCAAATACGAACTAATCTGCCAGAAGTTACATCTCGAAAAAGACATGACCATAATCGATATTGGCTGCGGATGGGGCGGATTATTGGTTTATATGGTTGAGAAGTACGGAGTCAAAGCCACTGGGCTGACGGTATCGGTCGAGCAAAAAAAATATATCGAACTAACCTATCCAGAATTAGACATAGAAATTCATCTTTTGGATTATCAAGAATATTGTGCCGTAACTACTCAAGAATACGATCGAGTTGTAAGTGTGGGAATGTTCGAACATGTTGGCCTGTCTCGTTATCCAGAATTTATGGTTTGTAGCAAGCAACTTTTGCGCGATGGGGGATTGTTTTTACTTCACACAATTGGTAACAAGCGTACCGATACTGGGCGAGATCCTTGGATTGATACCTATATATTCCCCAATGGTAAGATCCCTTCGGCGACCCAGATTACGGCGGTTATCGAGAACAGGTTTGCACTCGAAGATTGGCATAACTTTGGGTTATATTACGAAAAGACTCTCCTGGCTTGGCTTGAGAATTTCCAGAACAGCTGGCCAAAAATCAAAGATAATTATGGAGATCGATTCTATCGTATGTGGACTTATTATCTGCTGAGCTGCGCTGGGGCTTTTAAGGCACGAAAGCTTGAACTCTGGCAAATCGTCCTCTCCAAAAACTCCCACGAAGTCTATCGAGGTGTTAGGTAAGTAGAACGTCATCCGACACCACCCATGTCATACCGCACTTGATGCGGTATCTAAGATTAACAAACCAGAACTGATTTTAATTTAACAGATAGCCGATTGCTTTAGCAAAAAATATTATGAAAAAGAAGCTTGCTAGATTCTGGGATTGGTTTTTGACTAGATATTTGTATTTTGTTGGTTTTGCAAGTCTGATTTACATAGTCGTTGAATTCACTGATTGGCTAGGCATTGGTTCCAGTATAAACTATCTTAAGCTTAATCCTTTGTTTTGGATTAGAATTTGGTGCCTAGAGTTATTTGCCAGAGAGCCAATTTTGATTGGTTTATTTGGTGGGAGTGAATGGCTATTTATTCTGATTGTTGGGCTGAGCTTTTCTTTAATATCTTTCTTTCTGGTTTTCTTGTTCAAGCCCACGCGCGATTGGATGGAGGGGTGGTACAAAGAAGTCAAAGGTCAAATTAAGCCAGTTCGCTACAAGTTGGGGCAATTTACAAGAATTCTTAATTGGTTTTTTAGTCGCTTTTGCTTCCTGCGAATAAAGATTCAAACAATTTTTCCCAATATATTAACTCGACCAAAAAATCCGGATGGCTCAGACCCAACTTTGCGCTTGACTTAGATTGGGTGAATAGTTCAACTATCGACAAGCTCGAGAATGATTTTATAAATTCGTATGTGGGAGAATGTGACAAATTTAACAGCAATTTAGTTAAGGCAATTGCAAAAAATAAGGCGAGGCTAGAGCGGGAAAGTCTAGTTATTTTTTATGATGGAGAGCAGGGATCTGGTAAATCCTCGATTACTAACCTACTCTATGACGTGCGGTTAATGGACGCTCGTAGTGTCCAATACAATTCTAAATATCAATATTTTAACAATCCCAAGTCTAAAACAATCCCAAGATTTGATTTAGTATCTCCATATATTTACAAGTTTAACACAACTCAAGTGCAGAATACAGATAACTTTAACAAGGCCTTGCTTGATGAAATAGGATTTATATTACACCAAAATAATATTTTGACCGATGAGATTACTACTCAATATTTCAATACTCTCAAAGAAAAGGTTAACTTCTTTGACTGGCTCAAGCTCTTCCCATTTCTAGGCGGCCCTGATAGTACATCAGAACTAAAAGACAAAATCTCCAAAAAGCTTGACCTGTTCGATAAACCAGTAATAATCATCGTTGACGAAGTTGACAGGCTTAACCCCAAGCAGGTTTATAATCTTTTTAACTCGCTTAATTTTGTTTGTAATTTTCAGAATTTGGTTTTTGTAGTCAATTTAGATTTTAAACATGTTAAGCAGACGACCTGCTTTGAGTATTTTCCTATTCTTAAGCAGAGTTCGGCCCTAGTTAGTGGAGTTTATGGAGTAGATAGTTACGAGGGAAGAGGCCCAACTGCAAAGTTAAATTCCCAAGTTACGAAGTATTTAGATTCGATCTTCCGTAACGATGAATTTGCAGATCAGTGCAATAAACTGTATCAAAAATATTATCAGGAAATCATAGAGAAAGAACAGACAGGTTATTCAGTATTTTGCTTAATTTTTAGCAAAGAGTTGAACGATAAATTTAATACATCAGTTTTTATTCAAAAATTATACCAATTAACTAAATCGCCTGAATTAACTCTACTGTCTAAAAATAAAATTTACAGGTTATATCAACGCTTTATAAAGTATTTGAGTGAGGAGTATAATGATGAGATATTCGCCGATTCATTAGATGGGAAAAGAAGTGTTGTAATACCATATCGTAATGGTGATAATTTAACTGTAAATATTTACAACCTCTTGAATTCAGGTATCTGGAAAATAAATTCAATTCTATTGCTTGGCATCTATCATACATTATTTAACTTTAAAGATAATATTATAAGTTCAGAAAAGTTTGAATTAGCGCCGTTGCTAAATCTATTTTCAATTGTCTTTTACTTTGAAAATGATCAACATTGGATGGAGAATACGGCGTTGGATTATCGCAATCTAAGAGAGTTATTATTAACTTACTTTGTAATAAATGATGACATTGATAGAAATAATGTAGTAGTAAAAAACCTTATAAACCAATATTTTAAGAAAGTGAATTACCGTCAAATTATAAGCAGGCTTAACAATATAGATAAGTTTTAGTCGGGTAATGAGCTTATTGATTAGTTAAAGAACCTTCACGACCAGCCCATACATATCAGCCAATCTCTCCAAAATCTCTTGGTTATACGAAGTCTGATTACCAATACACAAAATTGTCGCTACAATATCAGCTGCTAAGATACTAGAACCAACTACGAAGCTGGCTGTCTGGTTACCTGGAGCCTGGCTGGGGCTTTTTTTTGGGTTGATAATATGGCTAACCTGACCGTAACTTGGGTGGTTCCAGCTGCGTTTGGCGGTGCTTGAGCAAGCAAGAGCTTGATTATCCAATACTACTTGACCCAAACTAATCCCAAGTTCAAAAGGATTTTCTAGAGTTATAGTTTGGGGCGAGTCCCCACTTACCAAGATATCCCCGCCCCCATTAATCAAAAAATTGTGGTAGCCTTGAGATCTCAAATATTTGGCAATTAGCTCAATGAGATAGCCTTTACCCAGGCCGCCGAGATCTATGTTACCCCGTCCAATTAACTGAATATGGCTGTCTGTAATTTTGATTAACTTATTAATATCGGGTACTAGTTCAATGGTTTGAATCGGTTTTCCATACCCAATAGCCCGAAGCTGGTTTTCGAGGCCGATGTTAAAGAGTCCGCCAGTTTGATTATAGAAGTCAATTCCAATTATTAGCATTTCAATTAGTTCAGCTGGTGGATTCTTAAGCTTACGATTTTGGTTGAGTTGACTAAGCAAACTTGCCTGATCGAAGCGACTATAAGCCAGTTGAAAATTGAGAATTAGCCCAGTAATTTTTTGGCTTATGCAAGAGTCGATTGGTATAAATTCGGGATTAGTCAGCCGAACCCACCATTTGGTCCCAAGAGCCTCGAGACCATCAATTAACAGCATCTTGATCTATTTGGCTTGATTAATAATTTGACCGATTGCTTGATTGAAGGCGGGCGTTGTCAGGCTTGCTCCCCCGACATTTGCAAGATTAAGCTGATCGATTTTTTTGCCGATGGTTTCGTTTTTGATCATTGATTCAAAAGAGTTCTTATATTGGATAGATTGACTACCTATTCCTACATATTCATTGGATAAGTCCTTGATTACGTCATTTTCGAGGGTAACTTTGACTGTGATTTTGTTAATCTCTCTGTCTGGAACCTTGTATTCCATAGCTGCCGTATAGACCCCACTTCGATATTTGCTAGCTGGGCTGGCGTCAATTTTTGGTGATAGATTACTGGTATCAAGCAAGATTGGACTGGCTGGGAGACTGGCATAGCTGACAGGTGAATTTTTTGGGGTGGATGATGCGTTGCTCGAGCTAGTCATCGAGAGACTGCTGCCAAACCAAATTAAACTGGCTACTCCAAGGCCAATAAACACGATTAAACCGATAAAAATATATTTGTTAGATGATTTGCTAGACATAGCTTCAGTAAATAAGGTTTTGTAATTATTGACAAATGCAATATTGTTATATAAAGCTAGTAGTATTAATTGTTTAATAATTTTTATTGCTTACTATGGAATTAAAAAATTTATTTAGAAAATTTTCACCCGCTACACTAACCTCGTTGATATTGACGAGCTGTTTAAGCCCCATTCCACCAGATAATTTTCCTGCGGCTGTTGAGACTCTGAGCAGTGAAGTTAAAGATGGGATTAAGGCAAATCCCCAGCCTATAGTAGGTCCCGTCAAAGCCGTTACCGGGGTTATCGGTAAAGTTCCAAGGACAACACTTAAAGCTTCTGTGCTTGATCCAAATCACCCTCAAAATCTAATTAACTCATTTCGGGCCGATCAACAAAAAAATGAAAAAATAGCAAGGCTTAAAGCCGCTGAAGTAGCTGCCGTAGAAAATGCTGCTATCAAAAATCAGAACGAAATAAATAGGCGAGAAGTTAATGTAATCACGACACCATTCGATCCAGGCGCAGCTGCAATGAAAGCAGAAGAGATAAGATTGAAAGAATTGGAGGATTACTACAAAAAAAATCCTGGCCAAAGAGCGTTAGATAATCCAACAGGTAAATAAAAAACTACCACCCCTACCCAATCATTATAAGATTATAGAATAGGCAGAGTATTGTCAGCGGGCCGATGCCGCCAGGGGACTTGCATAGAACTATTTCGTCGATTTTGTGGGTGGCCGTTAGTTGTGTTATATCGACATCGCCGGCTATTGACCCGTTGCTATCACTAGTTCCAGCGTCTATTACTATGGCGCCACTACTAAGCCAGTTGGACTTGATAAGGCCACCGACTCCCGTGGCTGTAATAACAATATCGGCTTGCTTACAGAGTAATTCGGGATCAGGCGTCTGCTCATTAATAGAAATAACCGTAGCACCCCGCTCGACCAAATATTGAGTCAAGAATTTGCCAACTAATTGCCCTTGTCCAACGGCTGCCACAATTTTGCCGCGTAGGTCGAGCTTGATCTGAAATTCTATTAGAGTAAAATCGTTGAGATTGAGGAGGATATCCTTGAGTACCAGGTCGATGGCCTGAATTGTAGGTGGCAAAAAGCCCCGCGCAAAAAGCCTCGAAGTTTGGTACCCCAAAAAATCTATATCCACAAAATTATCGTTATCCCAGAGGGCAGGGTAGTCAATTTGCTCCTGAAAATCAAACGGTAATTGCAGCATAACCCCGGCTTGCCAACTGGCTTCGTTGATCAGTTCCTTGCTTATCATCTCTGGAAGTCTATCAAAAAAATCCTTAACCTGTTCAAAATCTACCACGTCAGGCTGGATAAGATGGGTCTTAATACCCAGTTCTTTGGCCATTTTTAGCTTGAGATTGACGTATCGGCTACTTACCATATTGTCCCCCAATTGGATAATTTGCAGCGGCCTTGGAATTAAACCCAAATTCTTGATTAAACTCTGCAGAATGCCAAAGACTTTGATTTTTAGTTCGGAATTATTGTAGATCATTTTTTGCGGGCCATATTAATTAGGCCTGTTACCACCACTCGAAGGCTACTTGGTTTGACCTTTTTTTGATAGACGACAAAAGGGTTGGCAATAATTTGTTTGGCCGTCCACTCGTAGCAGTCAGCCGCCGTCCTGATAGCTAAAGCGAATTTTGGCGGTAGGGCGTCAACTCCCTCAAGTCCTTTGGCCTGCCACTCTCTAAAATACCCAATTTGGTCAATCATCAATTGCCTGAATTTTTCGGGGTATTGGCTGGTAACTGGGTAGCTCAGATTATCGAATCCGTGTTTGCTTAGTTCGGAATTAGGTATGTAAGTTCTCCCAAAATCATTATAATCCTCGGCAATGTCTCGAATAAAATTAATGTATTGAAAGCCCGTCCCAAGCGTCTGGGCGTATTGATAATAATCCTCACTGACACCTAGAATTTTGCATATATACAAGCCAATCACCGACGCAGATCCGTACATATAATCAGTGAGCTCCTTCATATTGTCGTAGGTTTTTTTGTTGAGATCCATATCCATAGAGTAGAGAAAAGACTCCGTCCAGTTGGGGTTGAACTGCTCCGATTTTTCGAGTTGGATAAAGGATTTGAGGATTTTGTCGTGGTCGCCATTGGCTAGATACTTGTAACCCAAAAAATTAGGGTCATTTTTGGCACGGTCATAACTACTACAAAAAGCATAAAAACCAACTCGATCTTGCTCTTTTTGATCAACGAAACTATCAGCAATCCGCACAAAGGCGTACAAAACTCCCAGTTTTTTTTGGACATCTTCGGGAAAAAAGAGCGACGAATAATAAAAGGTCTTGGAGCTATTTTTGAAAATCTTAGTAAAGATATTTTTGGAAGTATCTGACATTGTCGCGGGTCTCTAATGGTAACACTCAAAGCTATGAAACAAATCACGAATAGTCAAACGGTGGTACAGAGTAGTGCAACCTTACTCCTGCAACCTACATCGAAGACCCCCTCCATCACGAGAAGTACCGGTTACAACAGGCGGCGGTACTGTAATATGGTACGGGTTAAGAGCTCCCCCTAAATTTCCCCTGATTCGCTCATTAATGAATCGAGGGAGTGGGTTGGCTGGGTTAAAAAGTGTACTAGACAAAGAAGCTGTTAAATATCGTATTATGCCATCTTTGCCGCGTACCTGGATACCGTTAATACCATAAGCATGACCGAGAACACCCTCAGCATCCGCTTCAACGTTACCTCCCACCCGCTTTACTGTATATCCCTGAGCTTCTAACTCTGACTGTATTTTTGCTAAATATTCTGGATAATTATTTTTTTGGATTTTATTTGTTAGTTCAGTGATGGCCGCATTTAGGATTGAGATTTCTTCTGGGTGGAGATTAGGCAGTTTCAGGGCATCTTGCAATATTTTGAGAGACTTGGTATCATCTTGTATAATGGCCAGTTTACCATAATCTGTCTCAAAAAGCGAAACTAACAAGTCAATATGGTAATGTCTCTCGGTACTTAAATAAGTAATTTTGTTGTCTTGGAGATTGAACTGGCCCTGGATAAATTCTTTAGCTTTTTGGGTGTATTCGGGGATAAGTTCTTGCAGTTGGGATATGCTTGCAGTTGGGTGATCTCGCTTTAGTAAGTATGCAATATTATGATTGAGAGTCACTTGACCAATGAAGACATCTCCATTTTTGAGTGTGATAATATCACCACCCTCGCCAATAGCTTCTGATAACACCACTGGAATATTATTTTGTGAGGCGTATTTAATCGCCCCTTTGTTAAGGCCATGTAGCGATAATTGAGCAGAATCGGGGAACAAATCCGAGACAGTGGTTCGACTGTCGCTGTGCGCAGCGCTGAATTTGGGATTGCTTATTACCCATCGATTCCCGTTGTTGGTTGGTTGAGATAATGCCACCCCATCTTGTATCCATATAAAATCGGAACTGAAAACTGCCCAAGTGGTTGATAAGCCAAACTCTTTTAATTGATTTTGGAGGGCGATTTCGTCGGGATGAACTTGTTGAGATTGAGTCCCAAGAATTAATTTTTCGACAGGGCCTGACTCAGCGCCCAAAGCACCTTGCGGATTAAAAGTCAACAGTGAAGCTACTACACCTAATAGTGTTGATAGGTATTTTACTTTATTTGCTAATGGTTTTGCTATTTCTGCCATAACGTATTTTGTTATTACATAGTATTCTAAATTACGCACATTGTCTAGGCTAAAGTATATACTCCCAATTGACAAAGAATTAAAAACCGATAATTATATAGCCATAACATTTAAATATATGTGTATGACTTTAGTAGCCAATTCCCAAAGCCCAAAAAAAGTAAAAACCCCAACTCACATACTGCTATATTCTGATATCAAAGAAAGCTCGATGCGAATTCTCAAAAAAAAAGGAATAAGCCTGTCGGGTTTTTTGGAGGGTAAACTTGAAGAGCTGATAATCCAATCCAAAGATACCTCAATAAAAAAACCAATGAAAATTGTCCAACTAAAAAAATTACCCAATAGCATAGCTCTTACCCAAGCCGAACAAGACAATATTTATGACCGAGATCTTATACCAGAAACAAACCCAGATGACAAAACCTCAATTCAACTTAGCTTTGGCCAGAGACGGCGAAACGATTGGTTATAGAGGCACGGCTTTGCTCGATACTGGTTTTGACGGTTATATAGTTATTAATAGGGAAATTGTCAATTTTCTCAAGCCAACCTTTACCAAAAAAATAGCATTAAATATAGGGAATAACCAAAAAGTAATGGCCGTGGTATGCGATATATACGTGATTTTTGAGACTTTGACTCAAGACTACTCTTTCGGCGTTGAAGCAATTTATATGCCGAGCGAGTCGCAGCCAATAATAGGTTCTCGATTAATTCAAGAAATCTGTGTCAACGAAAATACCAATCTAGTATTCGATTATCTCGGCAAAAAACTGTCTTTTGCAAGTCGGTAATTGACTAATTAGATATATTTGGATAGAACTTAGGGGGTGATTAGTATCAACGGGCAATAGCTCTTTTGGGGTACTTGTATTACTAAAAGAGAGGAAAGTCGGGACACTATTTAGCATTTGCTATTTATGGGTGGCAGGCTCGTAATCTGCCGTAGGTAACTATAGGGAGCCGAAATCTGTCATAGAGAGTAGGTTGAAAAGTGCAACAGAAAATAAACCGCCTTACCCCTATGTAATCGTCTCCCAAGACACGCACTAAGAAAATTTTACAAGCGAAAAACTTGCTTTTTTGTGTTAAAATTATTCTGGCGATGTCCGAGACGATAGCTAGTTTAACGACTATGCAATCAATATGTAAGGTAAGGGCGAACAGTTGGGAGTAAGACCCCAATCACGAAGGCAGGCAACTGTCCGTGTGGCAAACCCCGCTCGGTGCAACCTCAAGAATGGTAGAGGGCGAAGACAAATTATTGCCTCCAGATGATCGGTCCGAAAGGGTCGCCATTTGTAGACAGAATCCCGCTTACAGTTGATACAATCACCTATGCAGGCGTAACCACAAGTAACTCGCCAAAATAATTTTACAAGCAAAAGACTTGCTCGTTTGTGTTAAAATTATTCAGAGTTACAGGGACGACAGCTAGTATAAATCACCTATGCGGCGTACCATAAGTAACTCGCAGAAATAATTTTACAAGCAAATAAGGCAATCGCTTATATAATAGCACTTCTAAGACTAGGCCAGTTTTTTCAAACTAATGACTAATAATACAACCAAAACTCTTCTAGCAGGCGTAGAACTCCCCCAAATAACCAAAGCTGGTCTTAACCAAAAGATTAGAGCTTTAGATCCGCTGTCCAAAACTGTCCTGTATTTTTTGTATAGTGAGTTTGTTATACGGGCTAATTCTAACCCCAGTTATCGAAATATTCTCAACAAAGCTGATATTACAGCTATCGATGGCAAAGGGCTAGAATGGAGTAATTACATATTGTCAGGTAACCCAAAATACCGCCCAGAGAATCTAATTAAGGTTCGTATTTATTACAACCTGCTCAAGAATATCTGGTCAGGTTTTCGGATCATTGTTGGTCGAGTCAACCTAAGTTACATAACCAAAAACGAGGTCATTCTCGGACGGGATTTTGTCTATGATTTACTCAAGCAAGCCAATATCAGTAAGGCCAAAGTAGCAATTATCGGATCTAACAGGACAGTTGCCAAACGACTTAATAAGCAATTTCCCGACTGTACGATTATGGTCTGGGAGGCACCATTCGACGGTATGTTAATGACCGATACTGGCCGAATAACCCCAAATACTTCTACCCAAAGCCAGCACAGTTT
Source organism: Minisyncoccota bacterium (assembly GCA_014376695.1). Classification (GTDB taxonomy): domain Bacteria; phylum Patescibacteriota; class JACMRA01; order JACMRA01; family JACMRA01; genus JACMRA01. Next base: position 89,783 of record JACMRA010000016.1, on the reverse strand, counting down.
TCTTAATCCAGAGAATTTGTTATCCGAGTTTCCTGAGCTTATCCAAGCTAGAGGGTTTGTTAGGCGGTTGGAACCAGATTTGGTGATCGTGTGTATTGGGGGTGCTAGTGGCAAACAGGAGTTTTTTGTGGATAATATCAAGATGGATAGTAGTATCAACTTTGGGCTGGCCGTTGGCGTTGGGGCGGCTTTTGATCATCTGGGTAGTGGCCAAAATCAAAAACGAACAATAGCTTGGCTAGAACGCTCTGGCCTAGAATGGCTGTTTCGGATATTCACGAACCGCAAGCGAGCTAGGCGGACTTGGCATTCAATTATTGCACTTTGGCAATTAACGAGCCTGCAACCGTTCTTCCCAAAAGACCAAAAAATTAATATTCAAAAGATATTTCTGCCCTAATTTTAGACGTAACCTATGTTTGTAATGATTCACGATCTTGATCTCAAAATATTTGATTATACGAAGCCTAACAATCCCAAAAAAATCTTTGAACTTCAAAAAATACAACATTCACTCGAATTATCAACCTTCTTTGAGCAAATTTGGACTGATTTGTGGTCTCAAGGATTGGATAAAACCCAAGAAATTCTTTATGTAACTTCTGATAAAGCTGGTTTTACTGATAGTCGAATGCTGTTTATCTGGATCAAGTCTTGGCGATATTTTGGGACAGATTGCAATTATTTCTGTGCTAGAATGCTACCTAATCAGCCAACCGAGATTACAGCCGATTGGCTAAATATGATAAAGGGGACCAGTATCAAAAACCCCGATGATTTGGATTACCAGCGAGACCCAAAAATCACCATCAAGCCAGCATTGATAGGCTAGAATATTATTTACAGGCCGTAAGGGCGAGCCTGCCTCACCATTTTGTCGCATGGGTGAGTGTTTGGAATATTTGGAAAGTTTTTTGGAGAGGTAAACCCTCCCCTACTTGGACTGGAAATAGGACTACTGACTGGCACTTGAGGCGCTTGAACTACTAGCCGCTTGGTTTTTGTTACTCAAACTTAATTTGATCTTGAGGGGTTTGTAGGGTAGTTCTTGAGTAATGACTTCGGCGTAGAATTGGTTAATGTCCGATTGAAATATATATGAGGTTTTAAAGTCTGGACAATCAAAGGGCAAAAACCCTTCCTTAGTACTGCCAGCTACCATATCGAACTTGTCTTCGCCATAGTAAGGTTGTGTAGGCTTAGTCTCAAAGCTTCCAAGTCCAGTAATTCCCGTTAATGGAAAATTAAGTTCCACACCTTCAGGTGATAACATAAACATGCTATCTGGCGAAATAGTTAGGGTTTCGGTCAATAAGTTCTTGATAGAGAAGACTACCGCACAGTAATTGAGTACTTTTTTACTGATTTTGTTAGTATAAGTGTGTCCCATAAGATCTATTACGGTCATTTCGATGCCGTTGGCAATAATTGGAGATGGCTTGTTACCCGCTGGCTTTTCATAGACGTCTTGCTGAGGTAGATTAAATCCATATTTGGAGTTACTTGCAGAGCTGGCGGTTTCAACTAATAGCTCTTTGTTTACCTGATTGTTCAAATTAGTGGTGATTTTTTTTATTTGCCAGACACTAACCCCAACTGTTACAAAAATCAAAATCAACGACGCAGAGACAAAAACTCGTACCCAAGGCGAGTATAATCGCCAATAAAACATAAGCAGAATTCCAATTGGAAAAAAAAGTATTAAGCTAACAACAACAATCTTATTTTGCATCGATTTAAACATATGGTGATTAGATAAACCTTTTGTCAGATTTCGTCAATTAGGTGATTTTTTTGGTTTGACATTGCTTGCTTTGTGTGCTAAAACAAAAATATACAGACTATCAATTATCGCTGATTTTTTGATAAATTTCTACTGATTTTTCTTTTTTTTCTATTGCTGATTTATGAATTGTTTTATTCAACTTAAACGTGGTTTTTGTTTATTTGGCCGTTATTGCTCCGGTTTTTTACTTTTTATAGCTTTGGCCGGCTGTATGCTTATCCCAAGCTCCTACCCTTTGGATAATTTAATCGCTCGGGCAAGTGACCATATTTTGGCAACAAATGTAGAACTGGCCTCGTTCCAATCCCTCGATAAACCATTAGATGTTCCAAGCTCCGGGTTTAGCCTGCCGCTGCCAAATAACCAAGCGGATTTAATTGAAAATTTAGACACATCCTCAATCCCAATTCAGACGACTCCCGAACCGATTTTTGTTCCGCCCAAAAAATTAGCCCCAGATTCAAAAAACAACGATAAATCCGTGGTAGTTCCCGAGCCACAAACTCCGTCAATTCCAGCTATAATTCCGCCCAAAAGCCTATCTTTAACGATCTCAAAAATTGGACTTGAACAAATTAGCCTGGCTTATGGCACTAATCGAAACATCACCCAAATTGATAAATTACTCTTGAACAGTCCTGTGATAGAAAATCAAGACGCCGTCAATATCTGCTCTGCCAAAGGAAATAGCTACATATATGGTCATAGCGAACCGCCCGATGATACTAATCCAGGGATGGCCGGGAGAATTTTTGGCAAGCTTGCTAGTTTGTCCCCAGGAGATACTATAGAGCTGGTTACTGCCGACGGTCAGGGATGCAAATACAAGGTCGATAAATGGGACAAAATGGTAGTCGACAAAAATAACAACATAGATATTAACGAATATCACCGAGCAATGGATTATCCTGACAAACCGACCGACTCGTCCCTAACAATCCAAACATGCCAAAAAGGTTCCACCGTAGTAAGATTATTACTTCGAGCTAGTCGAGTCTAGATATTAAAATTACGACCGTGCAAAAGCACTGTAGCCACCGTCTAGAGCAATGATAATGCTAGTAGAACAGCTTCTGTTTCCGCCCCGAGGCGGAAGGTTACCAACAGCAATGAGCGGGCAACGCGATTCTTCAAAGCCACCTGATAAGACACCTACAAAACGACCACTAGGGTCATAAACAGTTGAACCGCTGTTCCCTTCACCGAGGCTGGTACTGGTCTTTAGCAGGATTTCGTTGCAGATACTGCTCCCCGTATAGCAATGACCATTAGTTCTTGAGTCATATGAGGCATTCACAATACCTTTGTCGACGCTTACAATTTTGTAGTTGTTGTCCCCAAAATTAACCGTGAAACTTTCGGTATAGACCGCAAAGATATCTGGGGAATCAACTGGGATATTTCGATACATAACTCGGTCAGGATTTTTTGGGGCGTTGTTCTGGCAGTGAGTTACCGTTGTGATTACAGTTTTTGCAGAATTAAGCTCTCCCGAGCAGAGCGCTCCATAGCCTTCACTAGTGGCAAACCAAAAGTAAATGACAGTCATATTTCTGGAGCTATTATTTGGACCTGGAGGGCTAAAAACTTTGGTCTGGGGAGTTGGCAGAGTTGGTTTGCTTGGAATTCTGGCCTGGCTAAAATTACCAGAAGCAATAGTCTTTTCAAGATCTTTTTTTTGCCGCTCGAGAGTGGCTTTTTGGGATTCCAGACTAGCTTTTTGGTTCTGGAGATTGTTTTTAGCATTGTTGAGTCCGCTAACTTCGCCAGTTTTGGATTCTAAATCTTTGTTTTTTTGCTCCAGCTCTTTGTTCTTGCCCTCAATATCGGCTTTGGCTTTGGTATTTTCGTCGTTTAATTTGTTGTATTCTTGATTTTTGGCTTCGAGATTTTTGGTGCTCTCGGCCAATTTATCATTTTGAGTTACTAAGGTTGCAACTAGAGAAGCTTTATCTGTAACAAGCTGATTGTAGTTGCCTTGTAAAGTGTTGATTAACTCTTTGTTCGGACTTAAAATATTGTTTTTGGCAGAGATTTGCCATTGGAGACCTGTACTAGTTATACGAAGTCTTAAACCTTGATTTATTAAAAAAACCCCAAAAACAATGAATAAAACCAGTAAAAAAGCCCCCAAGCCTCGCAAATAAGGTTTACAGCGATCGAAAATAGCAATTTGCTTAAGGCTAAATTTGGGCAAAGTAAATATGCGACTCACTCGTGAATTTAGGATAGAATTCATAAATATTTAGTAGTGTTAATAATATCTCAATAGTAGATGCTAGATATTGCAAGTTACAATAATAACTTTTTTGTTGTCAAGGCTGTGTGCTACTGAATCAAGAGATCTAGTAGGGACGCTCTGATTGATTAATATCAAGTAGAATAAACACGATTACCAAGCTAATTTCCCTACAATTATTAGTTAGTGGACAGTAAGTGCAAAGTAGTCAAAATTATTTATGTGGATTTAAACCACTCTATATTATTTTTATGAACTTTTTAGACAACATTACCGACATGGCAAAAAACGCTATGGCAAAAGTCACTGGCACTCCAACTGCCTCAACTGTTATTGCATCCCTAACCAAAATCGCCCAGGAAGTTCAAGCTAACCCAATGAGCTTAGTTCAAAACCCAAAGGCTATGGTCGAAAAACTCAAAAAATCACTTCCAGAAGGATTTGATATTAGTCAACTGCCGAGTATGGTGGCATCGCTCCCTATTTCAACAGAAATCAAAGCTGAGCTTACCAAACTTGTCGATATGGCCAGTAGCACTACTACTCAAGTATCAGCCAAAGTTGAAGAAAATATTACCTCAAAAATCCCAGGTCATTTATAAGTGGATAAGTAGCTCCAATCTCAAATCATCATATTTTTGTAATTAACCTCTAACTATTAAGAGGTTTTTTATTGACAAATATAGGTTGTTAGTAACATACTTCGAGTATCTGTTAAGTATCTTTTTATGAGTCCTGCTAATCGTATTCTCAAGTTTCTAACCAAACAATTACTATCTCGCTATCCTAATTTACCGGTTATTTTGGTACTTGGTAATGTCGGCAAAAGCTCCCAAACTCTCTTGCTTAATCAAGTATTCGAGGCTCAAGAATATAAAGTTATAAGCGGGACCAGTTTGAGTCGAGGTCTCAATTCTCTAGCCGGGATTGGTATGAGTTTTCTTAAGATCGATTTTAACCTCGAGAATTCTGGTTCTTGGTCTAAATTTATCACTGTGTCGGGTTTCTATTTCAAACTTTTTGTGGCTGGGTTCTTATTTCCGCCTAAGTTAAACAAAAAATCAATTTTAATCTATGAGATTGGCTACGATACCCAAGGCGAAAGTCAAAATTTTGTTGATTTATTCCGTAGGATAGATGTCTTGATATGTACTAATATTGCATGGGAACATAGTGGCGGCTTTGACGGGCATAATTTGGATATGGCAACTTATAACCTGCTCAAGCCGCATCTTAATCAAGGACTTATCACCGAAATGGAAGATCCTAATATCTCAAAACTGCTCAAAAATATCGCTCTCGAACAGTTAACTCTCCTGCCAAAAAAGCCAAAACTGGTTCTAATTCCCCAAACTATCCAAACTTTGACCACCAGTTCCAACACAGTTCGCTCCCCAAATTTTGGACTAATGGTTGGTGGGGTGCAGATGGATACGCGTTATTTGCTTCCAATGACTTTTGGAGTTTTTATTGATAATATTATCCAGGTTGGCCAGCTTTTCAAACTTAACCCCGAATTAATTAATCGAAGCCTCTCTAATTTTGAGCTACCCGCAGGTAGATTTAGTCGCCTTACAGGCAGATATAATTCGACAATAATTGACAGTAGTTACAACAGCGATCCGGCCTCGGTCGAGAAATTCCTCGAGAACCTTGTCGAAGTGATAGAATACTACCAAAATAGTGATAACCGCGAAACCTCACGCCTAACAATGGCACCAACTCATACGATTATTCTTGGAGAAATGCGAGAACTCGGGCAAATTAGTTCCAAGCTCCACAGTCAAGTATTGGACCAATTAATCGAGATCAGCAAAAAGTACTCTGATTATATTAACGAAATTATTCTTATTGGGACAAGCTGGCACTCCCTCGATCAAGATCAAATCCTCAAAATTAACACAGTCGATAGGTTTCGATGGATACGGTACAGACAAGCCAATTGGAGGGTTTTTGATACGGCGGGAGCGATCAAACAAAACCTAAACCTAGATTTAATTAGACCGAATAGCTGGTTTTGGGTCAAAGGATCTCAAAACACTATCTTTTTGGAGCTAGTCAGCGAACACCTCTTGGCAAATCCCCACGATGCCAGATTACTATGCCGAAGAGGCCCAGTCTGGGACAAAGTACGGGAAAACTGGAGCGCCTAGTTTTTTGAACCAAAATTAACTGCCAATTTAAACTAAATTTAAAACTTTATGTTAATTCAATTAAAAAACGTCACCAAAACTTTTGGGACCAAAAAAAACCCAACCATCGCCCTCAAAGATATTGATCTAGATATTGAACAAGGCTCTTTCTCGCTCATACTCGGTCGAAGTGGTAGCGGTAAATCTACTCTTTTGAGCTTGCTTGCTGGTCTCGACAAAGTAACCAGTGGACAGATTATAATCAACGGCCAAGATCTCTCCCAGGCCAAAGCGGGGAAACTGGCTCAATACCGCTCTAGCATCGGGATCATTTTTCAGGCGTATAATCTTTTACCTAATCTTAATGTGGTTGAAAATATCCAAATGGGTTGCTGGGCTTCTGGTAAAACCCCAGATGACAATTATGTTAATGAATTATTAACTCAATTCGGACTAACCCATAGACAGCACGCCAATATAAAAACCCTATCAGGTGGAGAAAAGCAGCGAGTAGCTATCGCCAGGAGTTTAATCGGACGGCCGAGCATTCTTTTTTGTGATGAACCGACGGGTGCCTTGGATAAGCAGAACGAAACTCAAGTAACTGAGATTCTCCAAAAACTCCACCAGTCTGGCCTAACTATTATTATGGTAACTCACAACCCCGAGTTCAAATCTATTGCCACTGATTTGATCACTATCGAGGACGGAATATTATCAACAAGCAAGCCAAACAACTAAATTACTATGAAACTTTCAATCTACACCAAAATTCTATCAAGGCAATTAATTACCAAATGGGGCAGGTTTATTCTAGCTAGCGGTGGGATAATGGTTGGTATTTGGGCAATAGTGCTGACTACCTCTCTATCTACCGGCGTTCTTGGAACTATTACGACAGCACTTAACAGTCAGGCCTCCGCCCGAGAAATTTCTATCTTTTCGCGAGAAGATGGTCAAACTAGTTTTTTTAATCCAGGAGCTGGTCAAGCTCCAAAATTTGTCGCCCTAGGTCAAGATGACATAAAAAAGATATCAGCCAAAGACCCGAACATAATTGACATTCAACCAGATTTAGCAATAGCTAACGGCGGACTTAAAACCGTCTTGGATCTAACTGGAAAGGCTGATCGGTGTTATAATATTAACAAGCTAAGCACGGGCGAAACAGACAAAAACGCTCAACCCAAACCAATTGAAAATCCAGAAAAAACCAAAGAAGATCTAGCCAAATGTACAACCCTGACCTTTAGTAGTTTTGTGTTCGAAAGCCTATATTTATCCAAAAAAGATAATTGGCTCGGGCAAACAACCAAACCTGCCCAAAATGAAATTGTCCTGTGTTTCAAGTGCGACGACCTTGGCCAAAAACTTGGTTACAAAGAACCGAAAGAAATGCTGGGACAGTCAATTAGCCTTGACTTTGTCTTCGCTCCTAATCTGTATAAACCTGGAACTACCTATGAAACCGCCAATCTCACGCGGCAAAACAAAATCAATAACACCAATCGAACTGCTAAATTTAAGATAACCTCGGTCATTGACGATCGCCAAGACAGTTTCTTGGCTGGCTCAAGTTCTTATATGGACATTGCTAACTACTACCAAACAATGAGGACCAACAATCCAAATTTAAATGACAAAGATTTTGGGACCTTGCAAGTTACAGGATTTCTCAAGAGCTATGATTCACTAGCCAGTTCAAAGGAAATTCTTGCCAATAATAAGCTACTTGGATTTTCGATTCTTGAAGGTATTCTTACTGGTGTTACCGCCTTTTTTGCAGGATTAACAGTAGTTTTGTCTGGATTTGGATTGATTGCTATGATTGCCAGCATCTTCGGGATTGTTAATGTTATGGCCATTTCGGTACTCGAGCGTCAAAAAGAAATTGGCGTCCTCAAGGCCTTGGGAGCTAGAAACTGGGACATCTTTATGATTTTTTTGTTTGAGAGTATTTTACTTGGCTTCTTAGGTTGGTTGTTTGGAGTCTTATTAGCGGTTGCGAGCGGACTAGGCATAGCCAAACTCTTCAATTTGTATAGTAGTAACAATCCCGACTGGCAAAAAAACCTAGCAGGCCTTAATATAAAAGAATTTAACCCAAGTTTTAGTTGGTGGCTTTTATTAGGTTGTCTTATTTTGGCCGTGGTTGTTACGGCCATTTCGGGACTGGCTCCAGCTATCAAAGCTGCTCGACAAAACCCCGTCGATGTCCTTCGAAGTGAGTAATTAACCCATTTACAAACTTACAGGAACCTTGCTTTCGGTAAGGTAAATCCCATCCTTAAGAAGCGAGTTGGCCAAGGTTTGTAACTGGACTTTGAATTCATCTTCTGTAACAGCTTCATAAAACTTGATAAGATCATCAATAGATTCAATTTCAGCGTCCCCGTCTAAAAGAGAACTCATAAATATTGCATTCTGCCCGCTTGCTAAGGTATTTCGGTAGCGAAGTTCGGTGAGTATTCTTTTTGTTAATCCATTAAATAATTCGGGTTCGAATTCGGTGACTAAATTTTCTAGAACTTTTTTTAATTCGAGCAAACAATCTTCCAAATTTACCTCCTCAATATCAAAACTGATTGAATAAGTATCCATATTACTATCAGCACCAAAGCTCACGCCATAAAGATAATTTAATTGCTGGCGAAGCCGCTTGTCTAATTTACCAAAGACTGGATAACATAAATAGCTGCTAAGGAGCGCCTCAAATTTTCGAAATCTCTTATCAAAATTGTTAAAACTATACTCAAGGGAAATGGTACTAGCCAGCGCCTCGTGTTGAAAATGCTGATTGGCGACACAGATCATTTTAGTTTTTTGTCTGCCAATTATTTTATTCTGGGAGGATTTGAACTTATCATAGAATTCTATATTTTCCAAAAAAGCCATTTTTACTAGTTCTGGACTAATTTCTACGCCCATTACGTTGATTATAATTTTGGAGCTAGATATGATCTGTTCGTACTCTTGCTCCAAGTCGCCTAGGTTACAAGCTTCAACGTCAACAACTTCTTGGACTGATTTGTCAACTACATTATAATCTTCTATAACTAATCGATAGAACTCCTCACGTTTTACCCGCAAATCTCTTTGCAGTTTTGGTTTGATTTCGCTTAGGACAATTTTGCGCTCCTTCTCAAAGTGACTCTTAGTATAATCATTAAAATTCAAGTTCACAAGACACAGCTTAAGCTGAATTTCTACACTGTTGTCAAATCCGCTTGCAGTTGTACTCATCCTAAATTGACCGGTACCAGCATTTCGATTGATATTATTAAATGCTAATTCTTGATCCACAAAATATTGTTGCTGATTTTTGGCAAGGCAATGCTCTAGGACATGGCGCACGCCTCGGCGGCCTTTTTCATAATATCTACCGCCAGTGCTAAAATAAACGGTTACTGTACTTTTGTTGATTTCTTTTTTTTCTAGGTCAAAGGCGTTAACCAGTATTACGCCAGGTAATATTTCAATGTGTTTAATCATATATTAATATGCTGGAAGACTAAATTAGAATTGACAAATCATCGAGTTCCAATCAATCTTCTCATAAGCAACAAGCACATTATGACGCCAAAAACTATTCAGACTTTGAGTCGGCTTAACCAGCGATTTTATAAGCTCTCTGGTTCCAAGTGGAATCCTAAGCCCAATTATTATTGGGAGGGCTGGGTTGAGTTGCTCAAATATTTGGAATATCTTGAGCCCAAAAAGTCGATTCGAGTTCTTGATATAGGATGTGGCAATGGGCGGTTTGCTAATTTTTTGATGGAGTATTTACCGGTAGATGTTCCCAAGCAAATTGAGTATATTGGTGTGGACTTTTCGCGCCCGATGCTGAATCAAAGCATTAATCAAACAAGCTTTGAGGACGGTTCAATACACAAAATAACCCGAAAATTTGAACAGGTGGATTTGATAGAGGCTTCTATTGATAGTTTGGGACTTGATTTTGACAGTTTTGATTTGGTTGTTGCTTTTGGGCTAATTCACCATATCCCGAGTCACACTCTCAGAAGTCAATTAGTCGATAACTGGGCTAAATACCTCGGCAAGAATGGGCTTTTTGTGATGACTACTTGGCAGTATCTCGATGTACCAAGGCTTGCCAAGCACTGTCTAGATCCGGCAGATTTTGTAACCCAAGCTATTTATCAAGGGCTAGAAATTGAAAAACTGGAAAAAGGTGATAATTTGCTCAAATGGGTTAAATATATGCCCGAGGGTCAATACACGCTTCGCTACTCGCATTATTTTGAGGACCAAGAAATAGAGGATATTTTAAAAGGTGCGGGTTTACAGGCCATCGCCAGTTACCGAATGGATGGAGGTAAAGAAATTAGAAATAGATATTGGGTAGCTAATAAAATGCGCGCTCAGGTATAGTCCAAGAGCTCGCATAGTAAATCTGTTGAAAGCGAAAACTTTACTTCATGTTTTCTCCCGCGAATGATTTACTGACTACACTTAAATGAAATTCTTGATTTTGTCCAGTTGACAAATAGTTCTTCTAAAATTATGCTGTCAGCATATGTCTAAAAAGATAATCACTAAGCATAACTTTTCTAAGGATGCCATCGTAACCATAGATAACGGTGTGATTACAGTTGATTTGACCGCCAGAAAAAAAAATCGACTCCGTCTAAAGTCTCAAGAATATGTTGCAACAATCCAATCACCTAGAACTGCCATTGTTAGAAATCCATTACCCTACGCTAGAATGCACCGTTTCGGGAAATGGCGAACACTCGAGCAGCATAATGATAACAGCTCTAATTGATACTGGTTTTGACGGATTTCTTTCTATGCCAAAACGCTTGGCTCAGGAGCTTAATATTAATAACAACCTTAAACAAACAGAAGTTCAATTAGGTAATGGAGATCAAGTCACCGTTGACGTTGGTCAGTGCAATTTGCAATTTGCGTTCGCGAAGCAAGTTTTTGTTGTTGATGTAATTATTGATGAAGATGACGAATGCCTTATAGGGATGGGAATGATTGTAGAAATTGCTAACCGTTTTGAATTAGACTTCGAAAAAGAAATTATCAGGTTCTCCAGCCTAAAAGTTTAGCCCTATGTCAACAATAATCCTCAACGCTACTACGGATCAAGTCATTTATCAGCTGTGCCTGCGAAGTGAGCAAGACTTTATTCAAACTTATCTACCATTTGCTCAAGTTGGTAACTCTTCGTTGAGTTATAACAAAAATCAATTACTTGACTGGAATCGGTACAAATTAGCCTCGCTTAGTGATTTGGAAGCCACGCTCAATAGTGAAACCTCGGATTTATTCTCGGATGATTTGGGCAATAGTAATCTTAAACTTTTGATTGATTATCAAGATCTCGAACTCAACTCTGAGGCTATTGCTATGTTAGAGCGGACCGAGTCCACTGATTTGGTCCTGTACTCCTTGAACCACGATACAAGTACAACCATCAACAAACTGCTCAAAGGCACCAATATCCAAGTTATCGATTACCAACAAATTCCCAAAGACAAAGTAACCAAAGAAGCCTACTTGCAAAGCCTGTCACAACTTGCAACTGACTATGCCCAAAGGCTAGAACTAAGCTTGAACCCAAGTCAACTGAAACAAGTTGCCAGTAGCGCCGCTACCTATCGAGAGATTATTGATCATCTGGATTTTTTGAGTTTGACCGACAAGCCGGCCCAGTATATTAACCAATTAATAATCGAAGATAAGCCGATATTATTTATGCAGGCCTTTGGTACTCGAATGTCGCAATCAACAATAGACATCTGGAAAAATATTCCCGAGGGCGAGATGCAATTATCTCTAAGCCTTGCCTACACCAAATTGCTCAAAGCCGGCGAAAAAAATCTAATCAAAGACCTAATAGACACTGATTTCAAAGTCAAAACCAGTACTAAACTTACACCACTGACCCGTTGGAAGTATTTTTTGTGGCAAGTTGCTAATTAATTTATTTATGGATAGAACGCCGATAAAACAACCATGCGTATTTAAAGATATAAAATTACTAAGCCCAAATCTATGGAGTTTAACTTTTAGGTACTTTGAACCATATAACAAAATCCAGCAGGATGAAGATATTAGAATAACATTAAATTCGGAAGATCTTAGTTATATGTGTAGTCTGATCCTCATAGCACTAAGTCAAAATAAGCATCCAAGAATTCTCACACCTGATCAATCGGTGGCATTTGTACTATATCAGCCAAATGCAGATACCACAATTCGTGACACGCTAAGACCTTTACAATCTTTGAGGTTTCTGAAAGGTGAATAATAAAAATCCCCACTGTGTTAGAGTAGGGAAATCAAAGCTTAATTAATCAACTAGCTTAATTATACGGGGGTCACACAAACCCAAGGCTTAGTACCGGTTTTCGATCTAATATAATCTGGGCAGAATTTTAATCGTTTGCCAGTATAATTAACACCATTTCGATTATAAACAAAGCTTGTTCCCGTATCCTTTAGGACTTGGAGATTTTGATTAACCGTATGGAGTGGAAAGGCATTTTGCATTAGTGCAAAGGCACCTGCAACCTGAGGGGCTGACATACTGGTTCCGCTGTAATTTTGATACTCATTATTAGTTAGAGAATTGATACTACTATTAATACTAACTCCAGGAGCAAAAATATCTACCAAGCTCGGATGAGCCTGTGAAAAACTAGCAATAACCGGGACTGTTGAATTATCTGTGGCTCCCACGGTAATGGCACTACTAATACAGGCGGGACTTGCAACGCCAAATTGCCCGCTATTGCCCGCACTAATTGTAGTGGCTACATTGTTGGTGAGCAAATTATCTATCCGAGTTTTGAGTGGATTGGTATCACAAGTTGAGGTGTTATTACCACCACCAAGGCTCAAATTGCTACTGGCAACGCGCTCAAGACTTCCGGTAGTAATCAAATTAGATGCAACGGTATTGACGTAGCTGAGTGCATCAATTTGGGCGGTATTATAACTAAGAATACAGGGAGCTGGCCTTGTTCCACAATCAGTCTGAGAATTAAATTGAGTAAAAACCTGGATAGCCATAATCTTGGCATCTTTAGCGACGCCGTTCATTAGCGAGGTGGTCGAAATGGGATCTTTGCCAGCCGCAATTCCGGCCACGTGAGTTCCGTGACTGCAACCACTAGCTCCAAGGCAATCAAGTCCACTACCGCTAGCCGTACTTGCGTATGGATAAGCCGAGCAGAGCGACGATTGAGTAGCGCTTACTGCAACGAAACTAAAGCAGGCCTCGTAGGCTTTTTTACCGACTAGGAATTCGTGGTTGTAGTTGACTCCAGTATCAAGAATTGCGATAATTTTGTTTTGCCCGGTATTCCCTTTTGGTGAAGTAGAATTCCAGAGAGAGGCGGTACTCATGGCCGTGTTCGAATTAATTAGGTCTGGTTGACTTAGTTGATTCTCACTAATTGGGACTAAATCGCTATCCTCGAATAACTCGTTAAGCTCGCTTAAGCTTGTAACAGTGGTTGAACTATAGGGGCTGTAAGTATTAAACTTGGTACTTTTGGCAATAGATTTTTGGGATTTTTCTAGGCGAGATTTGATTTGGGATTCTTGGTCGCCAAAGGGCTTGGTAGGATTTTGTTTAAGGTCAGCTTGACTGTCATCGGCTCCGAACTGGGACATAATTTCTACGGTCCCGTTTTTTTGCAGTTGGGCTTTTAGGTCTTGATAAAGCTGGGATTGACCAATTGCCAGCGTAGGCAGACTGCCTGCCAATAAGGAAATTACCATTACAGCAACAGCTGATAAAGCAAAAAAGTTTTTGAGTGTATTTTTTGGTGAACTGCTAGACATAAATTATACTCCTACTATGGTGAAGTATAGTTATCGTTGTTAGAGTTTTGAGATTTGTCAATAAATCATTTGTACACTTGCAAAACAAAACCCCACTCGATTGAGTGAGGCAAAGTCAAAGCAAGTTCTACTTATTTAGTGATAATTACATCTGTTCGCCTTGACTTAGGTACCATAGCCATTTTGTCTTCTGCGGACCTTATACCAATAGGTAGGACGACGGCCGATGTTAAGTTAAGCTCTTTAAGCCCAAGGATATCATCAAACTGACTCGCATCAAATCCTTCCATAGGACAAGAATCAACCTCTTCAAGCGCACAGGCTGCCATCGCAAACCCCAGAGCAATATAGGCCTGTTTTTTGTGCCATTGGATATTTTGCTCCGCCGTCAATGAATTTATTGACCCTTTAATCATTCCGTTATAAGCCGCGAGAGTTCCGGCTGGCATTCCAGCCGCTTGTTCTTTTGTACTGGTAAAATTATCGACAAATTGGTCATTAACATCTGTTCTTACCGCTAGAACTATCACGTGGGAGGCTTGGGCTACTTGCATTTGGCCGTAAGAGGCGGTCATTAAACGATTTTTGATTTCCTGATCTTTGACTACAATGAATGCCCATGGTTCTAACCCGTAAGAGGACGGCGTCAGTCGAAGAGCTTCGAGAATAGTATTTAGTTTTTGGTCCGAGATTTTTGCGGAGGGGTCAAATGCTTTGGTAGCGTACCGCCAGTTAAGTTGAGTGATTAGATTATTAGACATAGTTGCCATAAGGTAAAATGTTTATGATAAGTTGTCAAATACCTCACTAGTTTGCCAGTTTATGAATCAAAAACTTAGCCATATCGTGATAACTAGTCAAAAACGAAGATGTCAAGCCCTTCAATTCTTCGACCCCATAAGCCCCGCGGACCTTCAAAAAATCTTCTATCATCAGTAGGTTATCAAAACAATTAGAATGATCGGTCTTAGACTCGGTGAGCAAGTAAGCCTTGAGATTACAAGAAAAAATCACTGGTTCAGAGCCAGGCTCACAGTAGGCTGTTACATCGCTAATTCTAACAGTCCTATCGCTATAACTAGCCATCAAATCTAGGATATTTTGGGTTGTAAATTTTTGATTAATGTCTTTGGTGTAGATACCGGGGAAGCCTTTGAGGGCGTTGATAAAAAAGCCAGAATCGTTGACTAATACAGGCTTATTAAGCATATCGGCGGCATACTTGGCACTAAATTTGGCTACTTCCTCGGTTGTCTCAGCTTGGATTTCTGGAATGTCAGCTTTGAGTTGGATGATTTTGATACCGTAGCTCTCAAAAATGGACTCGGCCAGTTTAAATTTTAATGGATTTCCAGTAACAAAGATTAATTCTTTCATAGGGGATATTTATCTAATTATTTAAGTTTAGGACTAATTCAAAATCGCTCGTCCTTTATTGGCTCTTTCTTGGTGGTTGTTTCTCTTATGATAGCCGATCGAATTACTACTTGTCAAGTTGAAAAAAACTGTTTAGATTATATTATATGTCCAGTTTCTACAAAGTAAAAATTTCTTTTAATAGTAAAGATGATAACACAGTTCCAAAGCCAGTGAAGGGTGAGTATTTCCGACCATTTTTTAATGATGTTAGCCAGAAGTCTGATAGCGATGGGGTTGTAAAGTTTGAAACAGACCTTACAGACAATTATAATGACAAAATTTACTTGCTCTATAAAAATAGCAATGAACCACTAGGCAATGTTAAATATAACCTTAATAGCAATAATATATCAGGAGACGCTCAGATAATACTTAGTTATTCTCAAGCTCTCAGTTTAGGCCTAGCGTAGGCTTCCGTTTCAATCAACTCGGCTAAGTTAAATTCATAGAGAGAGGTTTGATTATCCGCATCTAAAAATACCAAACTTATGTATTTCAAAGGGTTCTTCGAATCAGTGTATATTTTTGGATCTATGTTGAGCATATTCCAACCACCAGTATTTATCTCATTACCGTTTCTAATAAACCTAAACTGTAATTCATAATATCCAGAAAAATCGTTCCGTTGTTGTCGGTTATATAAATTCTATCACCTTTATTACTTCGATAAATTGAATTGGGGATTTTCTTTGAACTGAATTCAATATCTCTACCAGATACGCCCCCGCTTAATTTTTCGTTTTGGACTTTCAAGTTGTTTAAGTTCTTGAGGTATGGCTCAACTTTATTGAGTGTAATTTTACTTTCACTATTTTTCAAAGCATTCTCCCAATTCTTGAGACAGTTATTAGCCTCCGCGACCCCAGTCAATCCAACCGCCACATCCCAAGGAATATCCCAAGACACTTCAGCAAAGCAATTACCCATTCTAACTGTATCGGCCCGAGCAAACCTTTCTTTGAGGTCGTTTAGTTTGGTTCTTGCCTGGAATTTAGTATCTGTTAATTTGGTTAGTAGTCTGCCCTGAGTCTGTCCGAAGCGGGTTAGTTTGTCAACTTCGGGACCTATTATTGTATTGCCCGTCCTATTCTCGATCAATCTAAAGCTATTATTGGCGGTCGAAGCAACGCTGACTTTGGCCGGTACTGGAGTGCGAAATAGACTTGAGCTACTTGAGCCGCCACCTCCCCGCTCGGCCTTGGGCCAGTTACCGCTCCAGAATATCTGAGACTTCGAGTCGCTGTACTCTCTGCGGCTATTGCACCAATCAATTCTGGCAAGATAATCGCTAGAGCCACCTCGGCCATTAGTAATCCTAATTCATTAAGAATTGGTTCTATTGGCTTGATTATCAGATTATAAAATGCACTCAAGGCTGGTTCGGTGACGGTAGTAATATGCGAGTAAAATTCGACATTGGGCACAGGGAGCCCCTGCCCGTAGCGGTACAAATATAAACTAAGATAGGGAAGAGCTTGATTAGGCGACTTATTGTCAAAGAGCTGATAGACCTTGGGATCAATTTCTTGGACAGTGCAACGAAAAAGGCAGTCAACCAGGGGGCGATAATTGTAAGTAATGATGTGTTTGTACTGACCAGATTGCGTATTCATAGCCGGCCAATTAGCTAGATTTAGTCCACTGGCCAGAATGCTAATAATCGGATTAGAATTTGCGGTCCACTGTGAATTAGCAATGTCTAGGGCTTTGTCAGTTACCAATTCGGCATATCTCTGATAAAGTAGATTTGTTCCATTACTGTGAGCCAATGCCTCAAGTCCCTCAGCGGACCAGGTGCGAGCTAGGCCGATTTTGAGGGCGGTGTGTAGGTTGTCATTTTGAACTTCTGATCCTAGTACATTCTGGAGAGATGTTACATCGCCATATGTTCCATCGCTATTATATTCACGATGAAAGCTAATCTTGGCAGGTAAAAACGGTCGAATAAATCGTCCATGATTGAGACCGCCTTCGACTTCTTTTTGGACGGGAGTTTTGCCTTGATTGGCCATTGCCTTTCGATGGATTACATCACGTACTTGACTTTCGAGGTAGCCTCGTGTTGTGATATTATCATCTTTGGCATATCCGCGACCATGGAGCTGTGCCATATAATCAAGCGTGGCTTTTTTCTGTTCATCGGTATCTTTTTGTCCTAATATTTCCCCAAGCATTTCAACATCTTCCAGCGATGTATGTTGACTATTATGTTTGAGATGGCTTGTCACTAGATTTAATCTAGCTCGTAAATTCATTAATTTAAAAGTAACGGCCTTGTTGTAGAAGTCCTGCCAAGTAAAAACAGTGTCTTTTGACAGATTTTTGAGTTCTGGAAAATACTCGGCAAATATCACCCGAACTCTTTCTTGGCTGAAGTTATGAAATGTATTTTTATAAACCTCCCGAAGTTGATTAACCTCACCTATTTGTCCGTGGGTATATATCTGACCTGTATATCTAAGTAGATTTTGGTTGAGTTGGTCCACTTGCAATAAGCGGTAATCCATTAGCTCGCCTGCCATAGAAATCAATTCTGAAGGTGTGTATTGACCACTTTTGGCTTGATTGGTAATTTCTTGGATTATGAGTTTGCGGTCGAATAATGGTAATAGCCTAGGTAATATTTTGGCAATGTATTGATCTACATTCTCAATGGTAGCTAATTCTTTGGTCTTATCTGGGCTTGGATTAGCCTCATAATAAGTGTGCTCAAAGTCAATTAACCGCATCGACTCGAGTTTGAGACAATCCATTAGCTCGGTACGCTCAATCTGGCCACTTTGAACACATCCGCTCAGGTCAAAATTGTTTAGTTCTTGAGACGGTTGATATTCTAGCTCAGTAGGATTACCGCCAATTCTATGATTATTAGCTTGGATTAGGGGTTGCACTCGAGAGTAGCCGATGGTGGCAATTAGTCCTACGGTGGTAATGGCTCTGTAAGGGACTCGCGGTAACTCTGATACTTTTTGCTCGAGATTATTGCACAAAGACTTTAGGTCAGGTCTAGTCATTAGAAATTCTGATTAGTAAGTAGATAAGTAGTTCTGAACGCAGTAGCGAATCTGCTCCAAAAATAAGTCTTTATACAGCTTGATCGAGTTATAATCATAAAAACTAATCACGGCTTTTTTATACTCGATGATATTGACGGACCGAAATGGGAGCATTGGCAAATCATTAGAATATAGAATTGCATTACAGAGAATTCTGGCCGTTCTTTTGTTACCATCTTCAAATAGCTGTATATAAGCAATCAGCAAACTAACCAAAAAAGCCTTGGCGTAAGGATTAGGGTTTTTGTTAATAATCTGACATAGGAAATCCATAGAATCTTGAATGACAAAAAGATTATCAAGCGGTCTAAACATACTGCCTGGTATACCCACGCTATGTTTTCGCAAACCTTTATTGATATTTAGATTTTTTGTTATAATCCCGTGAAGGTCTATTATATTAGACGGCGTCAAATTAGTTAAGAATATTTGGCGATTTTTCTGTACAAAATTGAAGGCTTTTTTGTGATTGAGAATCATATCCGTTTCCCTGGCTGTATGATTAGGAAAATTTAAACTCCCTTTTAGCAACTCTTCTGTCTCGAGAAGTGAGTAGGTGTTACCCTCAATTTGACTAGACTTCCAGCTAAATTCAACCTTGATTAGCTTTTGACAAACACTCAATCTATTCTAACTCTCCAAGGTACCGTTGCAACGATCTTAGGCTCCAATCTATTTTGTAGTTTTGGGCTAAAAGAACCTCAATTTGGGAGGTTGATAATTCTTGGTCTAGCCCCATTTCGGCGAATAAATTGAGAATTTTATTGTGATGCGGGGATAACTTAAAACAGGTCATACGCCAAAACGACACCAAACATACGCCAAAAAGTCAAATTCTGGCGCGGATTTAGGGTGTGTTTGTCGCGGATTTTGATTTGCCCAAGGCTACTATTTGTCAAAAAACTCAATTACTTCCAGAATACTTATATTATGAGCGATCCGCACTTCTACCAAATACTGCTGGCAACTAACATCCCGAGTCCTATACTTACTTACAAGTTATCAGATAGCGAGAGCAATCCTACCCTCTCGAGTTCGAGGACTTTGAGTCAAGGACAATTAGTTAGTGTGCCGGTTCGAGGGCGGGTGGTTCATGGAGTGGTGCTAGAGAGTCTAAAGCGTATTGATATTAATTACGATATAGATAAAATCCAGTCCATCGAAACTGTATATAGCTATATACTGCCGGAGGCCTCACTCAAGACCATTCGAATTTTTAATTTGGCGACTTTTAATAACGCCGGCTTAATCCTCGAAACTATATTGCACGCTTATTTATCCCTAGCCGACAAGCATCAAAAAAGCGTCTTAGAATACCACCAGCAAATCCAGCAAATCCCCCCGACCCCCTTTATCAAGGGGGAGAAGAGAGAAGCTGATCTAAAAGCTTATAAAACAGCTACTCCTAGCCAAGATAAACCCGTATCGGTGCTTGGTAACTATGACTTCGATATATCTATACCTAGTCGTATAATGTACCTTATACGCATACATAGCCAAATGAGTAATTTCACCAGTCCAAACCCGACCATACTTATCATCTGTCCCGAAGTCAAAATGCTTACTAGGTTGTATACCGATCTTAGCACCCAAATACAGCCAGCAGATAATCTTGAAATCCATCAATACACTTCGAGCGTCAACCAAGCTAATCGAAATCTTATCCTAAACATTCTAACTGATTGGAATCACTTCGAGCACAAAAAGCTGTCCAAAAAAGCCTTATCATCAAATAGTAATAAGCAAGTAAATTCAGATACAAGCCTTATTGGGAGTAAAGTTCCCAAATTAAAAGTAATTCTTTGTACTCGAGCTGGATTGTTTCTGCCTTTTGGTCAGCTGGAGCGGGTGATATTGGTCGATGAGGCAAATGCTATGTACTACCAAGATAGTAATTCTCTATATTTCGATACTCGCGAATTAGTATTATGGGTCCAGAGGTCTTATCATTGTTATTTAGATTTTGTTTCTTTGTTTCCGTCAATTCGACTTCGGAGCTTTGGTAATAAGCCATCTCTTGATACCTCCACGACAAAAGTATCAGCCAAGCATTCAAAGCCCGTCAGCATTCAATTAAGCCACTATGATAGTAAAATGACCCAAAATCGTATTTTTGGACCGCAAATTGAAGCTATCCTCAATGACGAGATTGGAATAGTTGACACTTCTGCCAAATAAATTCAACATAGATTATATGACCCGCTCCAGCATAATCAAAATATCCAAAATCTTAGTAATTTCTTTGAGTAGCTTACTTGTACTTTTTGTTTTAAGTTTGGCTACTCTCCATTTCGTGACACCTAGTCGACTTGCTTACCCAAAACAAGACCATTTCCATTTTAGGCTGCAATATGTTTTTCGGGGGCAAGCGGAAGATTTTGGGTCTCCACGGTACCAAGTTGAATATATCAAGGATGTTTGTAGTGGACTGCTGACCGAATCGCCAATTCATTTTCACGATAACAAGGATCAAATTGTTCATTTACACTGGCGAG
Source organism: Minisyncoccota bacterium (assembly GCA_014376695.1). GTDB lineage: Bacteria > Patescibacteriota > JACMRA01 > JACMRA01 > JACMRA01 > JACMRA01. The sequence goes on along the minus strand of JACMRA010000016.1, from coordinate 68,832 downwards.
GGATAACCGGGGGCGATGTACTAAAATTTTATGGTAATAACCGCATTGGTGGACTTGATAATCTTATGGGCTACAAATTAGATCAAGTTCTTAGTTCCTCACCAAAAATTACTCGAATACCAATCCACAGCACCTCCCTCCCAAAGCCTAGCGGGAGCGATAAATACTATATTTACACCGGCGATAAAAATCAATTCCAAAAGCGGGATATTCAAGATTTTACAAATAAGACCCTAGAAGAATTCCTTGGCAAAGACTCCAAGCTCCGTAAAGACTTCGAAGAAGTTGAGAAGCTGGAAAAATCCAAAACTAGTTTCAATCCCTTGACAATTCAAGCCGAGGCTCACAGTGGCCAGGAACACAAAACTCTAAGCGAAGCTCAGCAACACGACCTTGACACCCAGAAAACTGCATCCGAAAAAAAGGCTATAGACGAGCGAAATAATCAGGCAGGATCAAGCCAGAAAAGTAGCCCGAGCCCTACAAAAACCGAAGAGGAGCTCAAGCAGATCAATAATCTAATTGGAAATGTTGTTATCTTTGTTCAGGAGTCTGAACCAACTAACGAGCAAATACAGGCCAGATTTGGTAATCTTACACCACTTGAGCCTAGTGTTTGTGGTGGTTAGGACTGGTTAGCGACCAAGCAGGCTCTTTGGAATAAAGTAGCTGCCTTGTCGGATTACCTGGAACTTGTCATTATTCATTATGGCCATGGTGGAGGGCAGACTGACAAGCTCCCCCTTGTCCACATAAAAATCTAATTGGTCGCTAAAATATTGTCGTGATTGACTAACGGTGCTGGCCGGACTAAGATCAACGGGACAAGCCAAAGGCGCAAAAATCGGACCAACATTTCGGATAAGTTTGCGGAGTTCTGGAAGGGTTGGAATCCGAAAAGACAGGTATTTACTCCCCTCGTACAAATGTTTGTATTTGTCATTATGTGCGTGCTTAACTAAGACGCTAAAATTGGCTGGATAGATGGAGTCAAGGATTTTTCGTTGGTCCCCAAAAAGCACCGCCCCAAGTTCGAGAGCCTTATCCAAGCTGTCGATGAGGATAATCCCGGGCTTATTTTTTGGCCCGCCGCGAAGTTTCTGGATACGCTCAACGGAGATTTTGTTAGTGGCTAGACAGCAGAGGCCATAGCTAGTATCGGTCGGTAAAATACCAATGTCTCCTTGTTGAATCTGATTGATAAGTTGGGGATTAATTAAATCAATATAAGTATTTGATGACATAAAAGCGTTATTTGCAAAGTAGATGAATTTGATTTTTTTGGCAAGAGGTGGAATTTGTGTTAATTGACAAGGTTGGAATAATTTGCAGTCATTTTTTTGTTATGAAGACAAATCAAGAAATAAAAGGAAATCAAAATATAATACTGGTCGTAGGTGCCTCAGGATCTGGTAAAGGTACTGCTATAAAACTTATGAAAGGATCAACTTATTTAAACGCTCAAACAGTTGTTACTTTTGTAGTGGGGAATAGGCCAGTTCGAGAATCTGAATCAAACCGAATTTGGCTATCGGCCAAAATTTACGAAGATATTTTAGCTTATGATAAGGCTAATCCAGCCAATCCAATCATCGCCAAGGAAACGCAAGTTCAAGGTGAGGGGTATACTGACAAGGGTTTTAGATATATCACAGCGTTAAATTTCGATAGGCAAAATGAATTTCATGCTAAGCTTTGGGACAAAATTCACCAAGTTTCCGAAAATCAAAATAATCCTGGATTCCAAGATTTTTGTCTCAGACATCCTAGTTATCTGCGCAATTTAGATTTTTTATCAATTAACACAGCGTTGAAATCTGGTGCAAAAGCAATCGTGGAGGTAACGGCAACTTCCTACCAAAGTTTTCGAGAAATTTTTGAAAAAATCGAGGGAATTAAGATTACTACTTTTGCTATGGTTGGGCTTAGCCCTGAAACGGCTTACCACAGGCAGGTCAACCGAGGAGATCTGATAGGTCAGGAAGGTCAGGAGCTAACCAATGCCCAGAATTTATTAAGACTAAAGACGTCTAAAATCAAAGAAGAAGGAAAATTAATATTGGAACTGGTAAAAAAATATCCCGAAATTCACAAACTGGCAGCAATAGGTCGAGCGGATAAATCAGTTGAGGCTAAAGAATCGTTCTTGAAACATAGAGAGGACTATATCCTTGCCACTATTAACGGTAAAGCCGACACCAGAAGTCAAGATTTGGAATGGAATATCACTCAATTATCTGCAGAAGCATCGGCGGTGGCTGCAGAAGCATCGGAAAAATTAAAATTGTTTCACCCTGTGTACATTGATTTAGACTATCCATTAGATCAAAAAATAGATGAACTGGAACAAAACCTAAATTGGCTTGGCCTGTTGGTATTTCAGTCCCGTGTTCTCTATCAAGAAGAAGTAGAAAGTTACCGAAACACCGAAATTAAATTTAAAATCCGCTAAGAATTTGACAGATATTTATCTTAGAGTATTGATTGAAGTACATAAACTATCGAAATAACTCAGTTATGCCTGAAGCTCATTGTGAATCAAGATTAAAAGAATTAGAAGAAACTATAGTCACGGCAAAGAAATTATTAGGACTGGCTATAGGGGCGACATGTATCTGTGCCACCTACGCTTTGATAGCTTTTAAGAATCCTGAGCACACTATTAAAGGAGGCCAAAATGGGGAGAACCCTTTACTCTCGGGAGTCGTTGAAACTAAATTAACTCCACTTATTGATCTATTCGTGAGGGCAAGAGACAAGAAGCTAGAATCTGAAGACTTGAAAATCTTAGCCGAAAGTATAGTCGCTAAAATACCAGCTTCCTGCGATTCAATTCAATTATTAGGGAAACTGATCTGGCCTTGCCAATTAAATCCGCTCGGTGAGAAATTGGGAGAATTACAAGTATGTGCCTTATTTTATTTGGCTGGGGTTTACCCTTCGGTCCCTACAAATTTCCCTGGACTACCTCTAGGTCAAGTAGGTCGGAATATTGCGGGCTTGCTATGGGGATTAATGAAGGCTCCAGATGCTATTTCAGATTATACCCCAGGTGATCAGGAGCCAACTACGGAAAGTGGTTACGATTACAACGGGCCATTAAATACCAGTGTAGGCCCACGAATAAAAGCCCACAGAGAGAAATTACCCTATTGACAAAAATCTTAAACTTACTTAAATAAGTAGTAATATAACTAATGAAATAGACAATGGATACTCCCTCAGCACTTTGCCTCGACCTTAAGTTGGCAATAGCACGGCTTAGGCAAAAAGAAAGATTAGATCAAGAATTTATCAGTATTCTTTACCAGTTTATTTACCTTCCTTTGGTAATCAGCATTTTTGATGAATACGGGTTATCTCGAGCAACTGTACAAAGTATAGTCAACCAGCTTAGCACGACCGTAGATTTAGGTAATCAAGGTAGAGATCAATCATATAAATACAAGGATCCATTCCCCGAAAGATACTCCGACAAAGTCGAAAGTTTGGATACCGGATTAATTTTTCAACCAGACTTGTCGGATACCGGTCCCGAAAACCTACATCAAATATATAATTATTGTTTGTATCGATTATATTTTATGCTCGACTTTAGGCACGTTAAGGGTTTTTCATCTCCTTTGCAGTTAATAGAACATCCAAGTAGCCCTATTGAACATATCGAAACATTTTGCTATGCAATACACGATCAAGTCAATCTACTAAGAATTGAAACTGCCCAAATAACCCTTGCCAAAATGATTGCACTAAAGCCTACTAATTGGTATAACGAAGAAATTATGTATGAGACCCAACCTGAATTGGCAATCTACCTTAACGATAGGAGTCTTCACCGCGGAGGGTTACAACTAAGTGAATTGAGGTTACTAAAGTGGCAAGTACATAACCATTTAGTCAGCCTTGACATTTTTTTTGTTGACTTTTGGGATGCTAATTCTTCTACAATTCATTTGAGAACAGCTAATCGCGGCAAGCTTCAAAGCAAGCTTGAGAAATTTATCTTGGGGTTTAAACTTATCCCACCTCCAGTTTTAAGAGACAACCAAACTAACTAGCTTTCCAGTTACAACCTTACAGAATTTAATTTCTTTGTCTTCTAGCCACTTGGATACCGATTCTTTGGCTACGGCTATGACCGCTGCTTCGGGCATATTTGTCTCAATTTCAAACTCGCCTCGAACTTTTCCATTCACCTGTACCATATATTTGATCGTGGTATCAACTAGCATTTGTGCCTCAAATTCAGGCCACTGTTCCATAGATATGCTTGGTTTTTTGTTAGGTAACTCAAACTGACTATAAATTTCTTCGGTCACAAATGGCGCAAAAGGATGTAACAAAATCAAAAATCGCAAGAATTGATAATTAGTTAGTCCGCCGACCTCCTCAACCTTATTCACAAATTTCATAAACTCAGATATACAGGTATTGAAGCTATACGACTCGATATCCTCACCAATTTTTTTGGTAAGTTTTTGCAGTTCTTTTTCGATAGTTCGCTCACTCTTTGGGCCGTGAATTATACCTAATTGGCTAAGCCTGGCGCTGTCTACCGCACTAGAATAATAGCACCGATCTTGCATTGCCCAAATCCGCTCAATCAAACGCCTAACCCCCTTGATACTATCAGTATTCCAAGGCTTCGGCTGGTCGAACGGTCCCATAAACATCTCATACATTCGGAGGGTGTCAGCCCCGTACTGCTCAAAAACCTCGAGTGGATTAATGGTATTACCTTTGGATTTGCTCATTTTTTGGCCGTCGGGACCGAGTATCAAACCTTGATGCCTCATCTGAACAAACGGCTCCACAAAATCAATCAAACCTTCATCGAACAAAACCTTAGTAAAAAATCGAGCATAAAGTAAGTGCAAAGTAGAATGCTCAGCTCCAATAACGTACTGATCCACGGCCATCCACTGTTTTATAGTTTCTGAACTTGCGAACTTGGCAACGTTGCTCGGATCCAAATATCTAAAGAAATACCAACTCGAACAAACAAAAGAATCCATTGTGTCCCCCTCATATTGAGCCCCATCTCCATATAACTTATTAGCCGAATTAACAAAATCTAGATTTTCTCCAAGTGGTTTGATTTTGCCACTGGTCATATTTGCGTCATTAGGAAGGACTAAAGGTAAGTCTTGCTCTGGGATTAGACTTTCAACGGTTTTGGCTCCTACAAAGTTCGAACGCAATTGGTTCGCTAATTCCTCAAAATTCACTTGCTCAAAATGTCCTTTGTTAGAATAAGTATCAAAACTAGCTAGTCCAAGTTTCGAAGCGTACAACTGGCCCCATTTGAAAGGGCATACAGAATCATCTTGTGAGTGATGTATTTTAATAAGCCCAACTTGACTTTTGATTTTAGCCCAATTATCAGTAACCTCAAAATCACCTTCAGACTCGCAGCAGCCAACTAATTGAATTATGCTCAATTTTTGACCAAAACGCTCATTAAAATCTTCAGAGGATAAATACATCTGCAGGAAAACTGTGCCTAGACTGTGTCCGATAACAACTATATCCTGGTACTGATTATTTTTTAACTGCGACTCGATAATCTGTTCAAAAAATCGTTTCCATTCGGAATACAAAGCATTCTCGGCGTTAGGAAATACAGGAGCAACTACATCAAAAATTTCCTTGTCCAAAACTTTGTCCAAATTCTCCCCCCAAACAGGACAGCCTTTACTAGTTGAATACTGATTTTTTTCGACGATCCTATCCGTAATTTTATCGTCTTGGCGTCCGTCCTCGCTTGAACCAGTACTATCACCTCCGTGAACCATAATAACAAGCACTTTTGATTGATTGCTTGGCTTATAATACACTGGAATTGGGCAACCCCAATATCGCTGGCGACCGATCGACCAATCACGAAGCCGGTAGTTGGTCACTGCCTTGCCTTGGTTATGCTCGATTAGTTTGTCGAGGATTTTCTCTCGAGCTACAGTGTAGGTTAGGCCGTCGAATTCACCAGAATTAATTAGCGTATATTTATCTTTGTTGGTCTTGATTTCTTTGGAATAGGATACAAAAGAATTGGTGTGGTTAGTATAAATAACCGGTAAGTCATATTTATTAGCAAATTCATAGTCCCGCTCATCTTCGCCAGGTACGGCCATTACAGCCCCGGTTCCGTAACTTGTAAGAACATAATCAGCTACCCAGATAGGGATTTGGCCGCCTGTTAGCGGGTGAATTGCGTAGCTCCCTGTAAACACGCCAGACTTGTCCTTGTTAAGGTCAGTTCGCTCCAATTGCGACTTCTGCTTAGCTTTGGCAATATAGTCTACCATTGCAGTTTTATTGTCCTCAGTCGTTAGTTGGGCAACCAAAGTATGCTCTGGCGAAATCACCAAAAAAGTCACCCCATATATTGTATCGTGGGCCGTTGTGAAGACTCTAATCGTATCACCCTCATAGCCTAATTGAAATTCTACCTCAGCGCCGTCGCTCTTGCCTATCCAGTTGCGTTGCATTTGTTTGGTACTTTCTGGCCAATCTAGACCATCCAAATCAGTCAAAAGCCGCTCAGCGTAGTCCGTAATCTTAAAAAACCATTGACTCATAAGTTTTTGCTCAACTATAGCTCCAGACCTTTCCGCGGTACCATCTTTGGTAACCTGCTCATTGGCTAGAACAGTTTTATCAATCGGGTCCCAGTTGACTAGGGCTTCTTTTTTGTAGGCTAGTCCTCGCTTGTAGAGCAATTGAAATAGCCATTGGGTCCACTTGTAGTAGTTTGGGTCGGTCGTATTAATTTGACGGGTCCAATCATAATCTACACCTAGTTTTTTGAGTTGAACCTTAAAATTCTTGATAGATTCCAGGGTTGTTTGCTGTGGTGGGATACCTTTTTTGATAGCAAAATTCTCCGTAGGTAGTCCAAAAGCGTCAAACCCCATTGGATGGAGTGTCTTATATCCCTTGAGCCTGTAATAACGACTAGTAATGTCACCAGCGGTACTTGGAAGTGCGTGTCCAACATGTAGCCCATCGCCTGAGGGATAGGGAAAAGCCTCCAAAATATACTTTTTTTTGTCACCGGTTTTTAGTTCTGGGGTTTTGTAGGTTTGATTAGATTCCCATTGCTTAACCCATTTGGCTTCGGTTTCTCGGTGATTGTATTTGGAGTTCTTTTGAATGGCTGAGCTAGTCATATACAGCTATCAAATCAAATTAGGAGTACTGTGTCAAATCAACGACTTTATTTATAAAAATTTGGTATCTTTGACAGCTCAACTAATATCACTTATAAAATAAACAAATGTCTAATTTAATTTTACCCGTCCCGTTCGCCGAGAGCGTCTACGGCCAGCACTGCAAGCCTAATCACAGTCGTATCATTGATGTAGCTGGAGCTAACGATAATCAAGCTGCCGCAATGCCGGTTAATCTGCTCAGGGCCAATTGCACCGTCTTGGCACCTCTCGAGTACAACTCCTATCCCGATAAGCTCGAAGATCCTATTAGCTACTTAGACTCCAACGTCGATATGGCCCAAAAACTCCAAGCCCGCATAGCCAGCCAATTCGATTGGGATAACGACAAATTATGTGTTATTGGTGGGGACCACAGTGTCTCGGCTGGGACTGGGGCTGGATTGAGCAAATTGACTGATATGACCAAAATCGGGCTTATTTGGGTTGATGGACATAGCGATTTTAACACCCATTTGACTACTCCGTCGCGATCGATGACAGGTTGCCCCTGCGCTATTAATTTCGGCCTAGGGATGCGTCAATTTACAGATCTATACCAGGGTAATTTCATCCAAAAAATTGTTCAAATTGGACTTCGCGAAGTGGATTACAGGGAGTCCCAAAACCTCCAGAATGCAAAAATCAAAACCTATTCTGTCTTAGACATCGAAGAGCTTGGTATGGCCAGAATTATGAGTGAGATTTTGGATTATCTCAGTGATTTGGATTATATTTGGCTGTCAATTGATATTGATTCTCTGGACTCAAGTTACTTTGAGAAGACTGAAACTGATGATCCGCTAATGGGAGGCCTGACTCCAAGAGAATTGTTGTATATAACCAACAAAGTGCAAACAACCAACAAACTAAAAGTCTTTGAATTAATGCAACTAAATGAATTGAACAAAACTACGCAGTTGACAGTTCTAGCTAGTCGTCTGATTGAGATGTCATTTGGCCTAGGAAAATTCCGATATAACCAAACATAAAAAAAAGACCCTTGGGCGGCCTTTATTGAAATGTCTTTCGACGCATCGGTGTTCCGGCTTTAGCCAGAGCTATTTACATAAAATAAGTTTTTGAGAATTTGTCAAGGTTGAAGTCCTACTGGTCGCTTCTGATAATCACAAAAGCTAGCTTTTCCCATATTTCTGAGGTTAATTTTAGTTTCATTGCCCTAACCAAATCTTGGGCTTGGTAAGACTGTTCTTCGGAGCGGGTAAATAGCATTATCATATAAGGCCGAGCTTTGTTAAAGAAACTGCTACCCCAACCGTGCTCCCCAAAAGCGATTTGTATAGTCAGGTTAATATCTTCAACTCCACTGGCAATGGCGTCCAAACTGTAATTATGGTCCGGTAAACCCTCATCGAACTCGACAGGTACAAGGCAATCGAAGAAGTTAAGTCGAGTGATTAAGTCAATTTCCATACAGAGAATTGAGCTATCCAGGCAACCAATTGTGCCTAGGGCGTTGTGCATTTGCATCGGCCTAAGTTTGAACATCTCGTTTTTCCCGATAAAGGCCAAAGTGACGTTGAGCCTTGATTTGAGTTCAGCACTGGCTTTTTGGATTTCAAATCCCAGATTAGTAGCGCATTGTTTGGCCATCTGAAGCTGATTAGTGTCAGTAAGCAAATTTATTAGATTTTTTTTGCGGACTTGCACAGCCCCACAAGCTTCGTGATAGGTCATTGTAAGTTTGACGATTCCTTTTTTTTGGCACCATTTAGAAATTCGATAACCAAGATCTGCGAGTCGATTACGCTCGACTTCTATTAACTCACTGAGACTCAAGCCTTCCTTGGCAGACTGCGGACAAATGTACTTGAGCGCGCCGCTGCCAGGAATGGACAAAATGTAGCGATCAATGGTGTGATCTGACATCGAACCTAAATAGTTACCCTCTAAATCTGTCTCCCTAACAAATTCGCCACCTTGAGTAGCTTCATCGACGCAGGAAATTTCGGCCAGAATTGTGCTTGGGTCGACGGTAATTTGCTTAGCAATGTCATTAACCAGATATAACGAGCCAAGCCTCGAAACAGATACAAAATAAACATTATCGTTATGGTGACTGGCCGCTGTACTAATTGCCCGCTCGAGAAAACGGTACGATTGCTTGTATATACGCCACTGCTGCTTGATTAGTAGGTGTTTGCTTCGGGGATTTTTTTGATTTTCGGTTTCGTGAAAGATGGATTTATAGTTTTCAAGATTAGGTTTTTGCTTGCCAAGCTTCTGATCGTATTTCCTGTCAAAAATCATAGCGTCTAGTGTATCGCTAACATTATTAAAGGAGTTTTTGGCTAGTTGAGCAAGTTTTCTTGAAAAGGTCATACTAAACTAATTTTAATCCAATTTTTGGACTTTTGCAAGTTATTAGATGCTATAACCTAGACAACTTTGGATTTTTGTGATATAGATTAATTATCAACTAAAAATAATAATTTTAACCTATATTTATAATTTATGAATAATGATTCATTTTTACCAACAGGAAGTATTCTTTGCCCACGAGGAGGCTGCCGAGTTTTAGATCCTCGAAACTTTAGTGGTGGTGTTGACGGGTTTGTTCGAATCATTGTCACAGTGGCCAATATTGGAACTTATGTAATTGGGGCTTTGGCAGTTCTATTCGTACTTTACGGAGCTTTTCTATTCCTGCTAGGAGGGGACAAAGGTCGAGAGAAAGGTCAAAAAGTTATCGTCAACGCAATTATTGCTATTTGTATCGCGGCCTTGGGTCAAACTGGTATTCAATTGCTAATCAATGTTCTTGACCAAGTTAGACTATAAACTTGGAACTCCTTGGATTAAATGGTTAATTCTCGGGTTTCTTGGATTATGTATTACTATTATTAGACTCCCAACTTTTTGGGAGTTTTTGTGGTATGGGGACGAAAACATTTATTTGGCAGTAGCCCACGGACTTAGTAACGGTCAATACCTGTATCAAAATGTCTGGGACAACAAACCGCCCTTGTTATACCTGATTTATTGGCTTAGTTATCAGATTTCTGGAGTCAATGTCTGGGGATTTCGATTGATTAACCTTGGGTTTTCATTGTTGGCTTTGGTCAGTTTTTGGCATTTGGTATTTAATCTGGGTCGAGATTTGTTTAGGGTCCGCTTAGTTAATTTAGGAACGGTTATTAGTACAGTCTTTTTTGGGATGTTACTTGGCTTTGGTTGGGAGATGACTCAGCTTAACGCCGAGAACGTCTATATGCCGTTGATTATCCTTGGCTTGTATTTTTGGTCTAGAACGCTTCGGGAAGTTTCCCCAGTTTCTGCAAATCGAGATTGGTTTAATTATCTCGCGGTTGGGATTTGTTTTAGTTTGGCCTGCTTTACTAAGATTCATGCAGTGGTCGAAATTGGGGTGTTATTGTATTTGATGCTTTGGCAATCTTGGGAGAGTCAAGGTCTAAAGCTTGGAGCTTTTGTTCGGTATCAATTACCACGGGTTGGCTTAGTTATTGGCTTGATAACTTTGCCTTATTTAGGATTGATTGTTTGGTACTTGTCTCGTGGTCTGGGTAGTATTCTGTATTATTCTTTGCTCGGCTTTGGTTCGGATTATGTGGCTCGCAACTCTCCCCTGGTTTTTGGTTTACCAATTTTTGGCTATCCGACCAGCTTGATTACCAATTTGCAATTTAGGTTTTTGCTTCTTGTAGGCTTGCTTGTCGGTTTGAGTTTTGCCCGATTTAAGAAGTTGATAAGCTATCAATATATGTTTATCGCTCTATGGGTTGGAGCCTGCTTCTTTGGGGCTATGATATCTGAGCGAAACTATCCACATTATCTAATTCAGGTATTTGGGGCGGTGAGTGTGCTGATCTTTGGTTTGTTAGATTACTTGTGGGCTTTGCGAGACTTATTGATATCAAAAGTTCAATCTGTAATTGTAATTGCCCTACTTCTGAATATGGGGACGATGATATTTGGCAGTGGTCAGATGATTCCAATTTACCAGACTAATACTTGGAATAAGTTTTCTCGGGTGCTAACTGGCAGTATGAGCCTTGAAGATTACCAAAGGTCCAATAATTCTGGAGCATGGGACCGGGCCAAAATCTTGCTACCAATTATCAATCAGTACACAGTTCTAGGTGACAAAATTTATCTAGTAGCCAACGCCTCGGAGCTCTATCCGCTAAGTAATCGGGTAAGTGGTCATCGCCAAATCACCGACTTCCAGTATGATACTAGCATTGATGAGGTTTATCACGAGCTTGTCAGTAATAAGACCAAATTAATTATAGTTGATAACAATTCCCCTGTAAAAAAGCAGTTTGATAAGTTGCTTGGGCAAGATTATATTTTGGTGCCTGTTGCGGGACTAGGAGAGAGGTATGGGACTTGGATTTTACGCTAGCTTTTTAAAACTTGTAATATTGCGGATAACCTGCCTGTAATTGACTGGAAACAGATAATCGTCAATTAGATTTGCTTGTATCGCTTTGTTTGTATTACTTATATCTACTTCTTCTGAAGAAATGTAATAGTGTTCTTTACAATAGTTAATTAAAATCTCTTTCATCCAGTGCCCATCGTTATCGAAAAAATGCATTATTGAGTATAGTTGACATTTATTCGTTGTCTCATATTCTTTCCACAAGCTAGAATAGGCACTGTAAATAACTAGTAACGTGTTTTTATTTATTTCGACTTTTTGATCGTTTATCAATTTACAAAACTTAAGTTGTACATCAATTTGATTATTTAAATAAGCTTCCATTGTTAAATTACCACCTGGAATTAGAATAAAGTTAATTTGTTTGTAAACATGTTCTACCTCTATATTAGTATCAATCACCATCCTACGATTATCTTTTATCAAATGTAATAATTCTAAATTTGATGTGATACCTGGAAGTTTTTCTTGTGCAAGCTTAAAAACCGAATATCCCGACATCTTTTTCTCAATCAACTCTTGGTAATATTTGAGGTATAGGTTATTTATCTGTATATTCAACTTCCCGTTTTCAAAAATTGAATTCAAAATTAATGACGGAGAATTTCCTTGCACTTGCCCATAGACTCCTCTTACAACGGCCGAGCTTTGTTTCAACACTGGGAAATACTCAAAGCAGGTAGTTTGCTTGATATGCTTATCATCCAAATTAACTACAAAAACTAAATTCTTAAAACCGCACACAAAATTAAGTGAGTTAAATAAGTTATAAACTTGTTTCGGGTTGAGTCTGTCAACTTCGTCAATTACAATTATTACCTGTTTATCAAATAAATTGAGCTTTTTGGAGATTTTTTCTTTCTGGTCGCTTATGCTTTCTGGCTTTTTGGAGAATGGGAGTAATTTTAGCCAGTCGAAACCGTCTACTTTACTTGTTACATGGGCATAGTATTGATTGATTATATTTTCGGATAGGATGTTGTTCTCGTGGAGGATTTACTCAATCTCATCTAATATTGCCTTGGTAAAGTTATCGGTATTCTGGACTTGGGTCGTATCGAATTTGTAGATATATGGTGACGGTGCAAAAATATCAGTCTTCGGATCTTTTTCGACTAATTTTTGGTAATTTTTGCTAAAATAGCTGTACGTTTGGTTATATCCAATGTTTTTGGCGTTCATTAACTTTAGATCTATCATTAAATTGGTAATTGAGGATTTACCACTTCCTTGTTGCCCGTCATAAAAAATCACTAGACTTTCTCGTTTGAGCCTAGTTATATTTTTTCCGATTGCCACCGCTAATTGATCTACAAATTCCAAATATTCCTTAACGAATAAGTCAATAAAACCTTGTTCTAGATTATCAGTTGTATTACTATTAACCCATTCAAGATCTAGTGCGTGATTGGGGATTTTATCAGAGTCAGCCGAGGAAGTTATCAATGTTGTTATGTTGTTTTCTTTTATCTCGTCCCAAAGTGAGTTTAAAACCCAAGCGAGACCGAATAACTTATATATAACGGGTTTAGTTTCTCCTTTAATTTCTTTATATAAACCGTGGAACCAATCTCTTGTAGGTTCGTAAATAAATATCAAAAATACAAATACCAAAATGGTAATCGCGAGAACAGCCCAGGAATATATAGTTTCGTTCCCAAAAAATAGGTTTTGCAGAGATAATTCTTGATTTAGTAATTTGATTTTTAACGCTTGATTATTCCAGAGGTGAGTCCAAAAAAACGGATTCAACCTTATATTACCTAAGGCCGAGCTAGTTTGGAACCGATCGCTCGAATCGACCAGTAGAACGATATATATCGCAAAGGACGAGATAATTAGATACCAAAACCGTGTTAAGAGCCCATCAATTAGTTTAGACTGCCAATTGTTCATAGCCAAGTTATAACTATAATACGCCGCCGGTCAACCTTGCCAAAAAAGCAATTATAGACTTAGACTTCAATCCATCAAACTATTGCTTAACTATTATATACTATGGATACATTTTTAAAAACAGCTTATCTTCCCGATTGGGCCTCAAATGAGGGCAAATTAGCGCAACCGGGAGAAATAGACCCAAAAACAGCTCATCATATCGATTGCCTTCCAACTGCAGTCGAAGAACTTCAGCCGCAAGATTCACAGTGGGTTATTTTCCGGGTTGCTATCCCATTTATTTTAGGTGCATACGAAAACTCTGGAAGCGATGATTATGAATGTCGCGAATACGATGGTAGTCAATAAATAATCTGACTATCCCACTACCTCATATATTTTTTGATGTATTTGGTGTAGATGTTGAGCGTATTTTCGAGATTAATTGAGTTCCCCCCATATTGCACAGGTCCAGTTAACTGAGTCACTATCTTGCGCGAAAGCCAAATCCCATCTAGTTCCACGTCACTAAAAGACTTGGATTGCTTTTTGAGGATTTCTGAGATTTTGTCGCCGTAGTTCCCGAAATAATGTTGCAAAGTGTATTCGAGTAACTTGTCCAGAGCCACGATTTTGTTTTCGAGGCTTAGGCGTGAGTTTGTCTGTATGGCATTTAGTTTACTGCTGGCAATTGCCTTCCATTTGGTATCTTGTCGCCTGAGATTATAATACATATTGTAGAGCGCCCCAATTAGCACAATAAGTACAATGATAAGTAAAACGGCGATTATTATGATATAATCTGAGAAAGATGGAAGCATAGTGATATTAGTTAAAATAACTGTTTTAACATTGGGTTACAATCAACTTTGTGTCAAATTGAATTTTTTGGCCTTGATTGACTAAACACTGTTAATAACTTATATTGTAGTTAAATTAAACAAATATTTAAATAAATACAAATATGCCCAGAGATAGGTTCAGAAAAAGCCAAATTTTGGCCTTACCAATGACCAACCCAAAATTGCTAGTAGAGACAATTATTACGGCTGTCGGTATTCTTGAAGATAATTGGGAAGACTACAGCGAGCTGATTACAAGTGAATTGTTAGAACTACATCTGAGCTTATATCAAGAATTAAATACTCGATTAGCTAAATTTAGGATTATACTTAGCAATACCTATAATGGGGCGCTTATTGGCTCAATGGCAATTACTCGAACAATTAGCCAAGCTATAGAAAGTGTCTCAAATCAGATCAATCGAGCCGGTCATCTTGTTGAATTGATTGCCAAACCAGAATTTTGTCAGTTACTTAATTCTAAGTTAGATGATCTAGCCGCCTCTTTGTATAATAGGTACAATGAAATGGGTATTGGATTTACTCAAGAGCTGAAAGCTCAGCCTGTTGCCGTTAGAGTTTGGTGAGTTTGCAAAAAATTAAGGGGGTATCGTTATTTTTGGGGTAATTTGATCCCCAGGAATTTATCAATAAGACGGAATCTCCATATAACGCTAACAGTAATCACCCAAAAAATAAGCGTACTTACCACCACTCCAATTTGGTCATAGCCAAGCCTAGACAATCCCAAAAAATTAGAGGTTATTGGGTTAAAATATAAACCGCCTAAAATCACAAATAGAACAAATGAAAGTATTGTTGGTCGCCAATCACGGCGAGATACGGCCCCGAAACTGAGTCTTTTGATCGGGGGGGATACAAATATATTGAGACAAAGCCCTGCTAAAATCAAAAACAGGGTCAATCCCGTTTGAAGCTCGGGAATAGCTAGATTAAAAGCCTGCGTAATCTCGAGTGAATTAAAATTTAGAAGTCTAGAAATTTCAGTAGTATTTTTTAGTTTAAATAGTTCGAGCCAAGAAAGCCCAAATAGCAGGCCAGTTCCAAACAACCCAAGACTAATACTACTTGGAATGACAAAGTGAAGCACCGAATCTAGGAGTGATTGACCTTTTTTGGTTCCTGGGTGGGACCAGAGAGCCAGGCCAATAGCTGGAATCCCAGTGGTGAATATGGCGATTAAGGAACTTTGCTTGATGCTGAACGGAAATGGCAAGCCGACCATTCGAATGCCGATAATTAACATTACAAGATAGATAATTTTGACCAGGAATAGCTTAAATATATCTTCTAGGGAGTTGCGGATTTTTTGGCCTTCTAGGAGACCTTGAGGCAGGGAGGCAAATGAATCCCCGAGCAAAAGAATATCGGCGACCGATCGTGTAACCGGACTTCCACTCTCCATACTAATACCGAGTTTTGCCGTCTTGATACTCATTACATCATTAACACCGTCGCCAATCATTGCTGTATAATGACCGTTTTTGTTGAGAGTTTGAATTAGGATTTCTTTTTGGGCTGGGGTGATACGCCCAAAGATTGTTGTATCTTCCACAACAGCTGACCAACTATCAAGGGGGAGATTATCCAGCTCGGTCCCGCTTATCATTTTGGCATCTTTACCCACTCCGATTTGTTTAGCTAGGGCCATTACCGTTTCTGGATTGTCGCCGCTAATTATCTTAATAGCAATTCCAGCTTGTTGAAATAGATCCAAAGTTTCTTTGGCCTCATCCCGTATCTGGTCACTAAACACGAGCAAAGAAATCAGCTCTAAGTCATTTGGCAGAATTGGCTGGTTGTTGTTCAGATCCAGAATTTGATTACTTGTGGCCACAATAAGACATCGGAGTCCTTGGTTTTGTAAAGTTGATACATGTAGGTTCAAGTCTTGGTTTTGGTATTGCGGTGTGCGATTTTGGGTGGCTTTGAAATGGTTGAGGATTACATCGCTTGCTCCAATTACAATATTAATATTTTTAGACTTCGTATAATCTGTTTTTTGCTCGACGCTGACTCCGCTCCATTTGTAACTTGAGTTAAAAGGGATTTCGACCAGAGGTTTTTGGGAGGCTGGATTAGTAATTTGCCTGGAAGTGGCTATGGCCTGAGTTGTGGCGTTTAGTTCACTTGAATAATTAATTAAATCGTCTAAAACTTTGCTTTGCTCAATATCCGTAACAGCGCCCAGATTAATCGCCTGCTCTAAGATAAGATTTTTGGTGGTTAGAGTTCCAGTTTTATCAAGGCACAAAACATCCACATTGGATAGCGACTCGATAGCATTAAGACGCTGAATTAAGGCTCCTTTTTTGAGGATGGCAACTCCTCCTAGTGCGTAACTAAGATTAATTAATGCAAATAAGGAATTGGGGATTACTCCTAGAATCACCGCCGCAATCTGCAAACTCTCGTCAATAGAACGCGGGACAATTAAGTTGGCTAGCACTGACATTCCACCAAGAGTAACGGTAATCAAAAAAAGCACCCGCACAATCAAATTGACTTCGCTCTGGATTGGGGTCAGCTCGCGATGATAGACTTTGGCTCGTGAATTTATCTGATTGGCCATTGTGCTAGAGCCGATTTTGGTGGCTTGCATCGTGCCTGTCCCACTGACCACACTTGTCCCAGCAAAGACCTCGAGGCCGCTTTGCTTGTGCAAATAATCGCTTTCGCCTGTCAGGATTGACTCATCAATTAGAAGTCCCCCCGATATGACAACTCCATCCACGGGAATAATATCACCAGAACCAAGAGCTATAATATCATCGAGGACAATTTGATTAACTGGTAATAATTGCTCATTCGGTTGTAAATTGTTTATAAGACTTCGTATAATACGAGATTTCGGGCTAACGAGATCAGCTATAGAATCAAGTTTGGCTTTGGCGGAGATTTCTTGAATTAGACCGACCAAAATGTTAATTAGAGCCACCGAAAAATATATAATCGCATCACTATACTTACCAAAAATAATTAACAAAACCGATACTCCAGCCAGCAGTATATTGATAAAAGTGATCGTATTCTCAAGGATAATCTGGCTATAACTACGCCCTCGGATAACTTGCACGGTGTTAATTTGACCTAGTTTGATCCTATCTTGGACTTGGGCTTGAGTTAACGGCTTTGGCGGTAATTGGCTTGGATTGGTCATAAGTTTTTGTCTTTAACTAAGGATTTGGAGGAATTTCGGGTTGAAAAAAATATTTTCTTTTTTGTATTTTCTTTTTTGGATTAGGTTGATTTTAACTAAATTGTTGAGATATTTAGAACAGGTATTACGGTGTTTGCCGGTGTTTTTTTCCATATCTCCTATGGTATATAGGGGCTTTGTGAAGAGGTAGTCAAGCATCTCAAAAGAATGTGAATCAATTTTTTGTTGCTGCAACTCTGTTTTTATATAATTATAATGTTCCCATATCTGATCCACGGTTTTTTTGCTTTCGAGAGATTGGGCGATAATACAATCCAAAAAATACATTAAGAGCGCCGTATAGTCGCCAGTTTCGGTGGTTTGATTGAGAATTCGATAATACTCAGCTTTGTTCTCAAGAATATACCCGCTCAAAAACAAGACGGGATATCGAATTGCCCGACTCAGAACCAAAAAGACAATCATCAGGATCCTTCCAGTCCTGCCGTTACCGTCGTAAAAAGGGTGGATTGACTCGAATTGATAGTGTAATATAGAGAACTGCAACAAAGGATCTAGCTCATTCCAATCAGTACTATCTGTTTGCAGGTTAAAAGATTTTTCAAAATTACTTAACAAGTCCATTATAGTATCATAGCCTTCGGGCGGGGTATAGAGAGTTTCGAGTTTACCAGCTTTGACAGCCCCAATTACTGTCCCGGGAATTTTGCGAATACCAGTTTTGTTAGGTTCCAAAATTAATTGCACCCGAATAATATCGTTGACACTAAGACCTCCTTTGCTAATTATACAGCTATAGGCCTCAATCAAAGCGTCCTTATAATATAGAGCTTCTTTTTGAGCGGGGGTCTGGTCTTCGGGAAAGAGACTACTCTCAAAAACCTCACTAACCGTTGTAAAAATATTTTCAATTTGGCTACTTTTTACGGCTTCTCGAACTGTAAGCGGGGCTACAAGTAGCATTGGATTGACAAGAGTAGTCAAACTGGCATCGAAACTAGCCACGGCTTTGTTGGCTTGGTTGAGTTTTTTGAGGATTTCAATTGTGTCAAAATCAAACTTTGGCGGCAGTTTTGGCAGATTGTTGTAGGGGATGCTTTTATTATACATACACAATAACCATTGATTTGTTGTTGATGTTTGTCAAATATGCACTTTGAGTGTGCAGGTAACTTTTTGAGTTAAGGTTGTGTTATTGACGAGGTAACTTCTCTACCCAGACTACTTGACAATATCGCGTAAGTGTGCACTGTTAATAGTAGTGAAAGGATTTTCCGAAATGGAATCTACTATCACTTTTCACAGATTGTTCTTTTAGAACCAGTTTAAGCTGGGACTTTCCAATGATATATACCTCTTTGCGTTTGTTCTTTCTTCTAACTTTGATTTCCGTTATAGCCTCATGTGGTTCTACGGCTAATACTAAAGTTGAAGCTAAACCGCTCGATTTACAGATGCCTGGGTGCGATATCTCAGACGTATCCAAGCTCGGGACAGCTGAAGCAGCTGTGAACGAATCTGAAAAAACAGGCGTAAAGCCTATCGCTATAACCAAGATTACTCTCGGTAGCCTCAAGGCTACAGCAGAGGGCGGGGTCGCAATGACAATAAGCGGCGACAAAACCGCGTTAACTATAGATGGTAGCCTTTGGGACGGCTCCGTTGTACTAGAACTTCAACCAAAGGCGTCAATCGCCTTTGGTGCAAGCGACGGAAACTCAGTAACGCTCGCAACATGCGTAAACAACAGCGAAAAGCCAAAAATATTCAGGGGAAAGTATGAAACAAAAGGGACGTTCTCCCCCTTTACAGGGAACGTTATGAGAAAAAATAAATAACCTGTGAAAAAAAGGCGCCTTGTGTTACTCTCGGTGCCTTTTTTATGCTTAAATCACTTGCAAATTTGACCATTATCGGTCTAACCTCGTTTTTCAAGTTCTTAATACTGCTTTAGCTTTGTTGCTATTTGAGTCGATGGTGCCAGTTGCTACCCCTATTTATAAACTGAATTGCGTCCACTATGGCCACCTACTCGAATCAAAAAAATTGACAGGGTTTTATTTTCATTATATTCCCATATTATTCGTATATCTCCAGTTACCCAGCTACTCCAAACGTCTTTTTTATCCAAAGAATCAACAATATGAGAATTTAATCCTGGGCTTTTTGGGTTGTCGGCCAGTGTAATTAAGCATTTTTCTAAGGCTTTTTTGAGTTTGATATCCAATGGTTTTTTGCCGCTGAGTTTTTGATTGACTTTACAAAAGTTTCGGTATAATCTAATTGATAAGTCATTACAAAGCATTTATAAAATCTTGGATATCCTTTGAGCTGGTCATTGACTTAACTTTACCACTAGAGAGTTCTTTTCGAGCGGTAATTATACCATCAATATCTTGTTGGTTAAGGGATGATTTTTGTTTGACTTGCCAAACTATCTCAGCTAGACTGGCTCGTATTATTTCGGTTTTATCAAGTCCGCGAAACTTGGTCGCTTGTAGAAATTCGATTAACTCTTGTAGAATATCGGTTTGGCGTAGACGGATAAAGGTGTTTGTTTGTGACATATAATGACTATATTAGTGCTACAATTATACATAAATAAGCTACAGTTGTCAAATTAGTATTTTTTAAGCTTTTTTTCCGCCTTTCTTTTTCTTGCCTTTGCGGGCTTTGGCTGGTGGGATGACTGGAATTTCTAGTATTTTTTTGGGCTCTTCTACTACGGGAACCTCCTCTTCCACCAAGGCGACTACCTCCTCTTCTGGGTAATCATTTTCTAATTCGGTTTCTAAAGCTGAGGCTTTTGCTGGGATTGGTTCTGGCTTAATTCTAAACTCTCGGACCTTGTCTGGGCCGAATTCGGCCATTGTTTGCTTGATCTCTTTTTTGCGGGTTCGGAATATGGCTTTGGCTTTGTTGTTGGCTAGCATTTGATCGAAGCTGTCGGTTATGGTTTGCGGGGTTGGGTAGTCGATGATTTGGGACTTAACTTTGCCGAAGGGGTTTTTTCGGAAGCGGGCCGGTAGAGAAAGATAGACTAGCCAGAGCAAAATTGCCACTAAAGTTGATCCTGAGATTATTATGCCGAGGTTCATCCATTTTTGAGGTTTGAAATTAATGTCTAAGATTATTGATTTGTCGTCCAAACACTTCGATTCTAATTGCCCACAGAACTTACTAATATCTACTTCGAAGGTATTAAATCCATATACGGTTTCATAGTGTTTGACTTCTGGTCTAAAGTCTTTGATTTTCTCAGAACTTAATCGGATATTATTCCATTCGCTGTTGTAATTTTCGCTGTTGTAAATTAGTAGCTTTTGGCTGGCGTCCTTAATTCCAAGCTTAAGTTGCCTGTCGGTAGAATTAATATAGTTTTCGGTAAATTGATTGGCGGTGGCGGTTTCAACTTGCTTCGGTAATATGTAGATAGTGTCCAAATCGGGAGAATAATCGGTTATCTTAATATTATCATAGTCGGTGTAGACATCAAAAGTCGCATTTTTTTCTAGTGAATACAAACCAAGTCCCAAATCACCACCCTCGAGAACATTGTAACTAAAGTTAAGGTTTTGCCACTGATTTTGGACCGCCGATTTTATTCGCTCGACCTTGTTCCACCCGCCGTTACTGAGATAGAATTGCAAGTCATTACTGCCGCTTATCTTATAATCAAGATTGATATTAACGCTTCGATTAAGTTCTAACCCGCTTACTATCTTGTTAGTACAAGCAAAGTGCCGGCGGGCAAACAAACTGAGGTAGTTCTGGTTATCCTGGGCCTTTATCTCTTGTCCAATTTTTGGGTCTTTGTCGTAGTTGAGGCAATCACCTAATTGCTTGCTCCAGAACCCATTATCAAATTTTTCATTTAACTTTTGATTGATAAGATTATCCTGTTCAATTGTGAGGTTTTTTTTGTCTTTGAGATCTTGCAGGCGATATTCTGGGGTTGCATTAAGCCCTTGTTTTTCGTAGATTTTGTCAATTTTAATTATGCTGATATTATCATAATCGATACTGGCGTTATCACTACCATTACCATAGGCATACAAAAACATATCATATAATCCAACCATTGGTATATCAATATAATCTTCTATTTGCGTCCAATCTTTGCCAACTTGCTGCTTTTTTTTGAAGATAACTGGATCATCGGGCGATTTGTTCAGTCCTAGGTAATAACCAATTTCATCGGTCGCTTTGCCTTCTGTATTGCTCCTGGCTCTAAGACTTACTTTGTATTGACCACTTTGGATTATGGCTAAGGCTTTTTTGATACAGGCAATGTGGCGCTCAGCTTGGAGGTTGACGTAGTTGTTCTCTGGGGCTGTGATATTTTGGAGTTGGAGCTTGGGTGAGTCGTCCGCATTGTTACAATCCCCTACTTTATCTTGCCAGAAACCGTCATCGAAGCCTTCATTTAGCGCCGAATTATTGCTTCGATATATCTCAAAACCTTTTATTTGATCTGTTCTGGCTAAGAATTTATCTTGACTACCTTGAGTTAGACTTCGGTACTGGGAACCAAGCTTAATCTCCAAATTATCATTGTCGACAAGTACTTGACTGAACAGAGTCTCTTTTTTGGTATCTTGGGTTTTTTGGCCGTCTACTTGCAAGTCGCTAGAGTACTTGGAATATATTTCCAGTTTATTTTCTACAAAACTATAAAAGAGCTTAGGATAGACAATTTCTAGTATATCTTGCTCTCGAGCACTGGGCAAAGCAGTCAAATCCTTGCTAATTGTTTTGGTCGTAGGAGTGCCAAGGATATCCTTAACTTCAAAAGCTTTTTGAATGCTATTAATTTCTTGACTATTAGGGCTATCGTTGTAAGTTAGCTCAGTGTTTGAGTTGAGATAAGTTTTGATTTGATCTAGGTTATCAGCATTAAATTCTTTTTTGTTGATTTGATAGAGGTTGCTTAGTGATTGGTATCGAGAGGTGATGCTAGCATCTTTTAGTTTGTAGACTTTGAGCTGGCTTAATCCAAGTTCGGCGCTTATATCGCTCAAATAGGGCTGTCGGTCAAGAAGCTTGATGAATTTCGAGCGGATATCAGGGTCTTTGTCTTCGCCATAATACACGAGCGGAGCACCATCTCGATCCATCTCACCAGTTGGGACACCAATATATTTGATATTGTTTTTGGTGAGGAATTTGGGCAGGTCTTTTTTGTTAAATAATTCTTGAGTATTAGTCCAAAAGTCGCTTTTATTGGTCTCAAATATAGTATTAAGAGTTGGCATCGTTACGTAAGGATGTATATCGCTAAAGTCAGCGTAAGAGCTTCTGCTCGGTAACCATAAAAATCTACTAAAATCGGGTTGGTCATTAATGAATTGATTGACAATTGCGTTATCAGGGTTTGGGAGTCGACTCTTGTACATACCTCCAATTTCACCTGTAATTATTGGAAGTTGGTTCATAAAAGATATTGATAGAATAGCAATAACAGCCGCTGCTTTGGCAAAGCTGTCAAAATTTATGGATAAATACTTCCACTTGATATCAGACATTAGTTTTAGACCGAGGGCTAATAATCCAGTATATCCAAAAGCAGTTATTAAATAAAATTTTGAAGCCTCTCGGAATAAGTTAAATCCTGGCACTTTCTCGTATAAAAATCTGTACAGCAAAGGAAAGGGTTCTGCGGATTGCTTCGTTAAAAGTATCCCAATTAGACTTATCAAAGTAAAATAGCACCATATATAATTGAATTTTTTAGTGATTATGGCTACTCCAGCAAAAAAGATACATAGTATAGGTGTTATCCACAAATAGGCCTGCACCGGTTGACTTACAAAAAAGTTATTAGGAAAGCCAGCTGTCCATGCTGATTCAGAAAGGGTTGCGGCCTTATTCAGGTCAAATAAATGATTCCCAAAAAGTCCGCGATTGGCTACTTTGGCAATGCTATCAGAGCTTTTGGATAATGCGATTGGCAAGAACCAATATAAGTTAGTCAAAAAAATTAAAAGAATTGAAAGCCCAAATTTTTTGTTAAAAACAGTTTTGGACCAGCCCTTGTTAAAAGGCATATGCAGAATCAAAAGGCAAAAAGTTATCAAACTAATTCGCAGCTCATATCCAATCATTACAAAAAGCAATAAGGTTAACAAGCCATAGTTTTTCCAAGTGGGTTTAATCCGGATAATTTCAAATAAATAAAAAAGGAGTGGCGCTATAGCGTACGAAATGGCAATTAATGTATGCCCGCCTTGCGACCGCAGGAGTATATAGGTAGTCGACGAATAAAATATCGCCACTATAAATCCGATAAAATTTGATTTTGTTTTGTAGCCAAAATATAGATAAGGGCACCAAACAACCAAGAGAGCCAGCGGTACAAATATATTGAGTTTAATGGCATTTTGATTGCTCAAACCCAAATTATACAACCAACCCCAAACATACTTGAATATTACAAAATTAGGTTGGATATTCGACTCGCCAAAGTCACTAAAGTTGACCCACATACGAAAAATAGCATGTATCCTATTAATCGAAAATCCTGACCAAGGATACCAATCGCCAAAAGATAGGACGCTACTGGGGTCAAACCAGGGCTTGTGAAGCAGTAGTGTAATTATTGTTAATGCCGCGAAATAGAACCAAAAGGTGTTTAATTTGTGAATTATTTTTTGTATGGTTGGAAGTATCATAATGAATCAGTAGGAGTTAAATATATTGATAGAAGGCTCTGAGCTAACTAAATTTAAAAAAATGTATTAAGTGGTTAAATTTAGCAAATCCAAAATACATTAGTTCAAAAATTTTGGTATCTGGTATTAGTCTGGCCGATTGGATTATCTTTCTTGAGTGCATAGTTCTGTCAAAATATCTTATATTAAACCAGATACCTTGAATGTAACTAAGGCTAATTTTTGGCTTGCCAATTAATAAAAAGAGGGTCATCTCGGCAGTATTAATGATCAAATATATTGGCAGCACCCATGCCAGGTTATGCCACTCGTAATTTTTTAGTAGCATTTGCAGAGTGTTTTGGTTACGCCAGAGAAATGTTAAGTATTTAATTCCAGCTCCAGTGCTACCAGCCCCGGCATGATATATTTTTTGATCCTGGGAAATTCCAATTTTTTTCTTGTACAAATGCAGTCGCCAGAACCAGTCAATTTCTTCTGAATACATAAAAAAGCTATTATCAAGCCCTCCAGTATCTGAATATAATTGCTTAGAAAACAAAAGGCAGACTCCAGACAAGTAAAAAAACTTGCTTATTTGATCCGTATGTATGTAATGACCAAATGAGTCAAGGCTTGTCATACTTAAGTTTAGGGGTCTCAAGCTTTTGTCATAGAGTAGCTCGTTGGGACCTATAACATCTAATTTTTTTTGGATTTTTTCTTCGTATAGTCTTTGAATCATTTCGTTCTCAATCCAAGTATCATTATTGATCAGCATTATTAATTCCCCCTGGGCTTTGGCGATCCCTAGATTATTCCCTCCTGCAAAACCCAAATTCTGGCGAGACTGAACCAGGTTTACGCTAGGGAAGTTTTTTTTGATATACAAAACACTGTCGTCGGTTGAGCCGTTATCCACGATTATTATTTCCAGATGAGTATAGGTTTGTTGTTCGAGCGAATTAATACATTTATCAAGCCATTTTTTGCCGTTGTAATTGACAATGATAATCGAGATTAGCGGTTTTAATTCTTGGTTAGAGATGAAGGGTTTGACTGTTCGCATATTTTGAATAAATTTCTTTAGTTAGACTCATGTTAAGTTTACTTTTTTCTTGTACCAATCCAATCTTAACTTGTAAGTTCTTGCAAATTGTTTCGTAGTTGGCGTTTAGCTCGTTGAACGCCTGTTTTGCATTATCAATATCGAAATCATCCATTTTTTGACAATATTTTTCTAATCCTACCAAGGTTAAGTAATTTAGAGTTTTGAACTCTAATCCGATACCAATAACCGGCACGCCAGTACTTGAGGTAATTATTAGCGGATGCATTCGCGAGCTAATGACTATTTTGAATTTAGACAGGACGTATTTGGCCTCTTCGGGTTGCAAATCCCTAGTATAAAATATTGGCAAATTATAATTATATTCTTTAACGAATTTGTGAGTGGCCAAAATATCTGAATTATTAGGAGCTATAAAAACTAATTTGAATCCATTTTCCAAAATAAAGTCAACGTAAAGTTTCATACCAGCTAAATATTTTTGATATCCAGTATCTTCCATTTGAGAAAATCCATTATCACGAATTACAAGTCCTATTGTGTTCTTGTCTATATTGAGCTTGGTGACAAGATTTTGGGCAGAATTAGAGCTTGAAGTTTTCATAAGTAAAACAGAATCTGCAGTTCTAAAGATCTTTTTTTTGTCGACGCCGTATTCAATTAGTAGTTTTTCAGATTTTTCATCTCTGGCAAAGACGCCATCAGTCATTGATAAAACTTTTTTGCTGTAGGCTATATCATAATTTTTGAAAGGCCCCACCGAATGAGCGTAAAGAATTATCGGCTTTTTGAGGGTTTTGGCTAATTCAATTTCCATAAACCTTAATTTATAGGCGTAGTATTTACTTAGATAATCCCCGCCAATCATCAAAATTAAATCAGCTGATTGATATTCTTTTAAAACCTGTTGATTAAGTAAGTTTAAGCCCAAAAATTTGAATAAATAGTAATTTATTATAATAAAAAACAATCTAAACATTTGGGGTAAGTTTTTTAAGACAAAATCAAAAGAATAAATATTTTTTGACAGTTTAATATTTCGTATCGCAAATAGTCTCTCAACTATCGGTATACTTTTAAAATATTGCTTTGAGAGTTCTGGATTATCTGATTCTAAAATTATTTCTGGATTATCAAATATTTCTCTCATTTGAGAAATTATAGCCTCAACCAGAGCTAAATCGCCCAAGTTTTGAGCATTTACGAAATGATTAGTGATTAAAATTTTTGGAGAGATCGACCGATCTTTAATTTGTTTTGTAGACATTTTTATTTTTTTATTTTTTTTGTTAATTTGGCATTTTATAAATAACGAACCCAACGCCAAATTGAGTCATTTTGAGTAGTACTAGATATACCCAAGCCACAAAATCACCAAAAATTACCTGAGGCTTCCCAAATAAAATTGCTATCCTGTAGATTGGATTGACCTCGGTCTGGATACCTACTTTGTAATTTTTGAGTTTTTTGGCGTAGTAGATTTTTTTGGAGGTACTCGACCAGAATGTGAGATCTTGTTCGTTGTGCAGAATATGGGAATCAACGAAATCGACTTTTAGCCCCGAATCCTGCAACCGCTTGTACAAGTCCCAATCTTCCCCACTAACCATTTCCGTGTCATATCCCCCGACTTCCGTGAACTTGACTTTGGTCATTATTCGGGCGGCTGAGATTTTTGGATTGGATTTGTAGATTTGCTTCTCGACATTAATAGCCCGGCAGTAAATTGAATTACCAGGGATTTGCTCGGGGACAATCAGGGTGGTTGTTGGGGATAGTTTGGCTACGATTTTATTCAATGTATCTGGCCCAAACTCCATATCCGCATCCACAAAATATAGATATTGACCCTTGGCTTTGCTGGCTCCCAGGTTTCGCTGACTTGAACGTTCAGGGCCTTGGATAAATAGCTCCACATTACCGAATTGATTAGCAATCTCGCGAGTCTTGTCTGTTGTCCCAGGATTATCAACAACGATTATCTCAATTTTATCCTGGCTGTATCCTCGAGCCTTTTGGATAGAATTAATTAATCGGCCAATATTTTTCTCTTCGTTTTTTGTCGGAATAATCACGCTAATTAATGGCCTTTGTGTGTTTGTTTGATTACTCATAAAAAATTGGTTTGTTACTAATTGGTATATTTCTTCGTGTCAGGATTGGAGTTGGAATAAGGTTTTTGAGGCTTTGGTTTATCCTTGCGTGGATCAGGCCGAGAGTCCCTGCCAGGTATTTGATCATCAAATAAAACCCAAAACCGATAGTCAGAGCTGGCTCCCGAGCAAAGCGTATCCGATATTTGAAATACCCTTGTCGCAGTGGACTAAGCTTACCAAAGTTGGCAGATTGGTCAGCGTTCAAAAACTCCCTCAAATTGTAACCCAAATCATAAAAACTCCCAAAAAGCCCTCGCCACTGAGTAGGCTGAGCCAGATCCATCGCCTCGGCATCGATATAAATTGACTTGATACCAGCTTTATCCAGTCGCGTTTGCAAATCATAATCCCAGCCATATTGGAGCGGCTTAAGTCCTCCAATAGCCCGATAAAGCCTAGTCCCAAAAAACCTAGCCGTCGAATTATCCAGCGAGTATTTATAAGTATCTATCTCAAGCTTGCGGATACTGGACAAAAATCCTTGGCGGTTATCGGGAGTGGTGTGAATGACAATGGCTTGATTATCCCCGCTAATTTTGAGGACGCTCTCCCCGATTACTGTTGGTTCCAAAATCCAGTGCGGCTCCATTAGGTAGAGATATTGACCGGTTGCTTGAGCCACTCCTTGATTGTACTGCTCAGGAGTTAGATCCGAATCGGATTGATAGACTCGTTGAGTGTAACTTTTGGCTATCTCAAGCGTGCTGTCGGTTGACTGGTAATCCATCACGATGACCTCGATATTGGAATAAGTTTGATTGACTATTGAGGCTAAGGCCACTTCTAAGTATTGCTCGGAGTTTTGGGTTGGAATGATAATAGATACTAAGGGATTAGAGAGCATACGGAGATTTTTGTTTTTTGGGATTGCTTATATTTAACTCTCCTGGTTGCGGGTTTGAGGCCTCAGGGCTTGCAGAAATCGCCTCGATAAAACCTTGGTAAGAACTTCTTGAGGTTAGTAATTTGGCTTGGCTTAGGGCATAATTGCACATCTCTTTGTACAACTCGGGGCGAGTATGCCAGATCTGATACATTGACTCCAGTTCAGTAGCCATATCACTTGGCGTTGGTTCGCTAATCAATCCCCCATGAAAGACGCAACTGTCCCTAAGCCCATCAACATTATAGCAAATACTTGGAGTAGCCTGACTGCCAGCCTCACTAACGACCAGCCCCCAGCCTTCCTTGAGACTTGTACTTATCAGGCAAGTGGCTTGTTGCATCAAATCAACTTTTTGCTCGTCGGTAGTTCGCCCGAAGAATTTGACCTGCTTGAAGATATTTAGCTCAATGGCCAATTCTTGGAGTTCACTAGTGTCTCCGCCGCCACTAACCCAAAGCGTCCCAAGATTATGCCGTTTATAAAATAGACCAAAAGCTCGAATGGCCTCGGCCGGCCGTTTCATACTCCGCAAACTTGAGTGAAATAATATCGTAAAATCAGGAGTCTTGAGACTAGAATCGTACTGTTCGAGGGGTGTTGTCTCGATAATTTCGGGAATAATCTTAATATTACTCGGCTTAAAACCAAATCTCCTCAAATCATCTCGAGTACTCTCAGAGACCGTAATCACTTGAGGTGTAATCACCGATTGCAAAAAGGTGTAAATAGGCTCAATACAAAAACCAACCAAATTCAACGGCCAAAACATCTCACAAAACCAGACTTCGCGCGCCAACTGGTGATAGAACAATTGTCGCTTAGTAATCCCGCTGCTCCAGAGACCTGAGAGATAAGGCAGGGTGTTGACCTCTTCAATTAGATAATCAAAGTGTTGCTGCTTGAGGTGCTTGTGATAATAAAACGGAGCTTGGAGATAATGAGTTAGACGACCTCCAACCCGGCGAACGTGAATTCCATCGATAATTTCGAAAGACTCCGAATTGGGATATTTGGCCGTGAGCAGAGTTACTTGGTGGCCGCTTCGAACAAGGCTTGTGAGGATATTCCAAGTTACTGCTTCGGCCCCGCCAGCATTAGGGTGCCCTGTATCTTTCCAATTCAGGAAAAGGTAGTTTTTGGGTGAGGTGTGGATTTTGGTCATTAGAAAATTATAAAGGTTTCGGGAAATTGTTTAGACCCCTTGATAAAGAGGATTAGGAGCTTCCTCCAACACAGTCGGCATAGCCGGGAATGTATATTTGACTAGTTCTCTAGGTTGGGCAATTTCGTAGCTAGAGCTTCGTATAACAAAGAGAGGTCGGTTCATTGCTTCTTTTTGGATGTTGGCGATGTAGTTGGACATCAACCCAAAGCAACTAAGAATAACCCCAGTCAAAAAGCTATTAAGTAGCCCAATGCAGACTCCAGAGGTTACATTCCACCCAAAAGGATCTCCCATAAAATACTTAGTCACAAAGACAATCGCCCCAGTCGGCAAGCTCCAGCTAATAATGAACAGGCCTAGATAACCAGTGGCAATCATCGGGAAAAAGCTATGCGTCACAAAGGAATTGAGAGCCAATTCAACCCGCTTACCAAAGCTATAAGCTGGCGTGCCGAACTCCCTAGCCACTTCGGTATAACTAATATAAGTTCGCTTGAATCCGAGCCAATCAATCAAGGCCCGAGTGATACGATTATGCTCAGACAGACGCTTAAACTGATTAATTACCTTTCGATCCATTAATCGATAATCCAAAGCCCCAGACTTAATATTAGTTTCGGAAATCCGATCCATAATTATATAAAAAAGCTTGGAACCAAATTTTTCGATAATGTTAGTAGTTTTTTTGGAGTCCCGTACGCCGATGACGACATCGAAGCCTTTTTCCCATTCCCAGGCAAACTCCGGTAATTTGTCCACGGGGTACTGCATATCCACGTCAAGCATAATGGCCGCGTCTCCTATGCAAGAATGGAGGCCGGCGGTTAGGGCGTTTTCTTTGCCGAAGTTTCGCGATAACTCAATCAAACGGACTGACTTATCTTTGCTAGCTAGTTTTTGAATATTTTCGGTGGTGGCGTCCATACTTCCGTCATCGATATAGACGATTTCATAGTTGTAATTGGCCAAAATTGGTGAATTAGCCCAAGTAGCGATGATTTGCTTGTAGGAATATTCAATATTTACTTCTTCGTTATAACACGGAATTATCAGTGAAATAATTTTTTTTGACGGCTTGGATTGAAGCTGTGAAATTAGGTTGTCGGTAGTGCTGGGCATTTGAAATATGTTATTAACATTTTGATACAAAATCAAGTAATAAACAATCCAATTATTGTCAATTCTATTGAATTTAATCAGGATTACAAAAATATTTTAGGGGTTAAAAGAAAGTTTTTAAGCAAGTTCATTGAGGGCAGTTTTATCATCACCGGTTGGCACCTAGCCTAGCAATATTATCATTGTTAATAGCCTTATTAACCTACTTTGCGCCCCTGTCGTCCCACATTCAATGCATAACTTTTGGGATAAAACGCACCAGCCACTGGCTAGGATCCAAAAAGCCAAATACCCAAGCAAGCTAATGTGATTAATCAGGTTTCTGATTCTATTCAAATTGTCAATCTGGCACTTCGTATAAGCAAGTTTTTGGGGTGGGTGGGGTAATTAACTAATGCAGGTATTCCTAACAGCCATGAGGAAATTTTGACAAAAGTATAAATTTGTGTAATATTAAAAATAAGTGTTACTTAGTAGTTCTGCAAAGAGCTTCTGAAAAACATTTCTACACTCAGTTAGATTTAAAAACATTCAGTATGGTTAGACCATGAAAATTTTAAACAAACTTCGGTTTATTCAAGTGTGCGTTGTTAGTTTGATTATAAGCTTGTTGATTGGGGGCAATCTCCCATCAGCTCTCGCAAACGATACGGGTCTTATTGTAGTCCCAAACCCGGGCCCTAAGGCGCCCAAGCCCAAAGGACCTAGGTGTGCCGTAGATATCCCCTGCTCATTCGCTGGGTTAGAGGCCCCTTCGCTAAGCTAAGGGTTAAGTAGGTGTTTCTAGCCCACCTTTAAAAATAGCTAGGAAAGATACATCGTTGATTCAACTGTCCTTATCTAGTAATTACGTATTTAGACATCTATCTGCGTAATTCATATCATCACCGCCAGCTCTAAAGGCTGGTTTTTTGTTGTCGTGGCTATCTCTACGGGCTCCGCCCTTGCCAAAAATTATTTCGCTATATAGTATTTGTTACTGCTAACATCGTGGCACTACTAACGAAATATATATGGCTACCGAAACTTTGGGACAACCCACAAAAAAGCGTGGAGAAATTAAAAAGAAAAGGGGGAGGAAAGAAAGAGTTTCTCCCAACCAACTAACCGCCTCACAAACATATCTTTTACTTGCCCAAATACTCAATCAGGCGCGAGAAAAAACAAGCCAAGAACAACTAGCGGCAATTCAATTAATGGTTACATATATCCAAGCCGTTAATTATTGGTATGTAGTCTTCACCTGGGAACAAAGCGATCAATTGACCGAAGCCGTTAAGCCAACGACCGAGAAATTAAACGATACCTACATAAGGACATTACTCGAAAAGTACATACCTATTTTAATAGAGATGGTGTCTACTCCTAAACATAGAGCCAAAGCCTCAAATGCACCAGCTAAAGAACTGCCAGAATCGCCAAAGCCAGCAAGTGAACGCGGGGATTTTAGCGAAATGATACAAGCAATTGTCGAGGGGATTGTTGCCTCTTCGCCAGAAGTAAAAGGTAAATTTAGGCAGATCCTCCAAACTTTGGAAAGTCAAGATTATATATTTAAAAATATAGTCGAATTCTCAAAAGTAGAAAATTATGAAGAGTTAGACCAATTCGAAGATTCCGAGGAACCAGACCAATTCGAAGATTCTGAAGACACTAAAAAGTCAGTCAAATTCGAAAATCCTGACCGGCACAGACAACTAGCCGGAGTAAGATACCATATGCACCTTATGGCTTTGATAGAGCTGGCCAATAGTAACCTAAACGACCCAGATTCCCAAGATGCTTTTAACAGAATAATATCAAAGTTTAATCCAGAGTTCGCAGTAACCCTTAGAGTTAAATTAGTAAGATATCTATATACTGGGCTACGGGCGGCAGAGCCCCGTGAAATATTGACCTGCTTGTTGGAGTCAATACAATCTAACAATTTACAAAGGCGCCCGAAACCAGAGTCCGCAGCCTCGCTAGCAGGAGCTACTTCCAAAACGGGAGAGGGAGGTACCAGAAAAGTTGACAACCCTACCCCTTTCAAACGGTCGTGGGAAATTAAACCTTTGAAACTCGAAGAAGTTAATGAGGCACTTTATCCTGAACGCAGTATAATACCTGAAGGTACAACTATGTTTGAGCTGGCAATTAGCGCACTTGCAAGATATCTTCCGCTTCCAAAAGATCAACGGCTTTCAGTTAACAACCTGTTAGATTGCCTAATGGAGGAGTTTGAAAATCCAGAGCTTTCATTTACTATAAAAAATGCAATAAAAGATAAGATAAAAAAAGGTGAACTCAAAAAGGAGGAGATTATAAAACTAATCGTGGAAGATGAAGAGGGTGCAAAACAATCAAAACGATTAAAACGATTAGAACAATCAAAACGATTAAAACGATTAGAACAATTAAAATACCCAATAAAATCAATCCCCCAAAAGCAACCAAAATAACCAAGCGCCTACAACCTAAACATCAAAATACTTAGCAACTTTTCGGATGTTTTTGGCTTTTTTGGGATCCATTATTAGGATTCCATTTTTGTTTTCGATGATTACCAGTCCCGAAACTCCAACTAATGCCAGTGGCCGACTTGTCTGCATTTTGACCCGATTATTATTGCCATCTACTTCTAATGTAGTTTGGTCGGCTGAAGCTTCGGGCAAATAGCCGTACAAAGTCTCAAAGTTTCCAATATCGTCCCAGGTGGTTAAGCCCATATCTATGGCTCCAATTTTGTCTTTGAGGGTTGGAATTTGGATTAGTTTTTCGATTAGACCTTGCTCAAAATTAATCTCGGGAAATTGGAGATAATCCTCGGAGTCAATCCGCCCCTTGGTATAAATATTGTTGAGGACGGGTAATAACTCAGGATAAATCTGCCCAACCAAATCCCGAAGACCCGCGTAACTAAAACCATAATAACCCAAATTCCAAAAATAATTACCTTGCTCAAGAAACTCTTTGGCTTTTGCATCCCCCGGCTTTTCTTTGAACTCTATTACCGAACTGACTCGGTTTGGACTCTTTTCAATCTGAATGTAACCATATTCCGTAGACGCAAAATACGGCTTGGTAGCCGGCAAAATGATACTATATTTGCTTTCGTTGATAGCGGTATCAACTTCGTGTAGCGTCCCGCAAAAATTATGCAGGTCTTTTTGATCGTCAATATAATGATCCGAACTTATAAAAATCAAAGTTTCGTCGACGCTTGTATGGTGGGCAACCAGACAACTATGGG
The DNA here is from genome assembly GCA_014376695.1 of Minisyncoccota bacterium. Lineage (GTDB taxonomy): Bacteria > Patescibacteriota > JACMRA01 > JACMRA01 > JACMRA01 > JACMRA01. The sequence goes on along the minus strand of JACMRA010000016.1, from coordinate 35,020 downwards.
CAATAATCGCACCAAAAGTATCGCGTTTTGTCGGCTCAACTAAGATTTTGCCCGGCATTATTAGATGCTTTAGCTGTTGCTTGGCCAGATGCAGGTATTTGGTATTTGTGGCAACCCAAATATTCTCGAACTCAGATTGAAGTCGCAGAACTGTCTGACTTATCAAAGAATCTTTGCCAACAATTGAGGCGAATTGCTTGGGCTCGGCGGCAGTCGATAGCGGCCATAATCTACTGCCGGTACCCCCAGCATTAATAATAATTTGCATAATAAAAATTCGTTAAAAAAAGAAAAAGTTGAATAATTCTAATTTGCTCCAGATCTGACTTCTTGTCAATTATATAAGGTTTATCGGCGATAGGATTTGACAATCTAATTTGGTTAGGACATACTTCTGGCAGCTAAAAGCCTCTAGCCCTATCTAATAAAATGACAAACCCACCCGAAAACAGCTCCCCACAAAACTACGCTAATTATTATAAAGTAGCTGAGGAATACCCCGAAAATACAGGTTGGAGCTGGAATATTTTTAATGGGCTTGAATGGTCAATAATAGTATTAATGATCATAGCCTTACTATCGGTAGTCTTTTGGGGGTTTTTTGTTCAAGAAGCCAAGAATCGTGATATCCAAAGATTTAACCACTTTAGTCAGACGCTTATTCCGGCCCTTGATGGATTTTATACCAACTCAGCAGCCACCGAATCAGCCCGCAAATACCCAATAGCCAAATGTTCACCAGATCTCAACGAAGTCGACTTTGAGCTGGCCCTTCGCCAGAATTTAACTGGGCAATTACCCGAAATCGAAAATCACACATTTATCCAAGCCAAAAATTATCCCCAAGATATTTCGGGCAAATACTCCAAAAACTTTGGCGATCGTAAGGTAAGTTACAGGTGCACCGAGCGACTAAGTCTAGATACTGTGCAACAACAAAAGGCTATTTATCCTGATAGGGACAGCTGTAATTTCAAGCCGTCACAGAACTACAAACAATGTTATCTCTACACTACGAACAGCATCGGCGACACATATCAATTGGCTTATTACTCCGAAGAAACCACCTGCTTCGTAACGTTCAAAAAATTTCGCAGCCAAAACCTCCAAAGTTATAAACAGTGCTAGCCTACTCCACCACGACTTTTGTACCGATTTGGCTAAAATTCCAGAAAAATTCGATAGCCTCATTCGGGGTATTTATACATCCGTTGGATCCTACGGTTTTATAATCATCACCACCAAAGCTTTTGCGCCAATCAGCATCGTGAATTCCATAGCCTTCAAAAAATGGCATCCAGTAATCAACCCATACTTTGTAGCTGTGCTTTTCGACGTCGTCCCATCCTGAGAGATATCGTCCAGTTTCTTTGTAATAAATGGCGTAAGTACCCTTGACGGTTGGACTTTTGTCACGGCCGGTGGTTACCGAGGTTTTGTAGACTTCCTTGCCGTACTCAAAAGCTTGCATTGTCTGAGCGGTTAAGTTAATGTAGATATATTTTTGCTTTTTTTCATCTTCTTCTTGAACTCGCTTTAATTCAGCGTCTCTAATTTTTTTGACTTCTAATTCTTTTTCTTTTTTGACTAACTCGGCTATTCGGGTTTTCTCTTTGAGAAGCGCATCGCCTTCTTTTTGAGCGAGTACTCGCTTATTTTCTAAATCTTCTTGGGATTTTTGCTCCGCTAGAACACGTGATATTTCTCGAGCATTATCCGCTTGAATTTTGGTGACTAAGGCTTGCTGGGATACTTTTAGGGCATCAAATTGAGGAGTTAAATCTTTTTTTAGATTAGCGATTGTTTCCACTGAAACTGGGTTTTGGGCTTTAGCCGATGCCAAAGTAGCTCTAATTTGACTAATGGCATCCCCTGCTTCGAAGTTTGGATTTAGTTCCAAAAACTGGGTATAACTAGCTAATTCCTTGAATTGCAAATCAAGATACTCAGAATTTTTGGTATTGATTTGAGTTTGAATTTGAGTGTTTAGACTGGCTAGCTTTTGTTGATTAGTGAACCCATTGATTAACCACATTGGGCTAGATTTTTGGGACAAAAAGTTCTCTAGTTGACTGTTATAATCTTTGGTCTCAATGTCAATTTGCTTGGCGGCTTTGATACTCGATTGGATTTGTGAGATACTTTGATTGGCTCGAGCGTTAATATTGGTCAGCCCGATGATAATGATACCAATTAGAAGGCTTGCGATAGTGGCGGCGATTACAAGCCAAAGCGTCGAAGAAATTTTGAAATTCATATTTTATTTGTAGGTGATTCTAAATTGAATACATAATATGTCAAAAAACGCGTTTTTGCAAGTTTTGTGCAAGTAGTATCAAAAAAGTACCTTCCCCATCGTTGTTTGTGGATTGGAATTTTGGTTTTTAAATTTGCCTTTTGAGTTTTTTGAACTTAGTAAATTATTTGGTCGGATTTTTGTGAGACTTCGTATAACACAATTGCTGTGAGCATTGACAAAGTCATCAAACCGCAATAGCCTACTATTATTATGTCAACTACAAAATCCAAGGCGCCAAAAACCAAGCTAGTCAAAAAAGTTAGAGCGCCTATCGAAGAGCACAAAAAATACACCACCAGTCAATCCCAGACTCGTAGAGAAGCCAAGGCCGAAAAAGCCAATCCTGAAGACATCAGAAGCCACCAACTCAACTCCGATTACAACCACGCCATCGAAAAACGCGTGCCGCTAGTAGCCCTCATTGGCTTTCCAAACTCGGGTAAATCAACCCTTCTCAATCGACTGGGGCGAGCTGCCAAAGCTATTGTGGCCAATGAAGCTCACACCACCAGGGACCTTAATTACGCCGACGAAATCTGGGAGGGGATGGAGCTGCGTTTTGTGGATACGGGTGGACTAGTTCCCGAGGCAACTCAAGGCATAAAAAAAATGGTGCAAGTCAAAACCTACACCGCCATTGCCCAGTCCGATTTGCTAGTTCTGGTTATGGATAAGCGAACTAATCCCGAGACAATTACAATCGAAATGCTAAACCGTATCTGGAAAAGTGGCAAACCGTTCATCGTGTGTATCAACAAGGTCGATAATCCAAATACCGAAAAAGACATTAGCGAATACGCCCGAATGGGAGGGAGTGGTTTTGTGAATGTTTCGGCTGCAAACGGTTACCAATTAGATATTTTAATGGATATGATTGTTGCCGGCCTACAAAAATTAGGCTTCGATAAGAATGCTTATGTAGATTATTTTGCAGATGTAGAAGAAGAAAAACGCGAGAAGACCAAAAAAACCAAAATCGTCAAAAAGAATTTGGACGGTAGTTTTACTGTGGTACGTGACACTGGCAAAGATGGCGTTAACCTCTTTCGTTCCATCACAGCCCAAGAAGCTGAAATGTTCGAGAACCCGACTATCAACCCAATTGATAACGTTATTATCGAAATCACTCCCGAAATAGTAGAAAATTACAATCTAGAGTTAGCTCAAGATAACGCCCTCGACTTAGAAGGTGATGACGAAGACGACGAAGATGAGTACGAAGACGAAGGTGAAGATATTGGCGGCGGGCTGATGGAAGACGATGACGGCGAAGATGAAGAAGATGGCGAAAACGACGACGAAGAGAGTGAAGACACATCAGAAGCAGAAGCTAGCGAATATCAACTCGAAGATATTTCTAAAGTAATTAGTATCAAAGACTTCCTCAAAAAAGCCAGTGGTAAACGACTGCAATTGTATTATATGCTCAACGGCGTTAGTTTAAGCGACTATCAAAACTTGGAACTCAAAAAATATTTCAAAGATGGGATGGATTTGCCATTAACAGAAGGCAACGCAATCGAGCTTATCAAAGAATTTAAACTAGGCTCCACCAAAACTACTGTCGTAAGTACGAATCACAGCCAGCTTAAGCAAATATTGGAACTTGGTTTTTGGACTATTGCCTATGCTATTGGGCAAACCGATATCGCTACCGAGTTAGATCGAATCACCGAAAACAAAGTTGATCGTATCGCCAAAATCCCAAAAATCCTCTTTTTAGGTCGTCCAAATGTCGGTAAATCTAGCCTATTCAACGCTTTGGCCCAGGCCGATATCCAGATTGTAACAGATATCCCGGGTACGACATTAAGCGTCAACGACACCTTAATTGAGCGAGTCATAGAAGATACACCTCTTCTATCCAAGTAGTTACCACGGCTACTTAATCACCCTTAGCGTATTATAAGCAAGCTCCACACCCTCGGCAATAAAGGCGTCCAAAATATTGCTAGTATAGATCTCCAATACTTGTCGAAACCTACCAGCTCGGCACCCAAACCAAATTGTAAAATTAATACCCGAATCCTCAATGCTGTGGTACACTTGCGGTATGTAATTAGTTAAGTCAGTAACATTATCATCAAAGTACCTATCGGAGCGTTTAACCAGTTGCTCAAATGTTTGGTGGACGGCTTTTTCAAGCACGCGGTTGGCTTTTTTGTAGTCGGTTTCTAGGGTTATAACCACGCTAAAGCGATGAGAGATCAAAAGGTGATTTTTGGTGACGTTAGTTAGGGAGTGTTTAAAAATATAATTATTTGGGTAAGTAAGAACTCTACCGGTTGGCATTTCGTAATCCAGCGATGTACCACCGAGTTTTTCTTGAATTTTGGTGCGGAAAATTCCAATTTCGTTAACAACTCCAAAAATTTGACGATTATCTGAAGCAATAATCACCGTTTCGCCAACTTCGTACTGATTGCTCAGCTCGATATACAACCAGGCAAACAAACAGCTAACAAAATCTTGCAACGCAAAAACCAAGGCCGCTGACAAGACAGAAATTGACCCAAAAAAAACAGGCAAATTATCAATAAAAGCTATCACAATACTAAAAAGAGTCAAAAAAATCGTGACGATAGTCAGCAGAAATCTTTGGGTGGCGTAGACTTTAGCCAGCTTTGTTTTTTTGCGTAGGAAGTTGTTCAAAGTGTTTCGAACTACCCAATAAATAGCTATTAAACCTAGTAACAAGGCCAATGTCAAAAACCGTGGTAGTAACTTTTGGATATCGGTCAAAAAATTATTCAGTGGCGAAATGGTAAAACTTAAATTCATAAATAATCAGGTTTTGTAAAAGTTAATTTGGTTAGTCACGTTATTACCTTATTGCTATAACAGTTTGAATATTCTATTTTAACCTATCTGTAAAAAGGTGTCAAACTAGTCTGGACTTGTGCAAATTCTAATATTAATTTAGTCTCCAGCTATGCCCAAAATCACGCTCAAAAACCTGTTTCTCCTGATTACTATTATCGGCTTTGGCCTGTGTAATTGGTTTATTTTTCGTGATATTCTAACAAATAAGAGTCAGGATATGCTAAAAATACTTCAGTATTCGCACTATGATAATTTGCATGGACTGCTTTCGGTTGATGTACTCAGTTGCGGGCTTGGGTTTTTGCCTTTTGCCGTAGTTGAGACTCGACGACTCAAAATCCATAACTGGTATTGGTCAGTTGCGATGATATTTTTGGCTGGAGTCGGCGTGGCAATTCCGATGTTTTTGTACCTCAGACAGATTAAGTTAGACGCGCAAAAAACTCTGGTTTGACAGCATTAGTATAACTAACTATTCTAAATTTATCTATGACTGAAACACCAAAATTAACCCTCAAACCAAAATTAAATTTTCGCCTTGTTCTTTCCAAGTTTTTTGCAGTATTGTCGATTATTTCATTTTTGAGTGGATTAGGACTTATTGGCTGGTATTTCTACTCAGAATATAGCGAAAATCAAGAAACCCTTCGCCAAGCCAATGTCGCTGAGCAACAAATTAACCAGCAACTCGCCAAATTACCGGTCAGTAAAGATGCGCCAAAAGATGGCAATTTAGTCCCAATTGACTTAGCTCTACCAATAGTTACAACCGATGGCACGATCGCCGCGACGCCCGAGTCAAACAACGGCCCCAAACTCCCAACAGCCGAATCTCTTCTTCGTGGCTTAATCACAATCGAACGCTTCGGTACAAAAGTGGCTGTCTACGAAACTATGGATATGTCAGTCCTTCGCTATGGTTTGGGTCATTACCCGCAAGGCGGCTGGCCTGGATCCGGGAAGCAAATATTTTTGGCAGGTCACAATAACCGCGAACTCAGAGTCCTAAAAGACATCAAAAAAGGCGACAAAATCAGCTTCAAATCTAGCCTTGGTCAAAAAGACTATTACGTCGACCGTACCAAAATTGTCAACGAGAATGACGGCGGAGTAGTCAAGAGTGAGGCGGGAGACAAAGAAGAATTGGTTCTAATGACTTGCTGGCCATTTAACAGCCTAGGTAACGAAAAAGAACGGTTTTTGGTTTACGCTTATTAGGCAGTATCTAATTTCTAATTACCGCCCTTCCGCCACCGACCATTAATATTTGGTTTGCGTCTTTGATAGTGTTTTGGCGATGTGCAATGATAATTTGGGTGGTTTTATGGGTCAGATTGTCCAAGGCCTGCTGGAGATATTGTTCTGTCACCGTGTCCAAATTTGCCGTGGCTTCGTCTAAAATAAGTAACTTTGGCTCCCGGAGTAAGACCCGTATAAAGTTAATAATCTGCTTTTGACCTTGGCTGATATTTTGGCTATTGTTACTTACGATAACGGATAAAAACTCGTTTAAGTTCGGAATAATTTGGTCAAGCCTGTGAACATTGATATCCTCAATTAGAGACGTGATAAGCTGATTTTGGGAGTCTTTGGCTTCTTTTTTGTCCTCCAAAAGATTATAATGCTCATACTTAGGATTACCGTAGACAATGTTACTGGCCACGCTCCCCGAAAACAAAAATGGATCTTGCAAAATAAACCCAACCGTATTATAAAATTCTTCCCTATCCCAATCCTTTAGATCCCGTCCCATAACTTTTAGGGTGCCAGTGGTTGGTTCTAATAGACCGGCGATGAGCTTTGCCAGCGTGCTTTTACCCTCACCAGTTGGCCCGATAATTGCAAGCTTGGAATTAGCCAAAACTTCAAAAGTTACTTCTTGGAGCGTAAATTCTGGATTATTATCATATTTAAAACTTAGGTCTTTTATTTCCAGGGCTAGTTTGTGATTGTCGGGGGCTGGTCTTGAGGGGTCTCCAGGCAAGGTTGGATAGAATAAATCGGTGACGGGGTGATTGAGAATTTGACGAATACGATCTAAGGCCGCGACTGATTCGGCCAACTGAGCAAAAACAGCACCGAGCTCACGCAGTGGCCCAAAAAATTTAGTAACCGCATACACAAAGGCAATAACAAGGCCAATATCCCTAAGTGAACCTGAGGAAAATAAAATAAAACCAAGTATAATTCCCAGGGCTAGATTACCCGCCAAGTTATAAATAGGATTAAAAAAATTAATAAAAATCCGATTGTGATAATTGAGCTGCTGGGCTTTAAGGTTGGCTACTTCAAATTCTTGCACAAGTTGATTCTGAATATTGTAGGCTTGGATAACTTGATAATTATTAAGGTTATCAGCCAGAACTTTTTTGAGCGTACCGTTGATTTCTAGAGCCCGCCTATTAGTTCCGAGGATTATTGGCCTAAGAAATAAGCTGATTATAATCACGATAATAATGGAGGCGTAAGCCAAAAGGGCTAGCGGTAGATTAAGATAAGCCAAATACCCGCCAAATCCAATAAATACAAAAAACGAGGAGGTAAAGGCAAATATATACTGCGACAAAAAATTATCGACAATGGTTGTATCGCTATTAATCCTCGATATGAGATCCCCAGAACTATTTTGATTAAAAAATTCTAGATTCAGCTTTTGGATGTGGCTAAAAAGGTTAGATCGGATTTTGAGCATTATTCGCTGGGCAGCGTAACCAACTGTCTTGACCTGGGAGCGAAATATTAATCCCTCAATCAAAAAAACCCCAAGCATTATCACGGTAACGATTAATAACAATTTATAATCTTTGGTTGGAATTACAATGTTGATAAGGTATTTGATCACCTCTGGAGTGGCAATTTGCAGGCCCGAATTAATTAGAACAAAGAGCAGAGCTAGGCTAAAAGAGGTTTTTTCGGTCGTAAGGTATTTCCAGGCAAATGAGCTGTTAGATATTGGCGTCGGTTTGGTTGTTTGATTCATAAATTCTAGATGATTTGTTGACTCTGATAGATATGTTGGTATTCTGGTGATCTAACTAATAACTGATCATGCGTTCCAATTGCCAATAATTCGCCTTCCATTATCAAAATAATTTGGTCATAGTTAAGAATGCTAGAAATATTTTGGGTTACATTAATTACTGTTGTCTCGGGGTAATTCGTATCTAAACGCTGATATATGGTATCCTCTGTATCTTTATCGACGCGGGCTGTAAAATCGTCCAAGAACAAAATTTGAGGATTATTATATAAGGCCCGGGCTAGGGTTAAGCGCTGTTTTTGGCCACCGCTAAGATTGGCTCCGAGTTCGGATATCTCAGATTTGGTTAGGGCAAGGGTCGCAAGCGTGGAAGTCTCAAGGGCTAGATTATATTTAGCCTGATCAAATGGCTTGTTCAGAATGATATTTTGCCGTAGATTACTACCGAATATAAGCGATTCTTGGAAGACCGTAGCTACATATTTTTTTAGATGATCTTTGTCCCAGCTGGCTATTGGTTGATTATCCAGCAACACTTGACCACTGGTTGGAGTAATCATTCCCGTGAGAATATTGATCAAAAGAGATTTACCAGCACCAGTTGGCCCGAGAATAGCCGTTTTGGAACCGAGTTTGATTTCGAGATTAATATTATCCAATAGTTTTTTGCCCCCAATCTCAAGATTTACATCGACTAATCGAAAACCGCTCGTAATTGGCGATTGGTAAGCTCCTGTTTCATGATTTTCATCTGCAGTTAGTAGTCCATTTATCCGCTTAAGAGAGACGCCGAGCCTGGCAATACCCTGAGAATTAAATCCAATTATAAATACCGGGGCAATCAAAAGGGCGTAGTAACTAATATAAGCACTAATATCACCAATCTTAATCTGAGACGCCAAAAAAAGCACAGCCCCATAATACAAAATCCCAAAAGTAGTCCAGTTGGACACCACATTGATAATCGGTATTAAGACCGAAAAAGAATCAATAATCTTATAACTTATGTCCCGTCCTTGGTTTATAAAATGGCCGAATTTATCCTGTTCCCACTGCTGGGAATTTTGGACGCGGATCAAATTTGCGGCGTAGATATTTTGGCTAATTGTGCTGTTGAGATCGCTTTGGTTCTCTTGAGCAAGCTTAAAATACTTAGTCACACTCTTAAACACCCATCCGAAAGCCAGAATAATTATCGGCATCGAAGTAAAGGCAATCAGGCCAAGTTGCCAATTACTAACCAAAAGTATAATCAAAGCCCCGATAAAAAGTAAAATCGCCTTAATAGAATTCACAAGTTCGCCGCCCATAATGTCTTTTACCCCGTTAACGTCGCTCCCAAACAAAGTCAGACTCTGCCCAACTCCGAGCTTGTTTAGTTTGGTATAATCTTGAGTGACCAGTTTGTTCATTAGAATTTTACGCAAATCATAACCAATTTGCTCGCGAAACCTGGCACCAATTACAATCTGAGCCAACTCAGTCAAAAACAACAAAAAAGAAACCCCAATCAATGCATAAATCAAACTCCAATTAGCAATTTTGCCCTCAACGGATTTTACTACTTCCCCGGTTAAATAAGGGATACTAAGAGATAAACCAGTTACAATAATTACCAAAATCAACAAAAACAACAAGCTTAATCGATAACGTTTAACCAGTCCACCAAAGCTGATAGTTTGGGACGCTCCCGAGACACTGAGATCTCTACTTTGGGAATTAGGCATAGATTTAATCAACTAAATCAGCCTCCAAATCGTTGATGTCGTTGGCCAAATCAATATCTTTGGCCGTAACTTGATTGCCTACGTCGTGAGTTGTAATCGAGATAACGACCCGCCCCCATGTGAACATAATTTCGGGGTGGTGGTTAACTTCTTCGGCGATCATTGCCACTTGAACTGACCATTCTAAGGCCTCTTGAAAATTCTTAAACTTGAACTCTCGAACAAGCTTGTTATCGATAACTTGCCAGTTTTCTGGTGTTGCGGGGGTGTTGGGTGTATTAGTCATAATTTTTTGGCACTTTTTGGATTAATTGACGCCTCCACTAACGACAGTGTCTTTGGCGTCTAACTTGATGAGGCGAACGCCTTGAGTGCTGCGATTAAGTTGAGGTACTTCGCTGGGGTTGAGTCTTATAGTTACTCCGTTTTTGGTTGTGACAACTAGAATTTCCTCTTGGCCATATAGCATTTCAACTAGAACTGGCCGCCCTGTTTTGGTCGTAATATTAAGGTTTTTGACACCTGAGGCAGCTCGGGCGGTCTTTCGATAATTGGCTAAATACGTGGATTTGCCGTAACCGTTGGCTGTAATTACCAAGAGGGCGGGATATTGCTTGTCGCTAGAAGACTCAATAAGTGGTTGTTGGATTTTGGTGGGGATTATAGAACTTGTCATAATAAATTGGCGTTATAAAAAGGCTAGTAGTAAGGCTAATTTTTGTCAATTGGAGCTTAGTTCCAGAGTGGGGTCAAAATCGAACTATCTGTTCAAATGTATTCGATGTACTTGGCAGTCTAGGTATAGACTTGAATGATAGGCAGGTTACCCACAAGCTTTCGCGTAATACAAGCTAATACACAAGCTAATACACTAGCTTTACTTATGTCCTCGATTCTGCTTTTGATAGCCTCTTCTGTTGTCTTGGTTTGTATTTTCTTCGCCAAGAAGTTCAACCTCTCCCGGCCGGTCAGTATATTCTTAATGGGTTCTTATATCCTTTATGTAATTTATACTTGTTGGAGTGTCTTGAAAAGATAAAAAACTATCGCAACAATCCACCAAAAAAAGTAATTAACGTACCGATTGCCAATCCTAATATTATGGCAATGATGTAGATATTAGGCAAAAAAATGTTCCTGTCCAAGGCTTTATATAAGTGACTATTTGTTATTCTTTGGATTAATTTGATCATAATAATTAGTAAAACCTATACAATAATTGTATTATATTGGTTATTCATTCTACTGATTTTAGGTTTGGTCTAGAAACTAACGAGAGGCCGTAGTCTTCGGACTATATGGTAATAGACAAAAACGAAATATAATAGCAATTCGTCTGTCACATATTAAATAACACATAAAAAAAAGTGTCAATTTGAATTACCCAAAAACCAATAGCCTTTAGATTTAATCTAAATATTAACCTAAATAAATTCTTTTGACATTGTTAGTTTTTTGTGCTAGGACTAGTAGTATAAGCCTCTTAGAATATCACCTATGAATACTACTGCCAACGCCGATTACTTGCTCAAATATTCTCTATTAACAGTTGATATGACTGTCAAAAAACTCAAAAAGGCCTCGATTAAATATCTTTTACACATTCTAAATCCTAATATTGAAAAAGTCGAAATTGTTGCCGATCACTGCGTAGTCTCTAAGATTACTCTTGACGGTAGCTTGATGATGTTTAGCCAAGGTCTCAATACAGTTCGCGTCCAAATGCCAACTAATTATCAAGTTGACGAGCATTCGATTATGGAAATTCACTACACAACCCAAGTTGACGGACCCTGGACGCTTTGCGCTGGCAACAGTATCCCATCACTTCAGGACTACTGCGATTTTCCTGTTCACGAAGTCAAGCTTGTCACCCACGATGCCAATGACTACAAATTAAGCGATGTCCAAATGCTGAGCAAAACTCCCCTCCCGCAAAAATTCGTTTATCACTACGTCAGGACAAATCAGGGAGCTAATATTGTTTTGGGGTAGGTGTCGGTTAATTAATTCCGTTATCAGCCCTATAATTCCACATTGATTCGATTAGAGTTGATAAATCCTCACAGTTTTTTGTACCGTTTTCTATATCGATTAATATCTGCGGACTGAGTGTCTTTGCCTCAAATTCTACCGTCGGATAATCCATAGTATCAAAAGGTCTATTCCTACTCAGTAACGGCAGTCCAAGAAAATCTCTGTATATGTGCCGACTAGTGTTTATTTGCTCTAAATGTTTCCAGCTCTTTGGGAGATTCTTCAGACCCAACTTTCCACCTAATTCCAAAATTCTAGCTCTGTGACCTGTGGGAAAAGTGCCTTCGTTAGGATAGAGTGGGGTAAGATTTGCGAGGATTGATGCTTTCCAGTCGATGGCATAATCATCTTGTGTGCGGACTAATGTGAGTCCAATCTCTTGGCTCAATTGGTACAGCTCCATGCGTTCGGCGACTGTTAAGGGTGAAGATTCAGTGAAGTTTGAAATCGTATTTACAAGTCTAATAAGGTCTACATAAAGCTCAACAGCCGCTGCATTAGTTTCAAAAAAGCTCTGGATCAAGATGTCATTTCGTTGTAGTGTTGCAGCCCAATCTGTTGAATCACTATTATTAGTAACTAAAGACAAACCAAGGGTTGTTGCTAAGTAATAAAGTCTAGTAATTTCTTTTTGGCTTAGACTACTTTCGGTATTTGGTCTATCTTGAGTAGTAACTTGTAATTCTATAGGCATTTTAACATTTTATATTAGCCCAATTATACAATACTTAATACCTTTGGTCAAACTTTTAGGTCGCAAAACCAGCCCCTTTTAAACATTTTAAACATTCTAAATTGTCTTTTGAAGAGTGGATCCTGACTCCTGAGTTTTGTTTTTTATGCCGAAGGCTAGGGCAATTGCTATGATATTTGCCCCGAGAGTGTATAAAAGCGCTACTTTGGAAGCATCGGTAATACCGACAAGCCGATTAAGTCCAGTATAATTAGTTGTCATACTAATAAACCCGGCCCCAATAATGGCAATCCCAAGTGCGCGTGCAACTTCTCTAATGGTACCGTTAATACCCGAAGCGACGCCGGCCTGAGCTACCTTGACACTGGAGAGAATAATATTATTAAGTTGAGCCGCAATCATCCCAAAGCCAATACCAGTTACGGCAAAGGGGATAATAAAGTCTTGAGTAGTCGCCGAAATATTTAGAGCATTGTAAATTAGAAAAACACCAATGGAATTGATTAGCAGCCCCAGGATTACAAGGGTCTTTTGACCGATTTTGTCAGCAATTTTTGCTGATAGGGGTGCTAAGACAAGGGTTGTAATAGAAAAGGGGATTAGGGCAAGTCCAGTTTCGAAAGCCGATAGCCCCCGAACCACCAAAAAGAAAGACACTACGCCGTATGTGATTAATCCCGAAAACCCGCTAAACAAGCTGGCCAGAGTTAAGACTCCAAAGGTGAAAGAGCGATTTTTGAATATTGCGATTGAGATTAATGGGTCTTTGCCCTCTTTTTCGAGATTAAGCTCGTAAACCACAAAGGCAACCAACAATCCCAGCCCGCCGAGAATTGAGAGGGATGTGGGATGGAATAATCCATTTTTGCCAGCTTCGATAATTCCGTAGACAACGGCTGTTAGCCCCGTGGCCGAGAGTAAGACTCCGATGTAGTCAAGATAAGTTTTTTCGGGATAATTTTCTTTTTTATCCAGGACTATTAGAGAGCCTAGGCAAAGAATTATGGCGATAAAGACATTAATACCAAAGGCCCAGCGCCAACCAATATTGGAAGCAAAAAACCCACCAAGTATCGGCCCAAAAGACGAAGCCGCCCCAGCCGTAGCCCCATAAATCCCAAAGGCAATGCCACGCTCTTTACCCTCAAAATTACTAACTAGCAAGGCCGAAGAAGCTGGTACCATCAAAGCCGCGCCTATTCCTTCGATTACCGACCAGCCAATCAAAAGCATTGTTGAATTTTGGGCAAAGGCCGTCACAGTCGAACCAAGTGCAAAAATTATAGCACCTAAAACAAACATTTTTTTGCGACCAAAAAGGTCTCCGAGTCGACCGCCAAATATTGTCAAAGCGGCCAGAACTAAAGAATAACCAGTAAAAGCCCATTGAATGGTCGATAAATCAGTTTTGAGATCATCAATTACATATTTTTGGGCGACGTTTAAGACGGTACCATCTATAACAATGATCGCCAGTGCCAGGGATAAGACGACAAGCGATAGCCACTTGAATTTTGAAGGAGATGAGGGGTTGGTCATATATACAAATATACGGATAGATATATGCCTTTGTCAATTATCAACCAAGGCAAGGAATACGTTTAATCCATAGAATAGGGCTCTGGGTTAGCTTCAATCCAATCAAAAAATTCATCATTGCTTTTCAGTTCGTTGTTTTTCCTATCGAACAGATGCCAATATTCTCGATTATCCATATGATTACTAATCATTTTCAGATAATCAACAAGCTTAATGTTTGGGTCAACGCCATATAGTAAAGTTCCTTTGATTAAATTATTAACGGCGTCCTCATAAGCGTTTATCAATGCCTCTTCTAAGTCAAATTGATTCTGGAATTTCTCCTCATCGGTTAGGGTTTGCTTGTATTTCATAAATTCTGAGTTAATTCTCAAATCCCGAACATAGAATTGACCATCTATCCACAGCCGAACAATTTTATTCTTGTCTTGGCCTTGAAATTCTCGTTCAAAGATCTTAAGAGTCAAGTTCTCAATAGTACCTTTTTTGGCTATTAGTTTTTGGCTGACATCGTACTCGATAGGCTTTTTGTAAGAAATTTTTTGGACGGTCTGACCTCCGTGAATGTAATTGAGCGTGGACATATTAGCTTAAAACAGTATTTTTAACAACGTAAATTTTACGAGCCTATGTCTAAATTTGACAACTATATGTATATATATGTCAAGCTCAAGTTATCGGTGATAACACTGATGTTGAGTACAATATATAGGTGACTTAAATGTCAAATTGGAAGCCCGACCCCGAGAATCCTGGCCGAGTTGTAATGACCCATAAAGATGGTTCTGTTACTAGTCGTGTTTCAGGTTCGCAGGAACGAAACCACTCAGGAATCGATCCCAAAACTGGAAAATTATCCTACGCATCGAAAGATGCTAACGGTGACAATAACGGCGGCAGTTATCAATTCCTCAAGACTGTGGTCAATACTACACTCGATGTGATACTTGGTTCTGAGAAAAAAGAAGACTAAAAGTCTCTGCTAGAATTAGTTTCGATTTCCTTGGTGCATCTACCACACTTTATAAATACCTCAACTTAGTACCCAGAGAATTTGGGTACTTTTATTTTGCCAAGGTGAGATTTGACTATCTTACTTATCCATTGCATAGACAAAAGTCACCAACCAAAAAATTAACCAACGCAAATTGCCTCGCCGATTAACTCGAGTTTTGTACTGTTATTCCAGGTGTTTTGGGATAGCTTGGCTAGGATTATTAAGTCCGAATTACCCGCATTAATCTTCTTAACCAGCTCCAACTCCAAGTTAAAAAAGGTCAAATTAATACCGTTGTCCATTCCAATTTTGATATGCTTGGACTCGCTGCCCAGGACCTTGCGACTGGCGACTCTGCGGCTCGGCAACTCAAACAAAAAATACGGAAAAGGGAAATCTATCCCAAACGGCTCTAGTCTAAAGACCTCAGCCAGCAACTCTAAATTAAGCTTGTCATAATCAATGTAAATTACATTTTTGTCTAGGCTTGCCCGCATTGCGGCCGTAATCTTGGTAATCAAATTACTCGGTATTTGACTCTGAAAGCTGCTCATATCCAAAACCCCTTGATCGCCGTGACTCAAATAGTCCAAAAAACCTTGTTTAACCAATGGTAAAGCCGCCGTCCGAGTCGAAAAACCAGCTGCACAGGGATGTCCGCCGAATTTATCTAGGATGCCGCCCTCCAAGCTGGACATAATATTAGGTAGGTGATAACCCTCTGGGGCTCGCAAGCTTGCCGTGGAAATACTGGGTTTTTTGAGTAAATTGGCTAATTGTTCTGAGGGACTCGTGAGACTAGATTGGTTTTCTATTATATATTTGACTTCGATATCTATGCCCAGTAATTCGAGCTTGCTCTTTATCTCGGAGGATAATTGGTTATAGGATTTGGTCATCGAAAATTGGAGTTTGGTTAGGGTTAGCTTGCTCTCGGGCCAAGCCGTATCGACGTATTGCCATATCTCGGGCTAGGCTGTGCTCGATAAGCGGTTTGTATTTTCGTTGACTTTCGGAAAGCCATTTTAGTTGGTAAGTACCAGTCTTGTCGTAGTTTTCAGCCTGGAGATAAGGATTAAAAATCCTAATAGGTTTGGGATCAACGCCGACACTACCTGCCCATTGCCAGCCGCCGTTATTACTTGCTTCGTCGAGATCTAATAACTTAAGTCGAAAATATGCCTGTCCCCACCTCCAATCAATACCCAGATTTTTGGTTAGAATGCTGGCGACAATCATTCGCCCGCGGTTATGCATTAGTCCTGTGTTGGCGATTTCCATCATACATGCATCAACAATTGGGTATCCAGTTTTACCTTGTATCCAAGCCACGAAGTACTCCAAAGCCTTGTTCCCTGACTCCCAAGCAATGGTCTGGCGAAATTTGGGTTGAAACTCCTGTTCCAAAAGCAGTGGGTGATGATATAATATGTAGCGATAGAACTCACGCCAAATTAACTCACTAACATAAGTGCTAAGCGATTCATTGCTGTTAATGGCCTCTACACCGAATTGGGTTACAATTTTTGCGACCACGATTCGGACCGATACCAATCCCCATTTGAGAGCTAGGCTCATCTGGCTATTTTGGGTACCGAGACTTGCCTCTAGGCTAAGATTGTCTCGGGACTCTTTATAATGAAGTATCCGATATTCCAAAAAATTTGTCAAAGCCTCCAGCGCCTGCTCTTCGTTAACATAAGGCAAGTTAGCTGGTTCAATTGGGGCTATATTTAGATTCTGCATTAGCTCGCTAACATTTATCTTAAGACCTCCGTCCAGGGTCAAGATATCTGGCCGCTTGATCAAATCGTAGATGCTGGCGGCGGTATCCTCAATTAGCTCTGGGATTAAAAGAGTCTTTAACCCGTATGATTGTAAATCGAGAACAAAGTCGGCTTGGTCTGGCAAAGCTGTCATTGGGTTAATTCGAGGCAGGGATTTGAGATTGAGAAAATCGCTCCAGATAGATTTTTTGAACGGAGTAAATACCGAGTACAAATTGCCCATACCGGTAACCACATTCGGGCTGATAGATAGTTGATCTTTGTAAAGATTGAGCTTGCCGCCTTGCTGCTCTAATTCTTCGACAATTAATTTTTCTCGCGCGATGGCGTATGGTTCGATATCGCTATTGGCAAAAACCTCCAACTCAAAATTCTTAGCCAGGACGGCAAATACTTCTTTTGGCGAGTTAATACAGATTCGAAAATCCTTGAATTTGTGAACGAAGTCCCCAAGGCTTTGAGCTAGAAAAAGTCGACGAGCTGACCCGATATTTTGGCTATCGACCTCCAATAAACCAGGATCCAAAATATATAATCCTATCATCGGTACACCAAGATTCGCGGCCGAGTTGATTGCGTTGGTTAAAGCTGGGTTATCCGTGAGCCGAAAGTCCCGACGAGACCAATATATTTTTAACTTGGGTTTTGACATATGATATATTACAGGTCAAAAAACTTTATCTTGTCAAAAAATTACTACTGCCTTAGTCCATCTCGAATATTCAAGCGGCGGGCTTGCTCCTCTTGAGCTTGCTTATACAGGGTGTCAATTTCTTGTTTAAGTTGCTCTTTTTTCTTGGCGTTGGTGTTAATTTGAATATCTATATCATTGAGAACAGTGGATAGGTTTTCTTCGGCGTTTCGCATATCCTCGATGTTTTGACCTTGGATGGCTTCGGGCTTCCCTTGAAGTACCCGAAAATTCTTGAGTAGCTGCGATTGGTACTTGGTAGTTACTTGAAGCGAGCGGTCTTGAAGAATTACCATATCATCGTTGAGGGCACTTTGTCTCTCGTAGGCATCTTGAAGTCGTTCGCGAAGAATTTTTTGTTGACTCTCACTGGCCACGGCGTTTGCGGTTGTGGTTTGCAGGTTAGATGAATTAATATACAAATAAATAACCCAACCTCCCATACCGAGCATAAGCACTATCAAGGCAATTGATAAGGCTATTGTTGTGTAGTTGACCAGCCAGTTTTTTTGGATGTCTAGCTTTTTTTTGGGCGGTTTGGCGGTAGGTTGGATTGACTGGATTGGTTGAAAGACCTGTGCTGGGGCCACAATTACGGCTTCTTGGAATTCTGGCTGAGCCACAACAGTTGGGATAATTGCTGGCTGGTCGAGGTTGGTCTGCGGATTAGGATCTTGGTTCATATAAAATAAGTATGAAAAATTTATCTGGTTTTGACAACGGCATCAATATAACTTTGGTTGCTTGGGTTGCCTCCTAATTTGATAAAGGTATCCTTGTTGACCGAAAGCAATGTATCAGCAGGTAAGAGACCGCTGTTATCTACAGTCAAAGACTCCACTTTGTCCCCCACTTGGATGCTTAGGTTGGAGCGTATCAAGAATTTGTCGCTTTTTACGCTGTAATTAGCCCCGTCTTGCCATATTACTCGACCCGAAACGGCTTGAATTTTGGCTGAATTAGTGGCGAATGGATCAATAGACAAATTACTTGGCCCAAGTCCCGTGTTATTACTAGTGGCCACATCAAGAATTTTGGTGGTTTTAACGGGTTTTGTCTCGACTTTGGACATTCCTTGAATTATTTGATTAATCGAGTTACTAATTGGAGAGATAAGATCTGGGAGTTGCATTTTTGGCCAGAAACTTCGGTTAATGGCGATAATTGGTATAAAAGAGTTGACTTTGACATCGTCTACCGGGCCGGTATCTATGGGTTTTCTCTCTTTTGTTTTTGGGGTTATTGTTGCCGTTTCTTTTGTTTTTGGGGTTGCATCCATTGGCTCTTTTTTGGATTCCAGAACGGATATGGCACCTCGGCCATCAAGTGAATTAGTATTAGAATTATATCGAATCCCCTTGAAAGGAAGATAAATACAGCAAAATAATAACGCAAAGAATGTGCCTACAAATAAAAATTTTCCTACGGCTTTCTTGTCCAAATATTCATTTAGCAAATTAAACTGAATTTTTGGTTTGAATTTTACTATTGGGTATTGGGACATAGATGAGAATTGATTTTGATTCCCATAATTTATTGGTATTGGATTATGTTTTGGAGGAGAGACAGGGATTCGAACCCTGGATACCGGTTTAGGGTATGCTTCGTTAGCAGTGAAGTGCCTTCGACCACTCGGCCACCTCTCCTTAGATACCATCTAATAGTTAGAATAATTTGGATTTTTGTCAAATTGACAACCCTGTTAAATATAATTAGAATAAATTAATTAATATTATATAAGTATCTATATTTTATGTCTCTGGATTTGCAATCACCTTATACTTTTTTGATTTTGGCCTCTGGCTTACTGGCCGTAACAGCGACTTTCGTGTTGCTGGCTAATTTGATAGGGACACTCGTGAGTTTTGGCTTAGCAATAGGTTCGCTAGTCTATTCTCGAAGATTAATGTCTAACCGGCTTTAAACATATTAGACTCAAATTATGACTACTATTGATTTTTGTGTAAAAAACTTTGGTCAGGCTCGCCTTCTTACCAAACTCCTATCTCTCCCGATTAATCGCGTACTTGGCCAGCAACTCAAGTTGACAAGTTCCCAGTTTGATTTAATCCAGTCTCAAATTGCCCTCTTGGACAGCGGCTACCCGCTTGATTATTTGCTAGGTTCGGTGAATTTTTGTAATCAGGAATTTGTAATTAGTAAAGATGTTCTTATTCCGCGGCCGGCAACTGAATTCTGGGTCAACGAATTAATCCTCCAACTCGAAGACTTCAAAGCTGAGGCCGAAAGCCATACAGCTGAGCCGCTGACCACATTGGTCGAAGTTGGGACTGGCTCTGGAATTATTGGTTTGACCCTTGCACCCCTGTTTGATTACAATATCCTAACCGACATCTCAAGAAAAGCCCTCGAAGTGGCCAAAAACAATCAAATTAGACTCTGCCCAAAACATCCGCACATTGAATTTATTCAAACTGACTTACTCGATAATATAATACTACCCACAACTAATACCAACTGGATACTAGTAGCTAATCTACCTTATGTGCCAATTGGAGACCTAATAAACAAAGAAAAAAATCGAGTGAGCGCCGAACCAGAAATAGCCTTGTATAGTGGGACGGACGGATTGGATTTGACACGAAAACTAATTCACCAACTAGTAAGTAAGTACTCGGGCAATATGCCGTCCCAAATATGGTTAGAACTAGATCCACGCAACATCTACGAAGCCAAAAAAATTATTCAAACGACATTCCAAACCCTAACACTTAAACCGGGCACAAAATGGATTTATAATATTTTGACAGACGAGGATGATTTTGCTAGAGTTCTAGTCATCAAACAATTCACTAATTAACCCTCCCTCCTCCAAACAAGCCATATGAAAATTCAACCACAAGATACCACCACAACACCAAACCCCGAACAAGTAAAAACCTCTGGTTATAATATATTTTCCGATCATAATTCGACTAGTCAACAAGGAGGTGTTTTTGAGTTGGTAGCCGATTATACTCCCGCGGGCGACCAGCCAAAAGTCATTGATGAAATTACCGATAGTCTCAAAAATGGCAATCAAGAACAGACTATTTTGGGGGTCACGGGCTGCGGCAAAACTTATATAATGGCCAATATTATCAATAATCTGCAACGGCCGGCCCTGGTTATAGCTCACAACAAAACCCTGGCGGCTCAATTGGCTGAGGAATTTAAGCGATTCTTTCCTAATAATTCGGTGCATTATTTTGTTAGTTATTATGACTACTACCAGCCCGAAAGCTATATCCCAAAAACCGATACATTTATCGAAAAACAAACTCAAATTAACGAAGAAATCGAAAGGCTCCGAAACGCTAGCACCCAAGCCTTACTCACTCGAAAAGACGTCATTATCGTCTCGTCGGTGAGCTGCATCTATGGACTTGGTAACCCCGAAGACTATCAATCACTAAAACTCGAATTACTCACAGGCCAAAATTACAATCTCTCAAAATTAACCCGAAGGCTTGTCGATATGCAGTTTAATCGAACTAATATGGATCTTAAACGGGGGCTATTTAGGGTGCGGGGCGAAATGCTGGAAATATACCCCAGTAACGAAGAAAATATCGGCGTTCGACTGGTATTTTGGGGTGATCAACTCGAATTAATCGAACGATTTGACATTCTAACCAACCGTGGACTCGGCAAACTCGACGGATATATGGTATTTCCGGCTAAGCAATACGTCACCACAATGGAAAAAATTCAAAATGCGGTCGGTAAGATTGATCAAGATCTCCACGTGAGGCTGGCCGAACTAGAAAATGATAACAAGTTACTAGCGGCTGAACGCCTCAAACAGCGAACAATGAATGATACTGAAATGCTACTCGAGCTAGGCTTTTGCGGGGGGATTGAGAACTATTCTAGCTATTTTGATGGGCGAGTTGAAGGCGAGCCGCCAAGTACTTTACTAGACTATTTCCCTGATAATTGCTTGACTTTTGTTGATGAGAGTCATATTACTCTCCCGCAGATCGGTGCTATGTACGCAGGGGACAGGTCTCGCAAAACTAATCTAATTGACTACGGGTTTCGCTTACCTTCGGCCTTGAATAATCGACCATTAAGGCGGCACGAATTCGAACAAAAAGTTGGCCAGCGTATTTATGTTTCGGCCACTCCAGGACCCTACGAACTAGGTCAAGAACTGGTTAATAAAGAAGATTAACAAAAAAAACCGCAACAAAAACTCTCCTTAATGGAGAGAAATTATTTTGGGGTATACACCTTGAAGTTTAAAGTTTAATTACTTTTTGACTGCTTCTTTTAGAGTTTTACCTACTTTGAATCCTACTGACTTTGAAGCTGGGATGTCCATCTTTTGTCCAGTTTTTGGATTGATACCAATTCTTGGTTGTCGTGTAACAACTTTGAAAAGACCGAATCCGGTTAGGTTGACGCTAAAACCTGAAGTAAGCTTTTCGGTTACTAGGTCGATAAACCCATTCAAAAACTTTTCTACTTGTGATTTTGACACGCCTAGATTGCTTGATAATTCTTCAATAAATTCTGTTCTGTTTAGTTTTTTTTGGATAGACATAATCTTTTTTACATTTGATTTAAACATACAATCCCCAAAAAAAATAAAATTGTCAAATTACCACTGCGTGCGAGGGTCAAAGTAATATCAAAAATTCAAAATCTAGTCAGTATATTTTGTTGATTAAAGCATTGTTTTGGGTAGAGACACTGTTAGTCAATTGCCAGAAAAACTTTTTTGGTAGAATATTCTTATAACGACTCAATTCCTATGAAAATCAAACCAATCTTCGGCCTACTCAAGAGTATTCTTGGCCCAAACCTCACACAAGCAATTAGACCGATCGGTCATGGGACTAAGGCAATTCTGGCGAGTATCTTTTTTGGTTTTCCCGCTCGAAAGCTCAAAATTATTGCTGTAACCGGCACCAAAGGCAAGACCAGTACCGCAATTTTTCTGGGGCGCCTCCTCAACCGCCTCGGGGTCAAAACTGGCTATTTTTCCACCGCCGTAATCAATTCGACAGGCGATCAACAGGGCGAAATTATCAACCCTTACAAAATGACTAGTATTGACGCGGTCTATCTTCAAAAAGAGCTGGCAAATATGGTCAAAAATGGCTGCAAATACGTGGTTATAGAACTATCGAGCGAAGGCTTAAAACAAAATCGGCACTTTGGGCTTGGTAAGTTTATTGGGGGTATATTCTTGAACATTTATCCAGAGCATCTCGACGCCCATGGTGGATTTGAGAACTACCGATTAGCCAAATCTATATTGTTCAAAAACCTAGCCAAAAACGCTTTTTTTGTTGCTAATGGTCAGGGCGATCAACTGGAGCACAGTCGCTTTATGTTCAAGCAAATCCCCGTCGAAGTAGCCAAAACAGTCAAAGATTATTATGTCAGCCAAGTTCGCGACTACAAAGTTACCGATGTTGCCGGTTCCATATTCAAGGAGATAAGCATTGATAATCAAATCATTAAGACGGGATTTGTGGCTGGATTTGAAATGGCCAATTTTGTTTTTGCACTTAAGGCTATAGGTCAAATGGACAAAAAACTCTATTATCAGGCAATCGCGCTCAAGGATGTTGAATTTTTGAGTAATTTACCTGGGCGAATGCAGTGGGTAATTTGGGATAATCATCTAGTTGGCTAACCTATAAATAGCAAACAATAACAACCTTGTGGTAGCTAGACAAAAAGCGTTTTGTTTTTTAGGTATAAAGCACTTTGAACTTCGTTACATTTTGTATCAGTCAAAGGCTAATACCATCCTACAAAATACTATGTCAAATAACATATCAAAACAACTAACAACACTGGCATTGTGTGGCTTTATCTTCGTATTTTCGCTAATCGGAATAAATGTCTCCGCCCAGGACTCATTAAAGTCTGACTACTCAGGTACCAAATGTCCAATGGGGCAAATCCGCATCAATAATAAGTGTGTCTGCGACCCTAACAAGCCAACTTTCAAAGCTTGTATCAAAAAACAACTCAAAGATGTCAAAGCCACAAACTTTGTCAATGCAATTCTTGAGTCAGCTGGAGACCCTTTTAGTGCTGGCGGACTATTAATTCAGACAATCAAAGTGTCTGGTTCAGATTATCTCGATGCCAATTTATCAGTAACTAAATCAGTTATTTATGTCGGACAGGATAATGATCTAATTATTGAAAATATCCAATTCAAG
Organism: Minisyncoccota bacterium; assembly: GCA_014376695.1. Lineage (GTDB taxonomy): Bacteria > Patescibacteriota > JACMRA01 > JACMRA01 > JACMRA01 > JACMRA01. Next base: position 11,258 of record JACMRA010000016.1, on the reverse strand, counting down.
GACGCGGACGGTCAATTAATTTCGGCAAGTCTAATTCAAACTACTGTCGTAATCACAACTCCCTCAGGCCGCAAGATTACACTCAAAGTAAATGCAGATATGTCAGGTAGTTTCAGTATCAACTTGAGCCCCAAACTCAAAGGACTAATTCAGGAAACTGCTTTTAATCCGTTCGGGTCTGTTGATGCACAAGCCGCAGATGCAACCCAATATACTGTACTTAATGGGGATCTTCGAGACCTTGAACAGCAAGGTGATTTTAGCGCCTACGTTACGCTCACCAATGCCAATCGAGAACTAATGTCCCGCTCCGTCACTTGGAAAACTATTCAAGACCCTAGTCTTATCACTACCGTTGTTAGCACCGTTAATAACACAGTCAGACCAGTGATTAGCTCTATCAATGAGACAGTCAAACCTGTGGCCAACGTCACCAAACCCCTTGTAGATACTCTATCTCGAACCGGTGTTAATAGCTCTACTCTGCTCGCAGGTCTAGCTCTAATTACAACCGCTAGTATTACCTACTTTATGGTCAAACGAAAGAAAGCCTAAGTAACTTCTAGCTTCAATTACAATCTCCTCTAAATTTTAGGGGTTTTTTGTTGGGGTAAATCATATCAATATTGACCAATCGATAATTATTATTGAGACTAAACCTAATTTATGACTAATGACACTCTTAGCGACGCAGATTACGCCCAAGACCCTAACCAATCAAAGAGGCCAGGCCAGGCCATAGCCGAGACGCCAAAACCACCTACTCAAACCCAGAAGCCCAAAGAGTCAAGGCAGTTTCTCCGTTCTTCGGCAATTGTGTTTGTGGCCAATATTTTTACGGCCTTCCTTAATTATTTCTTGATAATTCTCGTTAGTCGCTCCCTCTCTAATGACTATAGTATCTGGACCAGTTTGACTTCTTTTTTGGCCATTAGCAGCTCTCTCTCAGCCACCCTGACAACCAATCTTATCCGACAAGTCACTCTCCACCAGGCAGCCAGCCTAAGCGATGCCCAGTCGTATTTGCTCAAGTATCAATCATTGATCGGCCGGCTAGTCCTCAACCCCGTGGTAATTACCTCATTGGTTGCTAGCCTTTTTTATGGGATCTATACCTCTAATACCAATTGGCTTATCTTAACAACGCTGGCTATTTATCAAGTCGCTGGTCTCTATGTTAGTTTGCAACATAATTATTTGATGGGTGTTTTTCGAATTATTCCGTTTAGTATTAGTGGGATTCTTAGTACATTAGTTAGATTTGGGGCAACATTTGGGCTACTGTATTTTGGGTTTGGGATCTGGGCATTGCCCCTTGGACTGATGGCCGCCCTCTTTAGTCTTTGGCTAATTACTTATATCTTTGTTGGTCGATATTATGAGCAAAATAATCTATCTCGGGCCGTTTGCAAATCCGATCTCAAACTCAATCTCAAAAGTGAATTTACCAGCCTTTTGTTTACAATGATGGCTTTGTTTTTGCTTAGTAGCGTCCTGAATATTAGTCCGATTATTAGTCAACTAGCCCAAATTAATCCCGAGGCCAAAGATCTTTTGGCAGTTCTATTCAATTTCGGGCAAATTATTTTCTTTGGTGCGACGGCTTGTCTTGGGACCTTAGTTGCCTACACCGCCAAAAAAGACTCTAAGCTCATCTTTGGACTAGCTTGCTCATTGGTTAGTATTTTTAGTTTGGGAATTGGGCTGGTATTTGCGGTATTTGGTAATCAATTAATGAGCTTATTTAACCGTACAAGTTATAGCTGGGCTATCTCGCTGATCCTTCTGTATACAGTTTTTGTGGCTATTTATAATATAATTTTTGTGGCTGGACAGTATTCCATCGCTAGGCATAACTATCGCCTCCTAGGCTTTTTGGCCCTGGCGGTAGTCGTTCCGTTTGGTTATTTGTTGCCGATTAACTTTGCAAATCTCCCAATTTTTGATACGGTGATTACTCTAGTCAACCAATATAGCGACCAAATGCACTTCAATCAAATTCGCATAATTGCCCCGCTAATCCTACTCCACATTATTGGCTGTTTATTAGCCCTTGTGCCGATTATTGTCAGAATAGTAACATACAAAGGCAAGCTTAAACAATCTCAGCTACATCGATAGTTAGGCGACCAAGTATTCGGTCAGCGGAACTTATAATCCCATCCATATTCAGGTCTTCGGGGCGGTAGACACCATTGGCATCTCCTCCGGTTCGAGTTAGGCTTCTGTCCTGAGAATTAATTACATTATTACCGCTGGGATTACCAAGCTTAAGCCCAAAAACCCCGGATTTGAGCATAACTTGATTAGCTCCTTTGATATTATCATTGGTAGTTAGATCCAGGCTTGTAGCTTGATTTGCGGTAATTGCGATGTTAGAATTAGTACTGATTGCCAAATGGTTTCGATGCCTGATAATTACTTGATAAGTAAGACTATCCGGACCGTCAAATGTTATTTCAGCCTGACTAACAGGGTCTATTATCAAGCCATTGGACTTGAGCAGGCCGGCTTTTTTGGCCACAGTAGTTGCGCCTTGGCGTATCTCGACCAAAACCCAATCCACAATATCAGCCTGAGTATTAGTAACCGATTCCGTGCCAGCATAACCAAATAAACTCGAATTATACGGTTGAGCAGAAGGTATCAAATTCTTGGTTCGAAGACTTGTCTTCATCGCTCCAGTAGCCATATCGTAGCTACTTGCCAGATTGACCTTGATCGCAAGCGTTGCTGGTTTGGGAGTTGCAGTACTACTCAGAGTCAAATCAAGACTAGAGATATTGTTAAGGGTTGTTTGATCGACTTCGCCATTTTTGGCAATAATGCCTAGTTTGGCAGTTATAGTTTTGGTAGTAGGCGTGCTAATTATGCTATCGGCAATTAGATTGAGATTAATATCCAAACCAGCGCCACTTGAGGCAGTCAGCCACTCGCTTGCCGCCACCTCTCGCTGACAAGTCTGAATACCATTAGCCACAATACACACAAAACCGTCATTGACCAAATAATTATAGCTAAACCCAGTTGGGATAGTTACAATGATCCGCTGGCTAATTGGCGGAGTATTCCCCGTATATTTGAGATTGATTTTTGGGGAGGTAGCCTGACCAAGAGCCACATTTGTAATGGCTGAACTTAAATTAATCTGATAATCGTTTGTTGCCGTCATATTTGGATTAATAAGAATATTTAGGGGCTGGTCTTGATTATTGGCCGGTATCGTGTCTACAACTGACCCGTCTTGATTATATATCCCGAAGAGTACTGATTGATTAATTGGCCCAACATAAGGCGCTTTAACCCGAAACAAAAAAGGTCGACTTTTGCCAAGTTTGAGATCTTGGTTGAGAAGTGTCGTAGTGCAAGTTTCAAGGCCCGCAACAATGGCACAAGTAAGACCAGAGCGATTCAATGGATCATATTCTAAGCCGGATGGTACAATAATTTTTAGTTTTTTGTCGGTCGCAAGATTGACTGGACCAGTATAAAGATAGTCAATTTTGACTTCAAAATACCCTCCGAGCGGTACTGCCCCTGATGTAATCGGAGTCAAAGAATATGAATAATCGGCTGATGGCCCCGTGGTATCATCGATAGTAATTGGAATTGTGGCAATGTTATTAGCCGGGTAAAGGTCGGCTTGGCCACCGGCACTTAGCGGCACAACCTGAAAGACAATTTCCTTGTTCTTTTGACCTGCCAAAACTCGACTTACAGAATAATTAAGACTTATTGAACCGCCAGCTTGCCACTGACCAGCCGTCAAAGTCTTGGTGCATTGCTTCTTGTTGCCCGTGATAATCAGGCAACTAAATCCATCGTATAATTCGTTAGTGTAATCGATTCCCTCTGACACCGTAAATTGAATATTGGTGCTGACGGGTAATTCTACTCCGCTGTAACTATAATTTAAAGTCGTACCGAAGCTCGAATTCAAGGGGACAGTTTGACCGGTCGGCATCTTGGTTGCATTGATGGCGTAGTCACGGGCTGCCGTCTCAAAGCCCCAACTACTAACAAAACCATCGCTATTACCGCCGCCAATATTTGGTTGAATTGAATTTTTGGTCGGGATACTGGCATCGGGATAATTGGTGCTACCAGCCAAAACCCGCCTATTTCCTTGAATGGCAACGGAGGCCACTTGAGTTTCTCGGGTTTTTTTGAATGCGGTAGCTCGAATCCTTGTCCTCATATCGGGGGCCAACTCCAGATAAAAGCCCTCATAACCATTACCGTAAGCTGGCAAAGTCAGCCCATTAACCACCTGAATTTGATTAAGCCTATCCGGAAAGTAGGCCGCCGTCTGCCCAACCATAGCAATTACCCCGCTACTATCGACCGCAATATCGCTCCCGACAAGTGAGTTGGCCGCCCCGGTTCCCGTTCGCGAGACCCAGACTTGCTGCTTGATAATGTCCCCCGTGGTCGGTGCATACTTCATCATAAAGGTAATATTTTGACTACTCATATTCGAAGTATTATTAAAATTATCACCCCCAGCAGATTTGCCACTAGCGGATAAATCAACACTTAAATTCTTAGGGTCGTAGCGATACATACTGTTTCCACCTGCCGATTTGGAAATCATATAAAGATTATTATCGGCCCCGAGGGTAATTCGCTGCGGTATAGTGTCGGCACAGTTATTAGTTGCAAGGCCCGGCACAGTCCCAGAAACTTCGTATTGAGTCCAGTCGTAGTTCTTCCAGACTAGATTGCCGGTATAATCGTAGGCTTTCATCCAGCCACCTCGCCACTGACTACATGGCCCGCCGTCTTTTTGGGTTTCGCCGATCACAACCACCGTATTGTTCGCTCCAACCATTGCAATATCAGCCACAATCTTGGCATTAATCCCAAAGGTGGTGTTGCCACTTCCAGTCAAGTTAGTCCCGCTACTATCCCAAATAGTTATCCGTTTGCCATAAAGCGTCCCAATATTGCCATTGGATCCAATATCCACGTGCGTCCCCCGTACAAAATTCTCGGCAATAGCCGCACTATCAATTGGCAAAATACGGCTCCAGTCCTCAGTATAATTAGTCGGATTAAGATAAGAAATCCCGAAGGCTCCGACAACCGCAACTTTACTAGTAATTTTGTCAATTGAAATGTCTTTGACACTGGACGGATAACGCAGCACTTTGAGTAGAGTCTGGCCGTCCGCCGCAAAATGCAATAGCATCCCAGCTCCGCCACCTTGAATATTTATTGGAGTTTGACCGTAATTAACGCTGGTATCAATAATTGAACCGCCGTACCAATACGTATTATCAGGCGATATAGCGGTCGCTTCCCCCAAATCGTCCCCACTTGAACCGATGTAGGACGTCATATTGGTCTCCAAATTATTGGACTGAGCGGCCTGAGCATTGATAATTCCAAGCCCAACAACAAAAAGAGTTGTCAAAAGCATCAAAAGCAAAATAAAAGTTTTGGATAATTGGTATAAAGTAAAATTAGCGTTTAAGATTTTGGTATTTTCTAACATAGCTAGAATACGCTAGAAGGTTTGTCTTTATTAGTCAAGGGATTGGTTATCTACATAATTTTGCTTTTGCGTCCCAAGTCCCCTTATACAGATTGCATTGCTTTTCTGGGAATCCAACTGTTTGAACTGAAGGTTGGGAGTATATTGTTTGCTTTTGCTGAGATTTTGCTAGTGGAGCCTTAGGTACTACAACCGGATTAATTGCCTTGCTATTTGAAATTACAGCTGGATTCACAGCTTTACATACAATTTCAGCATGCTTAGTATTAGAAATGGTTGCATTACCATATTCATCGAGGTTATAAACCGTTCGATGAGCATTTTGCACTCCGCTATTATAGGCTCTTAAAAGAGTTAAACATTGTTCGTAAGTTATAGTCGTCGTAAGCGGTATCTTTAATTGCGAAGCATAGGCCGTTACAATCCTACCTCCACACTTTATATTAGCCGCAGGATCTTTTCGCCATTTTAGATCTGAGCAATATTGCTTACCCGTCCCCTCCATTATTTGGACGAGTCCTATAGCGCCATCTGGACTTACCGCACTTTGATTCCCTCCGCTTTCCTGGGTTATCATAGCGTTAACTAATTCCTCGGCGACGGTTGCGGTTGCGCTTTCACTACTTCCGCCAACAGAAGCACAGGAGTTTAATGTTACCATAATACCTGCGGACAGGGCTAATCGATAACTATGCTTTTTGATCCGTTCAACGGAAGGGGTAGGTGTATTTTTTGGATTGTTTTCCAATTTGTTTAGCGGAGACATACTTCCTTAGCAAGTCGCAGTTTTGAGTAATTGTCAATTTACCTTATCGCTATTAGGTTATATATCTAGCGGCTCCACACCAATCCGACACTCAACTCCCACGCATTTAAACTCTTGAGGACTGCTGACGGTCTAGATGTCTTGGCATGTACGAGTTTTGTCATAAATTCGAGCTAGGATTATAACCAAAAAAATAAGCATAACTTAAAACAAAAAATTTACAAAAAGCTATTTATATGGTAATATAAGATATAACTGAATATTTGTTAATTACTATATTTTTATATGTCTGAATTAACTCCGATTTATGGCTCCCAATCGCTTATTAGAAGTACACGTATCGAATCCCCGGCAAAAACCACAGAGTTTCAACTCTAGGCCGTTTCAGTCGGAACAGGTATAATACTCCAAAAATTTGATACGGCAGAGGTTAAATCTTACCCAGAGACTAGAGTTAGAACTCCCCGATCAGAAAATCACTATAAATTACAACTTCTAGGATCTGAGCTTAACGGCCTCGATACTCTCTTTGTCAAAATCTTGCCGGATTACAGTGAGCTTCTTACCCTAAAAATTAGCGCGATTGAGAAAGCTTTGCATAGCATAACCAATGCTTTAAATAATTGCATAATCGAAATACGTAATTTAAGTAAACAAACCAACCCACCCGACCCGTTCGCAAATTTACAAGCGCTGGAAGCCATATTAATCAGGAACTTGCTAATTATTTTCAAAAAAATTGATCAAACAAAGATCGATCCCACAAACGAAGTTCAAACTCAATACTTTGAAAAATTACAAATAGGGTTGAGTTTACTTGGTGTCAGTTCAACAACAACCGAAGCAAACTTGACCGATATGGCACAACAAGATTTTCTTGGAAAAGGGTCCACGAGGTTGGGAAAAGTTTTTACTTTAGTCCGTAGGTGTGTTAATCCCGGAACCAAACCCTAAACCTCAAATCCGATCTGACCCTTAACGCCCTCGCATTTGAAATCTTGGGGACTGCTAATTGCCTCTAGGCTTTGGACTAATTTGATTTGGCTCAAGTACAGTTCTTTGCACAGGTTCTTAGTCTGTGACTCTATAAATTCGGTTAATTTGGTATCCGAGATATGTAGTTGCATAGCAACCAACTGCCCAAAGTTAAGCCCTGCGTTCTTACGTCCTGATTGGATTTGACGGGTTAATTCGCGATACAGTCCCTCTGACTCAAGTTCTGGTGTAAGTACTGTATCGAGAGTTACAGCTAATTCATCTAAAGGCACCCCTATAACAATCTCTTTGACATTGAGTTCTTCAGTTATAATTTTGAGTAATTCATCAGATAATTGAATAATAGGTAAGTAGTGCAAAGTTACACTAGATAGAGGTTGACGGAGTTTAATCCCACTCTCGGAGCGTACTTTGAGACCTAATGAGCAGATTTCTTGAATAGTTTTCATTTGATCTAGGAGGTTTTGATCGACGGCTCCAGCCACTGGATAATCACAAAGATGGATGGATTCTGGACTATTGGGCAGTAGCGAGACAACAATATCTTGATAAATACGCTCAGTTACAAATGGCATCTGAGGGGCAAATAACTTGATTAATCTAACCAAAACGGCATAAAGTGTCTGGATAGCCTCCATATCTAAATCAGCAAATCTATCTCTAGATCGCCTAATCCACCAAGTACTAACGGCATCAATTGTTGGCTGGATGATCTTGACACTAGCTGGCAAGTCGTAGGTTTCTAATGCCCTGGTATAGTCGATTATTGCCTGATTGACGACACTTTCAACCCATCGATCCAGCGGTTTGGCGGACACAAAATTGCTATTCTCAGGCTTGAAGTCACTCAATTCAGCGTATATCGTAAAGTAAGAATAAGTATTCCAAAACGGTATCAAAATATTCTTGACTTGTTCGTTAAGGGTGGTATCGCTCCAGGCCATATCCTCACCGTTCATTACACTAGATCCCATTAAATAGAGTCTAAGAGCCTCCCCACCAATATTCTCAAGCGTCTCCTTAGGGTTGGAATAATTGCCAAAAGACTTAGACATCTTGCGCCCATCATTACCTGCAATATTGCCAGTTGTCAGTGCATTTTTGAATGGCAAGCTATCAAATCCAATTACAGCCACTCGGAGCACCACATTAAACCAAGCCCTAATTTGTCCGACATATTCGACGATAAAATCAGCCGGATACCCAGACTCAAAAGTCTCTTTGTTCTCGAACGGGTAGTGATACTGGGCAAAAGGTACCGACCCAGAATCAAGCCAGCAGTCCAAAACTTCTTTGGTTCGGTGATATTCCACTCCGTCCTTGCTTAGAACAATTTGATCGCAAATATCGCGGTGAAGATTAACTTCTTGATTGCCTAGGTACCAGATTCCATTTTTTTGATTCAAATCAGCACAGTATTTGGCCATATCCGCAATCGATCCACAAACAATTGTCTGGCCAGCTTGATTTATCCAGAGCGGCATAATTGTAGCCCAGTAACGATTACGTGAGATGCACCAATCGGGAGCGTTAGTAATAGCGTCCAAAAATCTGCCTTTTTTGAGATGGTTTGGGTACCAATTAATCTGCTCGTTCAACTCAATCATTCGAGGCTTAATCTTTTGGATATTGATAAAGTATGAGTCTTGTGGGTAATAAATTAGCGGGTTTTCTCCTCGATAGAACGGCATTCTATGCACCATATCTTCGGCCTTGAATAATTTACCTAGCTCCTGTAATTCGTTGATAATTCGCTTTTTGGCGTGGCGTAAATATAGCCCTTTAAAACTCTCTCCAACCAACATTTTGCCATATTTGTCAATGCTCTCAAGTGGAGTAATACCGTGTTTTTGGAAAAGGTCGTAATCCTCTTTGCCGTAAGTAGCAAGATGCACAAATCCAGTCCCGTCAGATTCAGTGACAAAATCCCCAGCATAAACTGTAAAGTGTTTATCGGTAATTAATTCTGGATAAAAATTAAAAGGCGGTTCGTATTTTAGACCGATCAAATCAGCTCCCTTAATCTCGAATAACTGTACTAATTCTACCTCGCCAAAGACTTTGGTAACTAGATTTTTGGCAACTAGATACTTGTCTTGAGTCGCTTCAATCTGGATGGCAACATAATCAATATCAGGGTTGATGGCCATTGCCGTGTGGGCTGGCATAGTCCAAGGAGTCGTCGTCCAAGCCAAAATCTGGAGATCTTTATGCCCGTTGAACTCCCTTATGAGCGGGAATTTGATATAAATACTTGTATCAGTAACATCGCGGTAATTCGAAGGATCCATATTGACCTCAAATTCGCTTACCGGTGTGTTATTATCAGTACTATACAAGCTTACTCGCTTACCAGTATAAATCAAATCCTTGTCCCAAGCTTGCTTGAACAGCCAAAGCACCGACTCATTAAACTGCGGTTTCATCGTAAAGTAGGCATTATCCATATCCACCCAGCGACCAACCCGGTCAATATACCAGCTCCAACTATCCGTACATTCCGTGATATAGCTTCTACACTGGCCAATATATTTTTCGATTCCGTAATTTTCGATTTCTTCTGAGTCTTTGAGACCGAGTTTTTGGCTAACTTTTTGTTCTATCGGTAGTCCGTGACAATCCCAACCGAAGACACGGCGTACCTGATAACCTTGCATTGTCTTAAATCTTGGTATTATGTCCTTGGCAATTGATGGTAAAAGGGTCCCGTAGTGCGGTATCCCCGTCACAAAAGGCGGCCCATCGACAAAAGTGTATTTGTCAGCTCCGTTGCGATTATCAACTGATTTTTGGAAGGTGTCGCTGGATTTCCAGAATTCGGTAATCTCTTGCTCGAGGGCTGGAAAGCTAACTCGATTACTGGCTTTTTTGATCATATATAACAGCCTAGATAAATATCTTTTTTGTGTCAAAGTCTTGGAGCTCCAATCAAAACTAACCTAAAATTCCAACCCACCAACTGTCTTACCGTTGAAAAACGGTATCTAAAATTACTGAACCCCCAATAATTGCAATTTTACTGGAGTCAGCTCCTTAACCTTCAAAGCTTAGAATATGGCCTTTTAGCCCTTGAGGGGGGCAATTTTATGACTTTAGGCCGGTAGTGAGTCCCCACCCAAATATCATCTTAATTTTATCCGACTTATCAAGGCTGTTTAACTCATCTATTTTGGTCTGTTTATACTGATTTCGAAGCTCAACCGCCCCAGCTATCTGGTCGTAGTGATTAGGTACTGCCGAGTGTTCTTTCACGGTTCGACCGTGGACTGTAATGGCTTGGAGATTTTGAGTAAGTAGAAAGCCGAGCCAGTTATCCGTATCAATTTTATCAAAGCCAATGCGAGTTTTAACGCTTAGCGGGATTCTCCCAGCTAGTCCTTTTTGGCAGGCTTCGATGATTTGACTGGCTTTATTGTGATCTTTGATTAGGGCAGAACAGGCTCCAAGATTAATCACCTTCTTGACTGGGCATCCCATATTGATATCCATCCCGTCAAAGCCAAGCTCGACAATTAGTTTGGCCGTCTTATAATAATCCTCTGGGGTAACTCCCCAAACTTGAGCCACAATCGGCCGTTCAATCTCAGAGTATTTGAGCCTGTGGATAACTCGAGCCTGGCCAACGGATTGGACGCCTTCGACATTGCAAAACTCCGTGAACAAAACATCTGGGCGCCCTGCCCGTATAATCACCTGGCGAAAAACCGTATCAGTAACATCCTCCATCGGTGCTAAGACACTAAAGTTGTGAGGAAGGGTTTTCCAGAAGTTCATAGGAATTTTGATAATAAAATTACCCAGGCATCTTTAGCTGGGTAATCGTTATTCTCTATATTTGTTATTTTGTTGATAGATTCTTCTTGATATATAAATCAATGTTAAGACGATCAGTGCTGCTTACCTGTCCTGGTGTGAGTTTGCCAACACCTTCTAACGCTGATCTTGCTATTTTTGTATTATCTAAATATTCGTTTAGTTTCTCTACAGTTGGATACTTAT